>JAUXRN010000005.1 GCA_030681835.1 Actinomycetota bacterium
GCCTTTGCGCCCTCGGCCTCCAGCGCAGCGAGGTCCTCCTCCAGCTTCTGGAGGCGGTTCTCGACGTCGCCGTCGCGGCGGGACTCCAGCTGCTTGCGCTCCACCTCGACCTTGGCCTCGAGCGACGGCAGGTCGCGGTGGCGGCCTTCGGTGTCGACCGAGGTGATCATGTAGGCGGCGAAGTAGATGACCTTCTCCAGGTCCTTCGGCGCGATGTCCAGCAGGTAGCCCAGCCGGCTCGGGACGCCCTTGAAGTACCAGATGTGGGTGACCGGCGCGGCGAGCTCGATGTGACCCATCCGCTCGCGACGGACCTTCGCGCGAGTCACCTCGACGCCGCAGCGCTCGCAGATGATGCCCTTGAAGCGGACGCGCTTGTACTTCCCGCAGTAGCACTCCCAGTCGCGGGTAGGCCCGAAGATCTTCTCGCAGAACAAGCCATCCTTCTCCGGCTTGAGCGTGCGGTAGTTGATGGTCTCGGGCTTCTTCACCTCGCCGTACGACCACGTGCGGATGTCCTCCGCAGTGGCCAGGCCGATGCGCAGCTCGTCGAAGAAGTTGACGTCAAGCACCTTGTGTGTCCTTCGTTCGGTTCGGTCTTCGGATCGTTCGGGTGAGGAGAGGACTAGAGCTCGTCGACGCTGCTCGGCTCACGCCGCGACAGGTCGATGCCCAGTTCCTCGGCAGCGCGGAAGACATCGTCGTCACTGTCGCGCATCTCGATGGACATGCCGTCGCTCGACAGCACCTCCACGTTGAGGCACAGGGACTGCATCTCCTTGACGAGAACCTTGAACGACTCCGGGATGCCCGGCTCGGGGATGTTCTCGCCCTTGACGATCGCCTCGTAAACCTTGACGCGCCCGAGGACGTCGTCCGACTTGATGGTGAGCAGCTCCTGCAGCGCGTAGGCAGCGCCGTACGCCTCGAGGGCCCACACCTCCATCTCGCCGAACCGCTGACCGCCGAACTGCGCCTTGCCGCCCAGCGGCTGCTGGGTGATCATCGAGTACGGACCGGTCGACCGCGCATGGATCTTGTCGTCGACCAGGTGGAGCAGCTTGAGGATGTAGATGTAGCCCACCGCGATGCGCCCGGGAATGGGCTCGCCGCTGCGGCCGTCGAACAGGTACGCCTTGCCGTCGTTGCCGACGAGCTTCAGCCCGTCGTCCGTGACGCGGGTCGAGTCGAGGACGAGCGCAAGCTCCTCCTCGCGCGCCCCATCGAAGACCGGCGTGGCGACCTTGGTGTCCCGCGGGACAGACAGGGCCTCCTTGGGCAGCCGGGCAGCCCGCACGTCGGACGTATCGACATCCCAGCCGGCCTTGGCGGCCCAGCCGAGGTGCGTCTCCAGGATCTGGCCGATGTTCATGCGGCCGGGCACGCCCAGCGGATTGAGCACGACGTCGACCGGGGTGCCGTCCTCCAGGAAGGGCATGTCCTCGGCCGGCAGGATCTTGGCGATGACGCCCTTGTTGCCGTGGCGCCCCGCGAGCTTGTCGCCCTCGGTGATCTTGCGCTTCTGCGCGATGTAGACGCGCACCAGGCGGTTGACCCCCGGCGGCAGCTCGTCGCCCTCGTCGATGTCGAACACCCGGACGCCGATGACCTTGCCGGACTCACCGTGCGGCACCTTGAGGGACGTGTCGCGGACTTCGCGGGCCTTCTCGCCGAAGATCGCGCGCAGCAGCCGCTCCTCCGGGGTCAGCTCAGTCTCGCCCTTGGGCGTGACCTTGCCGACCAGGACGTCGCCAGGGACGACGTCGGCGCCGATGCGGATGATGCCGCGCTCGTCGAGGTCGGCGAGCACCTCCTCCGACACGTTCGGGATGTCGCGGGTGATCTCCTCTGGCCCGAGCTTGGTGTCGCGTGCGTCGACCTCGTGCTCCTCGATGTGGATCGAGGACAGGACATCGTCCTGGACCAGTCGCTGGTTGAGGATGATCGCGTCCTCGTAGTTGTGGCCCTCCCACGACATGAACGCCACCAGCAGGTTGCGGCCGAGCGCCATCTCGCCGAGGTCGGTCGACGGGCCGTCAGCGACGACCTGGCCCTTCTCGACCCGGTCGCCCTCGCTCACGATGGGCCGTTGATTGAAGCAGGTCCCCTGGTTGGAGCGGTGGAACTTCTCCAGGCGGTAGAAGTCGTACCCGCCCTCGTCATTGGCCACGGTGACCGAGTCAGCGGAGACCTCGGACACGACGCCTGCCTTCTCGGCCTTCACGACGTCGCCGGCATCGTAGGCGGCGCGGAACTCCATGCCCGTGCCTACGAGGGGGGCCTCGGCACGAAGCAGCGGCACCGCCTGGCGCTGCATGTTCGAGCCCATGAGTGCGCGGTTGGCGTCGTCATGCTCGAGGAACGGGATCATCGCGGTGGCCACCGACCACAACTGGCGTGGTGACACATCCATGTAGTCGACGTCGACCGGCAGCACGTAGTCGACCTCGCCGCCCTTGCGGCGGCAGAGAACGCGATCCTCGGTCATGGTCCCGTCGGACCCGAGCGGGGTGTTGGCCTGCGCGATGACGTGCAGGTCCTCCTCGTCAGCCGTCAGGTAGTCGACCTTGTCCGTGACCTTGCCCTTGACGACCTTGCGGTAGGGCGTCTCGACGAAGCCGAAGGCATTGATGCGCCCATACGTCGCGAGCGAACCGATCAGGCCGATGTTCGGGCCTTCGGGCGTCTCGATGGGGCACATGCGGCCGTAGTGAGACGGGTGCACGTCGCGCACCTCGAAGCCGGCCCGCTCGCGGGACAGGCCACCGGGGCCGAGCGCGGAGAGGCGCCGCTTGTGGGTCAGGCCAGACAGCGGATTGGTCTGGTCCATGAACTGCGAGAGCTGGGAGGTCCCGAAGAACTCCTTGATCGACGCAACCACCGGACGGATGTTGATGAGGGTCTGCGGCGTGATCGCCTCGACGTCCTGCGTGGTCATGCGCTCGCGGACGACGCGCTCCATGCGGGACAGGCCCGTGCGGATCTGGTTCTGGATCAGCTCGCCGACGGTACGCAACCGCCGGTTGCCGAAGTGGTCGATGTCGTCTGTCTCGCACGCAACGACGCCCCGGGGGCCGTCCATCGTGGTGTCGCCGTTGTGGAGGCGGACCAGGTACTCGATGGTGGCGACGATGTCCTCGAGGGTCAGGACGCTCCGCTCGAGGCCGAGATCGAGGCCCAGCTTCTTGTTCACCTTGTAGCGGCCGACCTTCGCGAGGTCGTACCGCTTGGAGTTGAAGTAGAAGTTGTCGAGCAGGTTGCGGGCGTTCTCGACCGTGGGCGGCTCGCCCGGGCGCAGCTTCCGGTAGATGTCGAGGAGCGCGTCCTCCTGGGAGCCGATGTTGTCCTTCTCCAGGGTCGCCATGAACGTCTCGTACTGGCCGAACCGCTCGACGATCTGGTCGCGGGTCATGCCGAGGGCCTTGAGCAGGACCGTGACCGGCTGCTTGCGCTTGCGGTCGACCCGGACGGCGACGAGGTCCTTCTTGTCGATCTCGAACTCCAGCCAGGCACCCCGGCTCGGGATGATCTTGGCGACGTAGACGTCCTTGTCGGTGGTCTTGTCGACGCTGCGCTCGAAGTAGACGCCCGGTGAGCGAACCAGCTGCGACACGACGACGCGCTCCGTGCCGTTGATGATGAAGGTGCCCTTGTCGGTCATGAGCGGGAAGTCGCCCATGAACACGGTCTGGGACTTGATCTCGCCCGTCTCGTTGTTCATGAACTCCGCGGTCACGAACAGCGGGGCCGAGTACGTGAAGTCCTTCTCGCGGCACTGGTCCACGGTGTACTTCGGGGGCTCGAACCGGTGGTCGCGGAAGGACAGCGACATGGACCCGGCGAAGTCCTCGATGGGGCTGATCTCCTCGAAGATCTCGGTCAGTCCCGAGGACTGCGGGATCTCGGTGTTGCCCGCCGCGATCTCCGCATCGACGCGTGCCCGCCAGTCCGGTCCGCCGAGGAGCCAGTCGAAGCTGGCCGTCTGGAGTGCGAGCAGGTCCGGAACCGCAAGCGGCTCACGGATCTTGGCGAAGGAGACCCGGGTCAGGCCCGGGGAGAGGGGGGTTACATCGGAACGCGTGGCGGCCAAGATCAGTTCCTTCCACAGTGCGGCGAGTACCGCGCTGCCCGCTCCGGGCCACGCCGCGACAACCCGCACCTGTCAAGTCCGCGACGGGACAGCAGGCGTGGTTGGCGAGGGTTGGAGGGCAGCGCAAAGAGGCAGTCTACCCACGGGGGCACACCGCTGTCCACCTAGGGGGTGCGGGGCCGCCGACCTCGTCCCGGGCCGGGTACCCCTGACTGCGACAGCGAAGCTGAGCCGGGTACCGCGGGCGGGTCCTCGTCGAGCGGGCCGAAGCCCTAGGACTAGCCACGCGCAACGATCACGCGCAGCACGATGGTGAGGGACAAATCCGCAAACGTCAAGCACTGGCAGGGGTTATCCCCACGTCGTGACCAAGCCGTGATCCGCGGAATGCGGCCCGGAATGCGTGAGGGGCGGTCCGGGGCGACAGCCCC
>JAUXRN010000080.1 GCA_030681835.1 Actinomycetota bacterium
CAGCGCCACCCCCGCACCCGCTCCCGCGAACGGCCAGGCGTGGGGGTCGAATCGCGCAGCGCGACCCCCACGCCTGGCCGTTCGACGGGGACTAGTGCTACCAGAAGACGGCGATGACCACGTTCGCCAACGTGAGCAGGCCGATCGTGGCCCACAGCGGCACCTGCGGGGCGGGCTTCTTCTTGCCGATGAACGCCAGCACGGCGATGACCAGCACGATCGCGAGCTTCACGGCGATCTTCGTCGTGTCGAGCTCCTCCTTCTCCTCCTCGCCCAAGGCGCCGGAGGAGATCATCCCCACCAGGATCAGGCCGGTGAGCAATTGCGTGAGGGCGCCGTCCCACATCCATCGGGTGACCGTCTTCTCCGGGGAGTTGACCTGCACGAGGAAGGCGCCGAGCAGCAGCGCAAGCCCCACGAAATGCAGGACGACGATGACGTGGAAAAGGAACTCCATCAGTTGCTCACTCCCATTCGATCGTGCCCGGAGGCTTGCTCGTGACGTCCAACGTAACGCGGTTGACCTCGCGCACCTCGTTGGTGATGCGTGTCGAGATCCGCGCGATGAGGTCGTAGGGAAGACGTGACCAGTCCGCGGTCATCGCATCCTCGCTCGACACCGGCCGAAGCACGACCGGGTGACCGTAGGTCCGGCCGTCCCCCTGCACGCCCACCGACCGCACGTCGGCCAGCAGGACCACCGGGAACTGCCAGACCTCGCGGTCCAGCCCCGCGGCGGTCAGTTCCTCGCGGGCGATGGCATCCGCCTCGCGCAGGATGGCCAGCCGGTCCTCCGATACGGAGCCGACGATGCGGATGGCCAGCCCCGGGCCGGGGAAAGGATGCCGCCAGACGATCTCTGCCGGCAGCCCGAGGTCCAAGCCGACCTGCCGCACCTCGTCCTTGAACAGCGTGCGAAGCGGCTCGACCAGCGTGAACTGCAGGTCGTCGGGCAATCCTCCGACGTTGTGATGGCTCTTGATGTTGGCCGTGCCGGTGCCGCCGCCGGACTCCACGACATCCGGATAGAGCGTGCCCTGCACCAGGAACTCGACGGATTCACCGTGTGCACCGGCCTCGGCTACAACGTCGCGGGCGGCGTCCTCGAAGACCCGGATGAACTCCCGGCCGATGATCTTGCGCTTCGTCTCCGGGTCGCTCACGCCAGCGAGTTCCGCGAGGAACCTCTCGCGGGCGTCGACCACGACGAGCCGGATCCCGGTAGCCGCCACATAGTCCCGTTCGACCTGCTCGGCCTCGCCCTTGCGCAGCAGCCCGTGGTCGACGAACACGCAGGTCAACTGGTCGCCGACGGCTCGTTGGACGAGCGCTGCCGCAACAGCGGAATCGACGCCGCCGGACAGTCCGCAGATCACCCGCCCGCCGCCGACCTGCGCCCGGATCGCGTCCACCTGCTCGTCGATGACGTTCGTCATCGTCCATGTGGGCCGGCACCCGGCGACGTCGAACAGGAACCGTTCGAGCACCTCCTGGCCACGCTCGGAGTGCAGCACCTCAGGGTGGAACTGCACGCCAGCCATCGCCCGGGACGGGTCCTCGAACGCCGCGACGGCGGCCCCGGCCGACGACGCGGTGACCGTGAACCCCTCGGGTGCTGCGGAGACAGAGTCCCCGTGCGACATCCACACGCTCAGGGAGTCGGGGAAGCCGGCGAGCAGGACGCCGGGCCGGACGACGGACAGGGCGGTGCCGCCGAACTCGCTGAGGCCCGTGCGCTCGACCGTGCCGCCCATGGCCTGCGCCATCGCCTGGAAGCCGTAGCAGATCCCGAAAACGGGGATCCCGGCGGCGAACACGGCCGGGTCGACGCTGGGGGCGCCCGGCTCATACACGCTCGATGGGCCGCCGCTGAGGATGATGGCCGAGGGTCGACGAGCGGCCATCTCGGCCGCGGGCATGGTGTGCGGGACGATCTCGGAGTAGACCTTGGCCTCGCGGACCCGCCTGGCGATGAGCTGCGCGTACTGCGCCCCGAAGTCGACTACGAGCACGGTGTCGAGGTCAGCGGCCACGCGCCGACCCTATCCAGCGGTGTCGAACCCCTGCCGACTTCACCCCCACCAGTCGAGACACGAGTCCGTTGCTAGGGGAGAGCCGGGATCCTATTCCAGGGTGTCGACACTCATGCGGCCAACGAGCCCACCGTCGGCCATCTGTTCGCGAATATCGAGATCTTGATCATCGAAGTAGAAGGCAACCCCCTCTCGCGCCAGCTCGCGGGCTTCCGACAACGAGTCCCCTCCAGCCGTGAAGCCATCCACGTCGGGACTCTCGGCCCACCACTGGAGGCCCTCCTGGTGGTAGACGATTCGAATTGTCGGCATCGCGCAAACCTCCCTCACACCAACCCCCGAGCAAAATCTTCATCGAGTCCGGCGTCACTGACCAGGATCTTCCTGACGGCGCCGGGCGCGACCGTCCTCGACTCATGGTACGAGAACACGAGCTGCGGGTAACGAGGGCTTCGCAGTACTCGATGTGAACCCTTGCGCAGCACGATGGAGTAGTTGAGTGGCTCGCGCATCAGAATCCCCAGCAACTCTGACGCTCGGAGCGACGGAAACTGCGCCACTAGAGAATTATGTTGCGGAACCATTCCCGCGCCAGGGTCACGATTCAGCCTGTGAATTAACGGGACTCGGCAGCAGCCGTCCAGGCACGACCACTTCCTGCACAATGCGGCCATGAGGACCTATATCGGGGTCACGGACTCCGTTTGGGCCGGATTTCTACAGGCGCGCCCAGGGCTGGAGGAGGTCAACTTCTGGCGTCCAAGCGCGGACACGTCCTTTAGCGCCCTCCAACCCGGCGAGCCCTTCCTGTTCAAGACGCACCACCCGGACAACTCCATCATCGGCGGAGCGTTCTTCGAGGGATACGTTCCGTTGCGCGTCAGCGAGGCATGGGACTTCTTCGGGCCGGGTAACGGCGTCGACAGCGCGGCTTCACTGCTCGAGGCCATATCGCGCTACCGACGGACCCCCTCTCGGCAGGTCGACAACCCGACCATCGGATGCATCATCCTGAGCGATGTCCACTGGTTCGGCGACCACTCGCTGCCGGCACCGTCGTCGTTCGCCAAGAACGTGGTGCGCGGCAAGGGCTACGGGCCCGGTGAGGACTCAGTTGTCGACCAGGCCCTCGCCCAGTTGCTCGCCACCGAGATTTCGGCGACATCCGATGAGACTGGCTTCACTCCTGGCCTCGTCCACGGACCTACCCGTGGCAATCCAACGCTATTCGTACCGCGACTGGGGCAGGGGGCATTCCGGGCGCTCGTGCTGGACGCGTACTCATCGCACTGCGCGATCACGGGGCACAAGATCCGGCCGACCCTCCAAGCCGCGCACATCCGGCCCGTTGCCGACGGGGGCCAGCACCGAGTCGACAACGGGCTGCTGCTCCGGTCCGACATCCACACGCTGTTCGACCTCGGATACGTGTCGGTCAGCAAGGAGCACCGGTTGCTGGTCAGCGGTCGCCTTCGCGAGGACTTCGGCAACGGGGACGACCTCTACTCGCTGGCTGCCGCGGCCCATCCGATCAACCTGCCAAAGCGGCGCCTCGACCAGCCGTCCGGAGAGGCTCTCGAATGGCACAACGACGAGGTGTTCCTCGGCTAGCCGCTGAACGCCCCGAGCAGGGCGAACGCGACCGCGAGGAAGGCCCAGACGAGCAGGCCGATGACGATCGTGGCCCACAGCCAGCCCCGGGCGATGACCGAGTCGTGCCGGGCATCGGCAAGCCGGTCCTCACCGACCGCCCTGTTCACGCGCAGCCCGTAGTACAGCGCGACGAGCCCGAGGGGCAGGAAGCACAGCATCGTGGCGGCGAGCGCCCAGGCCAGGTAGGTCCTGGGGGCGGGCTCGGCGGGGTCCAGGGATGACCCGTGCGGCGCTGGCATCGCCCGTCACCCTAGCGAACGGCGCGCCTGCGGACGTCCGGCCGAAGTTGGCGAACAGCCGCACACGCGCGCCCGCATCGGCCTAGCGTGACCTCCATCACACCCGGCCTGTGCCGGGGCCTTGCCCGAGCGCGGAAGGGATGCCATGCCTCACCACATCAACGTCACGGTCGACGGGACTTCGTACGAGGCCGACGTCGAGCCTCGCCAGCTCCTCGTCCACTGGCTGCGAGACGACCTGGGCCGGGTCGGTACCGTCGTGGGCTGCGACACCTCCAACTGCGGTGCCTGCACCGTCCTCATGGACGGCCGCAGCATCAAGTCGTGCAGCGTCCTGGCCGTGCAGGCGGACGGCTCGGAGATCACGACCATCCAGGGACTGGCCACCGGTGACGAGTGGCACCCGGTGCAGGCGGCCTTCAAGGAGTGCCACGGCCTTCAGTGCGGCTACTGCACCCCGGGCATGGTGATGGCGACGGTGGACCTGCTGGCGGAGAACCCGAACCCAACCGAGGAGGAGATCCGTGACGGCCTGCACGGCAACCTGTGCCGCTGCACGGGCTACAACAACATCGTGAAGTCGGTGCAGCACGCCGCTGGGCTCATGGGAGGCACCAAGTGACCGAGATCGTCGACACTCCCACCGCATTCGGCCGGCCGATCCGGCGCAAGGAGGACGCGAAGCTCCTGCACGGGCGGACGAACTGGACCGACAACATCCAGCTGCCCGGCACCCTGCACATGGCGATGGTGCGCAGCCCCATGGCGCACGCCCGCATCGCGAAGGTGGACGTGACCGCGGCGTTGGCGCGGCCCGGTGTGGTCGCCGCCTACTCGGCGGCCGACCTCGGCGAGCTGAACTCCGGCGTGCCCTGCGTGTGGCCGGTCAGCGGCGACGACACCGTCATGCCGCCCTTCCCCGCCCTGGCGACCGACAAGGTCCGCCACGTGGGCGACGTCGTGGCCGTCGTCCTCGCGACGAGCGCCGGCGCAGCCGAGGACGCGATCGAGTCCGTCGACGTCGAGTACGAGGCCCTGCCCGCGGTGGTCGACATGCTGGACGCCCTGTCGCCCGGGAGCGCGCTCGTGCACGACCAGGCCACGAACAACACCTGCTACGTCTACGACCTCGGCGGCGGCTACGACGAGGCCGCGGCCAAGGCCGATGTGATCGTCAAGCGCCGATTCGTGAACCAGCGGCTGATCCCCTCGTTCATGGAGCCGCGCGCCGTCGTTGCCGCGCCCATGGGCATGAGCGACGAGATGACGATCTGGACGTCGACGCAGATCCCGCACGTCCTGCGCGTCCTACTCACCCTCGTCACGGGGATCCCCGAGCAGAACCTGCGCGTGATCGCGCCGGACGTCGGCGGTGGCTTCGGCGGCAAGCTGCAGATCTACCGCGAGGAGATCCTGGCCCTGCAACTGGCCCGCAAGCTCGGCCGGCCGGTGAAGTGGACCGAGACCCGCAGCGAGAACATGGTCGCCACCCATCACGGCCGCGACCAGATCCAGGACATCGAGCTCGCCGCGACGAAGGACGGGACCTTCCTCGGCCTGAAGGTCACGCTGCTGGCCAACATGGGCGCCTACCTGGGCATCATCACGCCAGGGACCCCGTTGCTGGGCATGTTCATGTTCCCCGGCATCTACAAGATGGACGCGTACCAGTTCCGCTGCACCGGCGTGTTCACCAACACGACCCAGACCGACGCGTATCGCGGCGCCGGGAGGCCGGAGGCGACGTTCGCGATCGAGCGCATCGTCGACGAGATGGCGGCCGAGCTGGGCATCGAGCCCATGGAACTGCGCAGGAGGAACTGGATCACCCACGAGGAGTTCCCGTACACCACCGTTGCCGGGCTCACGTACGACACTGGCAACTACGAGGCCGCCACTGCCAAGGCACTCGACATGTTCGGCTACGACGAGTTGAGGGCCGAGCAGAAGCGCCGCCGCGAGTCCGGTGACCCGGTTCAGCTGGGCATCGGCATCTCGACATTCACGGAGATGTGCGGCCTGGCCCCATCGCGCACGCTGGGCGCGTTGAAGTACGCGGCAGGCGGCTGGGAGCACTGCACGATCCGGCTGCTGCCAACCGGGAAGGCCGAGCTCGTCACCGGCACCTCGCCGCACGGCCAGGGGCACGAGACGGCGTGGAGCCAGATCGCGAGCAGCATCATCGGCATCCCCGTCGAGGACATCGACGTCGTCCACGGCGACACGGGCCGGGCACCGTACGGGATGGACACGTACGGCTCGAGATCGCTCGCGGTGGGCGGCCAGGCCATCAAGAAGGCGGCCGACCGCCTCGTCGAGAATGCCCGCCTGGTTGCGGCGCACCAACTCGAGTGCGCCCCGGAGGACCTCGAGTTCGTCGAGGGCACCTTCAAGGTCAAGGGCGACCCTGAGAAGGCGACGCCGATCCAGGCGGTCGCCTGGGCCGCGTTCGCCGCGCACAACCTGCCCGACGGCGTCGAGCCGATGATCTCCGGTGCGGCGACGGTCGACCCGGAGGACTTCTCGTTCCCGCACGGCACGCACCTGGCCGCGATGGAGGTCGACACGGAGACCGGGAAGGTGCGGCTGCGCAAGTACGTGTGCGTCGACGACGTCGGCATCCAGGTCAACCCGATGATCGTCGAGGGGCAGGTGCACGGCGGTGTGGCCCAGGGTGTCGGGCAGGCACTGTACGAGGGGGCCGAATACGACTCAGACGGCAACCTGCTCACGGCAAGCCTGGCCGACTACCTCATCCCCAGCGCGGCGGACCTGCCGACCTTCGAGACCGGCACGACCGTGACGCCGTCGACGACCCACTCGCTGGGCACCAAGGGGGTGGGCGAGGCAGGGGCGATCGCGTCCACGCCGGCCATCATCAACGGCATCGTCGACGCTCTGCGCCCACTGGGGGTGACGGACGTCCTGATGCCGGCCAGTCCGCAGAACGTCTGGAGAGCGATCCAGACGGCGAAGGGAGGGGCAGCATGATCCCCGCAGCGTTCGACTACGTCCGCCCGTCGACGGTGGATGAGGCGGTGGCCGCCCTCGTGGCGGGAGGCGAGGACGCGAAGGTGCTGGGCGGCGGCCAGTCGCTCATGCCGGTGCTGCGCCTGCGCATGGGCGCCCCGTCCGTCGTCGTGGACTGCAGCCGGATCGACGAGTTGAAGGGAATCTCCGACGCTGGCGACGCGATCGTCATCGGCGCCGGCGTGACCCACGACGACGTGGAGAAGGACGCCCGCGTCCGCGAGCACGTGGCGTTGCTGGCCAAGGTCACCGCGACCGTCGCCGACCGGCAGATCCGGCACCGCGGCACGCTCGGCGGCGCCCTGGTTCACGCGGACCCGGCGGGCGACCAGCCCGGCACCGCGCTTGCCCTCGGCGCTACCTTCACGATCGCTGGCCCCGGTGGCAGACGCACGGTGCCGGCCAGCGAGTTCTTCGTCGACTACTTCACCACCGCGGTCGGTCCCGACGAGGTGCTGGTGAAGGTGTCCTTCCCGAAGCACACCGGGTGGGGAGCCCATTACGAGAAGTTCAACCGCACCGCTCAGGCATGGGCGATCGTCGGTGCCGCAGCAACAGTGCGCATGGACGGCGGCACCATCGCAGAGGCCCGCGTGGCCTTGACCAACATGGGGCCGTCGCCGGTCCGGGCGACTGCGGTCGAGGCGGCCCTCGTGGGGGTGTCGACCCTGGACGGCATCGCGGCGGCCGCCGCGCAGGCCGCCGACGGGACCCGTCCCACCGGCGACATCCACGCCGACCCGGAGTACCGCGAGCACCTCGCCCGCGTCCTCACCCGGCGGGCCGTCGTGGCGGCCGCCGGGATCTAGCGAGCCGGCCGGCTAGGGGCCAGACGGACGACCCCTGGCCGGCAGGGCGTAGGCCAGCGCGATGCCGATGACGATCCCGGCGACCGTGAGGACGGCCAGCCACAGGACGGTCATCGGGACGATGCCGAAGGTGAACAGCATCAGGGCGATGCCGACCCCGAGCAGCAGCCCGGAGAAGAAGCCCAGGATGGGATGACGTCGGGTCTTCATGCCCCTGCACCTCCCGCCGCGGCAGCGCCCGCAGCCCCGGCCTTCGTGCCCACCGCCATCAGCACGACGCCGAGGGCACCGAATGCCGCCAGCCCGGCCCCGGCGATGAACACCGGCGAGCTGATCGGCGAGCCGCCGGTGCCGGCGAGGTAGCCACTGGCCGTGCAGGTGCCCTCGGGTCCGGACATCGACCCCTCGACCGGGATCCGGGCGTTGGTCGTCAGGACCCACTGGACCGGATCCGGGGCCCCGGCCAGGTCCACGACCCCGGACCCGGACGTATCGCCATCGGCGTTGTCGACGTCACCGCTGCGGAAGGGCACCCCGCCGACCGTGACCGACCAGGTGCCCGACGTGATCGCCACGTCGGTGGAGCCCTCCCATGCGATCGACCCATCGGGGTCGATGACGAGCGGGTCGTCCGCCGTGCCCCCCGCGCCGGGCGCAGTCGCACTGTCCAGCGACGAGCCGTCGGCCATGAGGGACTGCACCGAGCCCTGGCAGCCCTCGGCCTCGGCCGCGAGGGCGGCGGACGCGGGCAGCAGGGCGCACACCCCCACGACAGTCGCCGTCGCCGCGATCCTTCCGGTTGCGTGCATCACCCTTCCTTCCTCCTAGGCACTTCCTGAGGTCAGCCCCCGTCAGGGACGGCCTGGTCGGCCGTCGGGTCGTGCTGGCACAGGGTCCACATGAGGCTGCCCTCCGGGTAGGCGGCACAGCCGTCGGACCCGTCCGCGGGCGCGCCCTCGGCCAGCCATATGCCTTGGATGCTGGTGATGCCCCGCTGGTCGGTGTCCAGCGCCCACGACCACGTCGAGGGGTCGGAGTCGACGACGGTGTAGGTCCCAGCGGGGATCACCACCTCGGGGCTGACGGTCCAGTAGGCGTTCGCGACGTCGCCCTGGCCGACGGACCCGACTGCCGGCCACGGTCCGTGGACCGTGCCATCGGCGGACCGCAGGGCGATCGTGCCGGGCGGTGCGCCGCCGTTGAGGTAGTGGTACGTCGTGATCGACGTGACGTACGCCGCGGCCTCCCACGAGAAGGTGGTGGGCTTGGTCGGCCCGCTCGACACCCCGGCCAGCGAGCCGACCTCGAATAGCAGCTCCGGATCGCCCTCGGGGCGGCCGGCGGCAACCGGCGCCTCGGCCGATGGCGTGCTGGCCTCCGGGGTCGCCGGGGACATCGGACCGGGATCGATGACGACGGCCGGGATCCCAGCCGGGACCGGCACGTCGGACGGCGCATCGTCCGCGCCGCCGCTGCCGGACGGACGCACGAACGTGCTGTCGGTCTCCTCGTTCACCAGCGTGAACCCGCCCACCCTGCTGGGGCTGCGCGCCACCCGCACGGTGCTCGCCTTGTCCCAGCCCTGCCACGCCGGCCCTGCGAAGGTCGCCCCCGGGGCAAGGTCGGGCGCCGCGGTCAGCGGGTTGCCGCAGAAGCACCGCACGGAGGGTACCCCGAACTCGTCGACCAATACCGCCGTGCCGGCCTGCAGGATCGAGGCGAAGGCGTTCACCGCACCGTCATAGAAGCCGTGGTTCATGACTAACGTGTCCGTGCGGAGGATCATCGGGGTCAGCGTGACCAGGTGGTCGCGGATGGACTGCGGGTCGATGCCCAGCACGCCGGCCCATGCCTCGGCCTTGGCTGGATGCGCCTCGAGGTAGTCGGCCAGCTGGGTGCGGTCGCACGTGGACTCGTCGAGAGTTCCGCCATACAAGCCGACCGCGTCGCCGCTCACCTCTGCCAGCCCCGTGGACGTCGGCGCAGACACCGGGGTGATGCCGCTGACGTCCTTGCCGACCGACGGAGTGAACTCGTCGCCCTCGGTGCCCCGCGCGACGAGAAGCACGATCGACACGGGCTCACCGGTCACCGTTCGGCCGACCCCCTCGGCTGGCCTGTCTGCGCTGGAGCCGCTGCCCGCCTGGGAGTCGCTGCTCGATCCGTCTCCGGTGGCCGTTGCCGACGCCGTGCTGCCGTTGCCTCGGGTCAGGTAGGTGTACCCGATGGCGCCGACAAGGCCGGCCAGCACGACGACGACAACGATGAGCGCGATCAGTTGGCGACGTCGGTCGCCGTCGGCCCGTGACATGGCCACCACCCCCGGGCATGGACCCGCGAAGCACCGGCTGCTGGCGCAGCCACTGCCAGCGTACGGACGTCGGCCCGACCGTGTCGACCCCTCCGGCAGGGCGTCGCGCACCGACACCAGCAAGCCGCGTCACTCGCGGGGGTCGAGAACGACGCCAGCTGCTGGTGTCGGCGGCTAGAGCACCTCGAGCGGCAGCCGCAGCGCGCCGGGCGCCGCCTGCGGAACGACGGGACTCATCGGTGCGACCGCCGGCACCCGCTGGTAGGGCTGGCCAAGTGCCGGACGCGGGTCGGGTGCGCCCTTGTTGGGCCACAGCGCCATGGCTCGCTCGGCCTGGGCGGTGATCGTGAGCGACGGGTTCACGCCGAGGTTGGCCGTGATGGCGGCTCCGTCAACGACGTGCAGCCCCGGGTGCCCGAAAGCCCTGTGGTAGGCATCGATGACGCCCGCGGTTTCGTCGACGCCAATGGAGCAGCCCCCGACGAAATGCGCTGTCATAGCCGCGTCGAAGTTCTCGAAGACGTTGCCGCCTGCGACCCCATCGATCCTGCGGGCGATG
>JAUXRN010000015.1 GCA_030681835.1 Actinomycetota bacterium
GGCCGAGGACTCCTCCGACGAGCGGATCGTCGTCAACATGGGGCCCCAGCACCCGTCGACCCACGGCGTGCTCCGCCTGATCCTCGAGATCGAGGGCGAGACCGTCACCGAGGCCCGCTGCGGCATCGGCTACCTCCACACCGGCATCGAGAAGAACACCGAGTACCGCTCGTGGGTGCAGGGCACCACGTTCGTGACCCGGATGGACTACCTCAGCCCGTTCTTCAACGAGGCGACCTACTGCCTGGGCGTCGAGCGGCTGCTCGACATCGAGGACCAGATCCCCGAGAAGGCCAGCGTCATGCGGGTCCTGCTCATGGAGCTCAACCGGATCTCCTCGCACCTGGTCTGCGTCGCCACCGGCGGCATGGAGATCGGCGCGCTGACGGTCATGACCATCGGCTTCCGTGAGCGCGAGCTCGTGCTCGACCTGTTCGAGCTGATCACCGGTCTGCGCATGAACCACGCCTTCATCCGCCCCGGCGGCGTCGCCCAGGACCTCCCTCCCGGAGCGCTGGACGAGATCCGCGCGTTCGTGGCGCTGATGAAGAAGCGCCTCCCCGAGTACGCCGCCCTGTGCAACGCCAACCCGATCTTCCGGGCGCGGCTCGACGGGGTCGGTCACCTGGACCTCGAGGGGGTCATGGCGCTGGGCATCACCGGTCCGGTGCTGCGCAGCACCGGCTACGCCTGGGACCTGCGCAAGACCGAGCCCTACTGCGGCTACGAGGACTACGACTTCGACGTCCAGACCTGGGACACCTGCGACGCCTACGGCCGCTTCCGGCTGCGCCTCAACGAGATGTGGGAGTCGCTCAAGATCATCGAACAGGCCGCGGAGAAGATGGAGCCCGGCCCGGTGATGACGGAGGACCGCAAGATCGCCTGGCCCGCCCAGCTCTCCGTCGGGTCCGACGGGATGGGCAACACCCTCGAGCACGTCCGCAAGATCATGGGTCAGTCGATGGAGTCGCTGATCCACCACTTCAAGCTGGTCACCGAGGGCTTCCACGTGCCGGCAGGCCAGGTGTACACGACCGTCGAGTCGCCGCGCGGGGAGCTGGGCTTCCACCTGGTGTCCGACGGCGGCACCCGCCCGGTCCGCGTGCACGTGCGCGAACCCAGCTTCGTGAACCTGCAGACGATGCCGGCGATGAGCGAGGGCGGCATGGTCGCCGACGTCATCGCGGCCGTCGCGTCGATCGACCCCGTCATGGGAGGCGTGGACCGATGACCACCCCCAACCCGGAGACCAACGGTCCCGTGGCCGCCCCGGAGGAGCGTCTCTGGGACGGCCCGCCGTCGCCGTCGCCCGTGAGCCCGGTGTTCGACGAGCTCACGCGGCAGCACACGTTGGAGATCGTGGCGCAGTACCCGCAGTCGCGGTCGGCGCTGCTGCCGCTGCTGCACCTCGTGCAGTCCGTCGAGGGCCACGTCAGCCAGGACGGCATCCGCTACTGCGCCGAGGCGCTGGAGCTGACCACCGCCGAGGTCTCCGCGGTCGCCACGTTCTACACGATGTACAAGCGCACGCCGTGCGGCGAGCACCTCGTCAGCGTCTGTACCAACACGCTGTGCGCGGTGCTCGGCGGCGACGACATCTACGCCCGGCTGAAGGCCAAGCTCGGCGTGGGGCACGAGGGGACCGCGGGGGAGCCCGGCACTACCGGCTCGATCACCCTGGAGCACGCCGAGTGCCTCGCGGCCTGCGACCTCGGGCCGGTGCTGCAGGTCAACTACGAGTTCTTCGACAACCAGACCGTCGACACGGCCGAGGCGCTGGTCGACGCGCTGGCGCGGGGGGAGAAGCCGCAGCCCACCCGCGGCGCCCCGCTCACCGACTTCCGCACCGTGTCGCTGGAGCTGGCCGGGGTGTTCACCGACCTGGAGCACACCGTCGAGGGTGCGTCGAGCGCCGTCGAGACCATGCGCGGGGCCCGGCTGGCCACCGACCGGGGCTGGAGCGCCCCGTCGATGCCCGACACCCCGCCCGCCTTCCCGACGCTGCCGGAGAAGAAGTCATGACCGACATGTTGACGCCGGTGCTCACGCGCCGCTGGCAGTCGCCGCGCTCGTGGTCGATCGACACCTACGAGCAGCTGGAGGGCTACCAGGCCCTGCGCACCGCGCTCACCGCCCACCCCGACCAGCTGATCCAGCTCGTCAAGGACTCCGGCCTGCGCGGCCGGGGCGGCGCGGGCTTCCCCACGGGCCTGAAGTGGAGCTTCATCCCGCAGGGTCCGGACGGCGCGGGGGCGAAGCCCAAGTACCTGGTGATCAACGCCGACGAGGGCGAGCC
>JAUXRN010000018.1 GCA_030681835.1 Actinomycetota bacterium
TGCCGAGCGCGATGTCGAGCGCAATGGAGCCGGTCGGGATCACGTCGATCGGGATCCGGCCCTCTTCGCCGAGGCGCATGACCGACCCCTTGCCGAACTGGCGCTCGATCTGAGCGAGGGCGGCGTCGAGGGCCTTCTCGCGGTCGTTGGCGGCGCTGGCCATGTGCGTCTCCTTGGATGAGGCATCGGATGGGGTGCTTGGTCGTTCGCTGTGGAAGGTACGGGGCCGGGCTGACACCGGCCGGGTCCGGGGACTGGTTGTGCCCGGTGGCCTCGTCAGCGTCGTGGTGGGGACTCTATATCGAACGCGTGTTCGAATGCGAGCGACACGCCGGAATGGACACGGCCACGGCGAGGGCGGCAACCGGCACGAGCGCCACGGCGCACAGGACCCCGTACGAGCTCACCAGGACGACCACCCCCGCGAGGGCTCCCCCGACGGCCCCGGCAGCGTTCATCGTGAGGTCGGACAGGCCCTGCACCGATGGCCGCTCGGCCGGCTCCACCTCATCGGTGAGCATCGTGGATCCGGCGATGAGCGTGCATGACCAGCCCAGGCCCAGCAAGAACAGGCCGAGGCCTAGCCGCACGATGTCGTCCCCGGGGGCCAGCCCGGCCATGACACACGCGACCACGAGGATCACGATGCCGACCACGACAATCGGGATGCGGCCATAGCGGTCGACGCACCAGCCCACCACCGGCGACAGTGCGTACATGCCCGCCACGTGCACGCTGATGACCAGGCCGATCAGTTGCAGCGTGACGTCCACGTGCGCCATGTGGATGGGTGTCATCACCATGACCATGACCATGACCACGTGCCCGATCGCGACGGCCGTGATGCCCAGTACCGCCCTCGGCCGCCTACGCAGGTGGCCGATGCCATCACGGAGCCGGGGCCGTGGCCCGGAGTCCCCTGAGGCTTCCCGGTGCTCGATCGCGGTGAGGTAGGGATCGGGCCGAAGCAGCAGCATCAGGACAAGCACCGCCAGCGCGAGGGCGACTGCCGAAACGACATACGGCCCGGCCAGGAGCGGCAGACCCAGGGCCAGGCCAAGCTGGCCGGACGCATTGAGCAGGTTCGGCCCGAGGACCGCACCCACCGTGCCCGCCCACACGACCCAGGACAGCGCCCTGGCCCGGTGCTCCTCGGTCGCGAGGTCGGTCGCGGCGTACCTCGCCTGCAGGCTGGCGGCCGAGGCGACGCCAACGAGCAGGCAACCCAGGTAGACCAGGAGCAGGACCTTGGTGGCTGCCCCGGCCACGACGATCAAGGCGCCGAGCGCCCCGATCCCGTACCCCGTCGAGAGGGCGAGGCGCCGGCCACGGGAGAGCGCTATGCGGGCCAGCGGCAGGGCGAGCAGGGCGGCGCCGAGGACGCCGGCCGTCTGGGCCACCCCGGCAGCGGCCTCGGAGCCGGCGACCGATGCGGCGATCAGGGAGCCCGCCGGGATGGACGCGGCGACGGCGACCCCGCCGAGCACCTGACCCGAGGACAGGACCCGCACGCTGCGGTGCTGGACGTCCGCGAGCCGGCCGGTGCCGAGAACCTCGCTGGTCACGAATGCGGCCCATGCTCGAGCCGGGCAAGGACGACCTCGCGGACGGCGGCGTCGTCGGCGGGCAGCCCGAGCGACCCGAACGCCGTGGATAGCACGTCCGGCCGGCCGTTCCAGCCGTCGTAGTCCACCAGCGCCGCCCGGCCGTCGCCCAGGATGCCGGTCAGGTCGGCCATCGCATCGGTGAGCCACTCCCGCGTCGTGGTCAGCACCTCTGCCGCGTTGGCGTTGCCCGGCCACCATCCGCTCCTGGCCGCCGTGGCGGGGTCACGCACGTTGATGAGGTACCGAAGCCCCGGGAAGAGCTTGCCCAGGAACAGCAGGTAATCCAGCAGGAGGTCGTAGGACTCGAAGTGGCCGGGCTCGTAGCGGACCTCCTTGAATCCGATCCACCGCGTGTCGGTTCGCGGCCGCAGCACGGTGTCGACGACGTGCCGCCGCAGGTCAGCCAGCACGTCGGACGGGCTCAGCCGGGCCGACCCGAACCACGGATGCGTCGCCTTGCCTGCGTGGTGCCGATCCGCCGTCTCCTCGATCGACTGGGCATACGCGTAGAGCCCGCGCATGGCCGCATAGTTCTCACCGCGAACGACGACGCCGGGCAACGCGTTGAGCGCGGCCTGGATCACCGTGCTGCCGGTGCGCCCGTACGTCACCACCGTGACGAACCGCAGGTCCTCGCTCACGCCGCCCACCCCTGCCCTCATCGCAGGACCGCCGGGACCTCAGTGACCTGGCAGACCGCGCGCCAGATGGCCTTCGTCACGACTCCGACGCCGATCGCCACCTCCGTCGACCGGCCAAGCTTGGGC
>JAUXRN010000030.1 GCA_030681835.1 Actinomycetota bacterium
CTGACTCAGGTCATGGGCCTGTCGGCCGACACGGACGGCTACCCCGACAGCGTGTTCTACGGCCCGTGGACCGAGACCCCCGCGTACTCGGCGCTGGACCGTGAGCTCATCCGGATCCACTGCCTGCCCGCCATCCGGTCCGGCATGACCGCCGACGAGGTGCGACGTGCCCTCGCCGGTGGGTAGCGCGGCAGCGTCGGCCGGAATCGCGCTCATCCTTGCCATCGCGGCACCGTCGATCGCGTCGGAGCCATCCGATGGGTCGCAGCGCGTCCTCGTCGACGAGCGTCTGCCCGGCGGGCGGCATCGACCGCTGCTGTGGCGGATGGCGGCGGACGGATCCGCCGACCGGGCATTCGGTGGGGACGGCACCACCTGCCTGGCTACCCGCAGTACTGCGTGCCCCACGTCTCATACTGCGTGCCCCAGATCTCGGACTGGCTGGCAGGGACGGCGATGATGTCGCGCTTGCCGTCGACTCCTCCCTTGGTGGGGCGGACCAGGATTGCGCTCACTGTCGACGACTCCGGGAATGGCCCCGACCAGACGAACTCCGCCCCGGCGTAGCCGATGCTGTTGGCCGGCTGGCCGCCGGAGGTCAGGACGTACTGGCGCCCGACCTCGTCCTGGAGCCCGACGATCTGGAAGTCGCGGCCGTCGTAGGCCTCAACCGTGAAGCCCACCTCGACGGGTTTGCCATTGAAGTCGACGGGGCACATCGAGTAGCTCGTCCCGATGAGGAGGATCTTCTTTGGTGCGATGAACGTGGGGTAAGGACGATCCTCGGTGACGGCAAAGACGGGGAGCGTCCACGTCTGAGTGAGGCAGTTGCGGCAGGACTCCTTGACCTTGACGAGGTAATAGCCACTCGCCCTGTTGAACTTCCCCAGCTGGTTCACGTTGAAGGTGTAAGTGACCTTGGACGTTCCGGCACGGCACTTTGTGCCGCCCGCAGAAACCGAGCCCTCATCCCAGACGGCCCAGCGCTTGCCGGTCCACACCGAGAGAACCGGATGGGCCCCGGCGTCCCAGCAGTCGTAGAACGATGCTCGCCGACCGTAGTCGAGGGCGACCTCATGCCGCTCGAGGGCATAGCCGGAAACGACCGGCGGGTCCGCTTGGACGGGAGTCGCGGTGATGCCCAGGCTTGCAGCCGTGGCGAGCAATGCAGCTACTGCGAGGCGAGGGATCTTCATGAGCACCTCCGAGGGGTGCATAGACACGTGATCCGTATGAATCGAGGCTAGCCCGATGGCATGGCTGAGTCTTGCCGCGTGCGCCGCCGTGGGCGCGGCATGATGGCGCCATGAGCGACCGCGTCCGCAATCCCTGGGGCTGGGGCTTCGCGGATGCCGTCATCGATGGTGCGGCCGCGCGCACGGTGGCGGCTGGCTTTCGTTCGCTGCTTGGCTTTGGCGCGGAGGAGCCCGAGCAGCCGGTGCCCGCTGCCGCCACCCGACTGGCCGAACCTCGGCTGCCGCTGCCACCGGGCAGGCTCGGGGAGATCTGCACACGGGAGTCGGCTGCGCGGGCCGGTCATGCGTACGGTCGCAGCTACCTCGACGTGGTGCGTGCGCTGCGCGGGCGTTACGACCACGCGCCCGACGTGGTCGCCTTCCCCCGGCATGAGGCGGACGTCGCCGAATTGCTGGAGTGGGCGGAGTTGGTCAATGCGGCCGTGGTGCCGTACGGCGGTGGCACCAGCGTGGTGGGTGGCGTGGAGCCGCGGCTGCCGGGTCGTTTTGCGGGGGCGCTGACCGTCGACCTCGGCCTGCTCGATCGCGTGCTGGAGATCGACCCGGTGTCCCGGGCGGCCCGGATCCAGGCCGGTGCGAGCGGCCCGCGACTGGAGGAGCAGTTGCGCCAGGCAGGGCTCACGCTGCGGTTCTACCCGCAGTCGTTCGAGCTATCAACCCTCGGTGGGTGGCTGGCCACACGGGCCAGTGGGCACTACGCCACCCGGCTCACCCATATCGACGACGTCGTCGAGAGCATTCGCGCGATCACCCCGGCGGGTGAATGGCAGTCGCGCCGCCTGCCGGGGTCGGGGGCGGGACCGAGCCCCGACCGGATGCTGCTCGGCTCGGAGGGGATCCTCGGCGTCATCACCGAGGCGTGGGTGCGGGTTCGGCCCCGCCCGAGCTTCCGAGCCTCGCGCTCGGTGCGCTTCCCGTCGTTCCTGACCGGGGCAGACGCGGTACGCGCAGTAGTCCAGTCCGGCCTCGACCCGGCAAACTGCCGGCTGCTCGACCCGCTCGAGGCTGCGCAGACCGGCTCCGGTGACGGTCACCACGCGGTGCTGGTGCTCGGCTTCGAGTCGGCCGACCATCCCGTCGACGGCCTGCTCGACATCGCGCTTGCCCTGTGCGCCACGCATGGCGGGAGTTGGGACGGCACTTCGGGCGACCCAGCCCGTGGCGACGTCGGGTTGGGTGATGCCACTGAGGGTGCCTGGCGGTCCGCCTTCCTGCAGATGCCGTATCTGAGGGACCTGCTCCTCCGGCTGGGCGTGTTGTCCGACACGTTCGAGACGGCTATCACCTGGGATCGGTTTCCCGCGTTCCATGCTGCCGTCGTCGGTGCCACTCGGGCCGCACTCGGTGAGCCCTCTCGGGTGAGCTGCCGCTTCAGCCATGTCTACCCCGACGGGCCCGCGCTCTACTACACGGTGCTCGCGCCGGTTGCCCGCGGCGCCGAGGAGGAGCGTTGGCATCAGATGAAGCGGGCGGCCAGTGATGCGATCCTGGCTGCGGGCGGGACCATCACGCACCACCACGCGGTCGGCCGCGACCACCGTGAGTGGTACGACGCCCAGCGCCCCGAGCCATTCGCGGCCGCGCTTCGCGCCGCCAAGGACGCCGTCGACCCTGCGGGCCGGCTCAACCCGGGCGTGCTGATCGATTGAGCGGCATGATCTCGCCATGAGCGCACCGAGCATCGCGCCGGTCGCCTGGCGCTCGACCCCAGCACCTGCGCGGGCCAAGCGCACCGCGTCGGAGGTTCCGCTACCGCCGTTGCGGCGGGTCACGGTTCCGGGCAGCGGCCCCGAGGACGTCGTGGTGCTGGACGACGGCGTCGCCCTGACCGGCCTCGACGACGGAC
>JAUXRN010000032.1 GCA_030681835.1 Actinomycetota bacterium
CGATGTCGAAGTCCACTCCGTCGACGGCCTGGACGTCCCCGTACCCCTTGCGCAGGCCGCGGACCGAGATGGCGGCTTCGCTCACGTGGCGATCATGGCACGGCACCCGGCCGGGAGGCGATCGATACGGTTGCCGAATGCGCTTCCTGGTGGCCCGCTGCCGGGTGGACTACGTCGGCCGGCTCACCGCCCACCTTCCTGAGGCGACGCGGGTGATCATGGTGAAGGCGGACGGCTCGGTGCTCATCCACGCCGACGGCGGCTCATACAAGCCGCTGAACTGGATGAGCCCGCCGTGCGCCATCCGCGTGTCGCCCGGCGAGGCCGACGGCGACGTCGAGATCTGGACCGTCGAGAACAAGGCCGGCGAGACGCTCGTCATCACCATCCACGACATCCTGCACGCGAGCGAGCATGACCTCGGCGTGGACCCCGGGCTGGTGAAGGACGGCGTGGAGGCCCACCTTCAGGCACTGCTCGCGGCGCAGGTCGAGCGGCTCGGAGAGGGCTGGCGGCTGGTGCGGCGGGAGTGGCCCACGGCGATCGGCCCGGTCGACCTGATGTGCCGCGATGGGTCGGGACTCGCGGTCGCCGTCGAGATCAAGCGCCGGGCCGAGATCGACGGCGTCGAGCAGTTGACCCGGTACCTCGACCTGCTGAACCGCGACCCACTGCTCGCTCCGGTGAGGGGGATCCTCGCCGCCCAGGAGATCAAGCCGCAGGCACGCGTGCTGGCCCAGGACCGCGGCATCGAGTGCGTCGTCCTCGACTACGACGAGATGCGGGGCCATGACGACCCCGGCACGCGGCTCTTCTGATCCCCGTGGCCCACGACTCCAGCGATCGCCATGCCCGTCCGGTCGCGCGCGCCTCCGCGCGCCATCCATGTGGGTTGCCCGGATAAGGTCAGTGGGGACGACGAAGGGATCGACATGACCATCTCCACGGTTGGTGTCATCGGCCTGGGCACCATGGGGGCGGGCATCGCCGAGGTGGTCGCCCGCAATGGCTACGCGGTCATCGCGATCGAGGCGGACGTCGCCGCCGTGGATCGGGGCCGCCTGTCGATCGAGGGGTCCACTGGCCGCGCGGTCTCGCGGGGGAAGCTTGACGAGGCCGAGCAGTCGGCCCTGCTGGGCCGGATCGCGTACTCCACCGACCTCGCCGACCTCGTGGGCGCTGACCTGGTCATCGAGGCCGTCTCGGAGAGCCTCGAGCTGAAGAAGAACCTGCTCGCCCGGGTCGACGCCATCGCCCCCGCCCACGCGATCCTCGCGACCAACACCTCGTCGCTTTCGGTGACCGACATCGCGGTCGCGACGCAGCGGCCAGCCAACGTCGTCGGCATCCACTTCTTCAATCCGGCACCGGTGCAGGGCTTCGTCGAGGTCGTTCGTACCGTGGTCACCTCGCAAGGCACGATCGACGAGTCCGTGGCTTTCGCCGCAGCGTTGGGCAAGGAGCCCGTCGTCGTCGACGACAAGGCGGGCTTCATCGCCAATGCGCTGCTCTTCGGCTACCTCAATCACGCCGTGTCGATGTTCGAGTCGCGTTACGCGAGCCGCGAGGACATCGATGCGGCCATGCGCCTGGGCTGCGGCTACCCCATGGGGCCGCTCATGCTGCTCGACCTCATCGGGCTCGACACCGCCTACGAGATCCTCGACACGATGTACAAGCAGGGCCGGGACCGCCTGCACGCCCCGAGCCCGATCATCAAGCAGATGGTCACCGCGGGCCTGCGGGGCCGCAAGTCCGGTCGTGGCTTCTACTGCTACGAGTCGCCGGGGTCGCCGGTCGTCGTCGACGCGGTCACCGACGAGGCGGCGGCCTCGGGCGAGGGGCGACCGGTGACGCGGGTCGGTGTGGTGGGCTCGGGGACGATGGCCTCGGGGATCGTCGAGGTGTTTGCCAAGGCGGGCATCGACGTGGTCTTCGTGGCGCGCTCGGCCGACAAGGCCGACGTCGTGCGGGCCCGTATCGCCGGCTCGCTGGCCAAGGCGGTCGACCGCGGGAAGCTCTCCGAGGAGCAGCGGGAGTCCGCACTGGCCAGGATTACCGGCGAGACCGACCTGCAGTCCCTGGCCGACGTGGACCTCGTCGTGGAGGCCGTGGTCGAGGACCTCGCGGTCAAGCTCGACCTGTTCGCCCGCCTCGATGAGGTGTGCCGGCCCGGGGCGATCCTCGCCACCACGACGTCGAGCCTTCCGGTCATCGACCTCGCCGCGTTCAGCGGCCGACCGGAGGATGTCGTCGGCCTGCACTTCTTCAACCCGGCCGCGCTCATGAAGCTGGTCGAGGTGGTGCGCACGGTGGCGACCGCTGACGACGTCGTCGCGACGTCCGTCGCCCTGTGCCGGGCCATCGGCAAGCACCCGGTGACCTGCGGCGACCGAGCCGGCTTCATCGTCAATGCCCTGCTGTTCCCCTACCTGAACGACGCCGTCCGCATGCTCCAGGCCAACTACGCGTCCGCCGACGACATCGACCTGGCCATGAAGAAGGGCTGCGGCTACCCGATGGGGCCGTTCGAACTGCTCGACGTCGTCGGCCTGGACGTCTCCCTGGCCATCCAGCAGACCCTGTACCGGGAATTCCGCGAGCCCGGCTTCGCCCCCGCCCCTCGGCTCGAGCACCTGGTCACGGCCGGCTACCTCGGCCGCAAGAGCGGACGCGGGTTCCGGACCTACACCTGATGGGGCTGGCGCCTGCATGAATGATTGCTACGCGGGTTCCGGAGTCGATGGAATGGAAGGCAACTGGTTTCCTCGCTGATGGATGGATGTGCTGCACAGGTAGGTGAGTCTTGACCTGCCCCACGGTTCTGTTACCGGGTGAGGCGACGCGACGCCGCAACCAGGGCGATTGCCCGGGTCGCCGAGCTCCAATTGCCGGCCAATCGAACAGGGATCGCTTACTCGAAGAGCGCTAGCCTCGCTGGAGCGGCATTGAGATCAATCCGAAGATGACGGAAGTCCGAGCAGCTAGCACTCGACGAGACTCACAGCGAGACCACCGAGAGATGTCTCCTTGTACCTGCTATTCATGTCTCGGCCGGTCTCACGCATCGTGCGAATCACTCGATCAAGAGTCACTACGTGGACTCCGTCTCCGTTCAGCGCAAGTCTCGCTGCGGCAATGGCCTTGGTCGCGGCGATCGCATTGCGTTCGATGCACGGAATCTGCACAAGTCCTCCAATTGGATCGCACGTCATGCCGAGATGATGCTCAAGTCCGATCTCGGCGGCATTCTCGACCTGCGCAGGCGTGCCTCCCATTGCCTCGCAAAGCGCAGCTGCAGCCATCGCGCAGGCTGATCCGACCTCTCCCTGACAGCCAAGTTCCGCGCCGGAGATTGAGGCATTTGCCTTGATCAGAAGCGCAATGGCCGCGGCAGTCAGCAGGAACCTGACGGTCCCCTCTGTCGTCGCTGTTGGGATGAACTTCGAGTAGTAGTGAAGGACGGCGGGGACGACACCTGCTGCCCCGTTCGTGGATGCTGTGACTACTCGCCCGCCGGCACCGTTGCATTGACGGACCGCCGGGGTTCGGTGAGGCTGACGGGATGAAGCGCAACCGCCGTCCGAGGCCGGCCGTGCAGGCTCCTTCGGCGTTCGCGGGGTTCCGTTTCCCTCCTGATGTGATCCTCCTGGCGGTCCGCTGGTACCTGCGATACCCCTTGTCCTACCGGGATCTGGAGGAGCTCCTCGCTGAGCGCGGCATCGAGGTCGATCACGTCACCTTGTACCGGTGGGTCCAGCGGTTCACCCCGGAGGTGATTGAGGCGGCCCGACCTTCCCGGCATGCGGTGGGGGACCGGTGGTTCGTCGACGAGACCTACGTCAAGGTCGCCGAGGTGTGGAGGTACGTGTACCGGGCGGTCGACCAGCACGGCGAGGTCATCGATGTCTTCGTCTCCCACCGCAGGGATATCGCCTCTGCCAGGCGGTTCTTCACCACAGCCCTGGCCGGGCATCGCGCGCCGGTCGAGGTCATCACGGACCGGGCACCGGCCCTGGCGATCGTGATCGAGGAGCTGATCCCGGCCGCGTTCCACAACACCGGCCAGTACGAGAACAACCGGTGCGAAGCCGACCATGGAAGGCTCAAGGCCCGACTGCGACCGATGCGAGGCCTGAAGACTGATCGCACAGCGAGCGTCGTGATCCGAGGGCACGCGTTCATCCAGAACCTGCCCCGAGGCCACTACGAACTGGGAGTCGACGCGTCACCGGTGTTCCGCTTGGCGTCAGCCTTCGACGAGCTCCGGCTCGCGATCTGAAGGATCCCTCCTCCGCCAACGATTCCGCACGCCCTACGTACGCCGAACGCAACACCGCCGTCGGCGTGCCCGCTAGCGCGCCGAGTCGCGAAGGCCAAGGAGTTCTGAGCTCCTTTGTCGCATCTCAACTTTTCGAACCTTTCCAGTGACAGTAAGTGGGAAATCTTCCACAACGATGACGTACCGCGGGATCTTGAATCGCGCAAGCCGTCCGTCCGCGAAAGCGGCAATGCCAACGGCGTCCACTGCTGGAGCACCAGGACGCATCCTGACCCAGGCGCACAACTCCTCTCCGTAGTCGGCGTCTGGAACGCCAACAACTTGGACATCTTCGATATCCGGATGGGTGAACAGGAACTCTTCGACTTCCCTCGGATAGATGTTCTCTCCCCCTCGAATCACCATGTCCTTGATTCTGCCGACGATTGCGCAGTATCCGTCCTCCTGCATGACAGCAAGATCGCCGGAATGCATCCACCCGTCTCTGTCGATCGCCTCAGCTGTGAGCGACGGTTCTCCCCAGTAGCCGAGCATCACTGAGTAGCCGCGGGTGCAGAACTCTCCGGGTGTCCCACGTTCGACCGTCTCCCCCGTATCGGGATCGATCACTTTGATCTCGACGTGTGGATGTGCTCGGCCAACGGATTCCGTCCGATGTGTCAGGTCGTCATGGCGAGAGGTCTGGCACGACACGGGAGACGTCTCCGTCATGCCGTAGGCTATTGCGACCTCCGACATATGCATCTCAGAAATGCATCGACGCATCACCTCAACTGGACACGGCGAGCCGGCCATGATCCCAGTTCTAAGAGTCGAGAGATCGCGGTTCGCCACCGCCTGCGCTCGCAGCATCGCCACGAACATCGTCGGCACCCCGTAGACAGCGGTGCAGCGCTCACGTTCGATAGCAAGCAGCGCTGCCTCCGGATCGAACGCGACGCTGGGAATGACGATCGTCGCGCCGTGGCTGATACATCCGAGATTCGCCATTACCATGCCGAAGCAGTGGTAGAACGGGACCGGCACAGCGAGCCGGTCCCGGGATGTTATGCCTATAAGTTCGGTCGTAAAGAATCCATTGTTGAGAATGTTGGCATGGCTGAGGGTCGCGCCTTTGGGAATGCCCGTCGTTCCGGACGTGTACTGAATGTTGACAGGGTCCGATGGATGCAACTCCCGATCTCGCTCCGCAAGCATTTCGTCATCCTGAGGAGTGCACGGCGACAGGAGATGGACCCATTCAACGCTGTCGAAGAAGACCACGTGCTCGAGGCTCGGCACCTCACTTCGACACTCGCTGAGCATCCGGTCGTACTCCGAAGTTTTGAACTGCCGGACCGCGAAAACCCATCGAGTCCCCGATTGTTTGAGTGCGAACTCGAGTTCACGAGTCCGGTACGCAGGGTTTATCGTCACTAGGATCGCGCCAACTCGTGCGGTCGCAACTTGGACGACGACCCACTCCGGGCAGTTTGGTGCCCAGATCCCGATTCGGTCGCCCGCTTGTATTCCGGCGTGAACTAACCCTTTAGCGACGGCGTCGACATCTGCGGCGAGCTCGCTGTAGGTCCAACGACGCCCACTAGCCACGTCAACCAAGGCGTCGTTCCCCCCGAAGGCGGTGGCGGCACGACGAAAGGTTGCTCCAATCGTCTCGTCGAGCAACGGCGTCGAACTAGGCCCAGCAGCGTAACTTCTCATTCGATTACCCTCCCTTGTCGTCGTTCGAGACTGCCTCCGCCGAGCACAACGACTTGCGACCGAGGAAGAGCGAACTCTCAGATTTCTTCGTCACCTTGATTGCTAGATCTCAGCCTCGACCGATCGCTATCGGCCGCGACTCTCGTACCGACTGCCAGGCGGCGATCCCTATTGCTAGAGCCGATCGTCCGTCAGCACCTGAGATCGGCGATTTCCCTCCATCTGCGACGTAGTCGATGAATGCAGTCCATTCGTCTAGGTAGGACTCCCGATAGCGGTCTAGGAAGAAGTGCTGGAGCGTCGCGCCTACCTCGCCGTCGACGGTAATCAAGCGCGCCGCGTCTCGCGGAACGTTCTCCGACATCGCCACGCCCGCGGACCCGAATACCTCAACACGCTGGTCGTATCCGTAGACGGCCTGGCGACTGTTGTCGATAGTTGTGAGCGCGCCATTCGCATGCGTCAGGACGATGACGGCGGTGTCGACGTCGCCAGCGTCTGCGAATGCGGGGTCGATGAGTGCTGCGCCCTTGGCGAAGACCTCGACGACAGGGGATCCGACGACAAATCGAGCCATGTCGAAATCGTGGATCGTCATGTCGACGAACATGCCGCCGCTGTTGACGACGTAACTAAGTGGTGGTGGCTCGGGATCGCGACTGGTGATGCGAGCGAGGTGAACATCGCCGACGTCCCCCAGTTGCACCCTCATCTGGACGGAACGATGGCTCGGGTCGAAGCGGCGATTGAAGCCGACCATGAACGGCACTCCTGAACTCTCGATAGCGCACAGCGCGCGATCGACTTCATCGAGGTCGAGGCTGATCGGCTTCTCGCAGAAGATCGCTTTCCCTGCTGCCGCGGCCCGGACGATTAGGTCGACGTGGGTGGAACTCGGGGTGCAGATCGCGACCGCGTCGATATCGGGAGAGTCGATTAGTTCGTCGACGGACAGCACCCCAACTCGGAGGTCGTCCGCGACTTCCACGGCTAGATGCTCCTGGGCGTCCGCGACGGCAATGACAGTTGCCCGCAGCGTATGTCGCGTAAGGATCTCTGCGTGCATCCGGCCTATGCGACCGACGCCTGCAATGCCGATGCGCACCTGGGACGTCACGAGGGGCTGCCCGCCAGTCGAGGCTCGATCTCACGGCCGACATACTCAAGACACGTGCGGACGTCGCCGATCGGTCCCTCGCGGTCGGCGGGCATCTCGCCCATGATCGCCGTGTCCTGCTCCAGAACGTAGAGGCCTTGGTAGCCGGCGTTCTCGAGCGCCACGACGATCTCGCTGATCGAGACGTCGCCCTGTCCGAAGGGCACGAACATGTCCGCCTGCACCGCCTCGAGCAGAGTCAGTTCACGACTGAGCGCTTTACTCGCGATGTCGAGGTTGACGTCCTTCAGGTGAGCGAGCCCAATGCGATCAGCGTTGTCTCGGGCGAACTGCAACGGATCCGTGCCGCCAATCGCTAGGTGGCCGGTGTCCAGGCACCACATCACGTCGGACAGTTCCAGAGCGAGCCCGACGTCGGCCTTCGTCTCGACGAGCGTGTCCACATGCGGATGTAGGACTTGCACGACTCCGTAGTCGGCGCACACTTCGTCGATGAGCCGCAGGCCACGAGCGAGCAGGGCCATTCCACCGCGGTCGAGCGGAATGGGCCTCGACCACGAGTAGTCCTGCACCGCAGCTGTGACGAAACGGTCTCCGCCGCAGTACGCGAACAGCTCCGCGGCTGCCTTAGCATTCTCGACTGCGACGGCCAGCTGGTCCGGATCATGGAGGACCAGCGGTACGAAGCCGCCGGTCAGTGCCATGCCATGGGACTCCAGGATTTCCTTGACCTGCTCCTTGCTCTTCGGGAAGAAGCCGGGGGCCCCGAGCTCGGTAGCGCGCAGGCCGACCTCGCGCATCTCGGGCAGCACTCGGCTCGCGGGCATGATCGCGCCCCAGCCGGGAACCTCACAGACCCCCCACGAGATCGGAGCACCAACCAGTCGACATCGCACATCCATAAACTTCTCCTGTACCTCTGTTGGACGCTGGAACGCTCGGCGGGGTGGGTTTTGCCCAGGCACGTCGGGCAACTGGCCTGGCACGCCTAGCTGACCGTTCGTGTTGCCCTGAGGGCATTGGTCGCGATGGCGTCCACGATCTCGGGCCACAACTCTTTGGGAAGCTCATGCCCCATGCCGTCGAAGATGATGAGTTCGCTGCCCGGAATGGCATCGTGGATCGCTTCGCTTCCTGCGGGCTCGATCAGTCTGTCGTCGGAGCCATGGATAACCAACGTGGGGCAGGTTAGGTCCGGGAGTTGTGGCAGGGTGTCAAAGCCTCCCGCGATGGCTTGGCGCTGGCGAGCGATTCCGTCTGGGGCATAGCAGCGGTCCCACATGAGCCCGCCCTTCTCTCTGACCCATTGGACATCGAACGGATACGCGGTGGAACGGACGTCTGACTCGGATTCGACGAACAGCTCGATGGCCTCTTCCCGCGTCGTGGCGCGGGGGGCCTTGAGCAACCCGTCAATGCTCCGGCGTCCAGGCAGGATGTACGCGTCGGAGGGCGCCGTGTAGCACATCGTCAGGCTGAGCACTCGCTCGGGGAAGTTGATCGCGAAGATCTGGCCGATCATTCCGCCCATCGACTGACCCACGACGTGGGCCTGTGAAATACCGAGGCCGTCGAGGAGCTCCTCGACGTCACGGGCCATATCAAGCAAGGTGTAGCCGCCGAGGGGGAACTTCTGTGAAAGCCCGGCGTCGCGGTTGTCGAACCGAACTACCCGAAACCCGCAGGCCGCCAATAGCTCGCAGAACTCGTCCCGCCATCCCACGAGCTGCGCGCCGAGACCCTCGATCAGGAGCATCGGAGTCGCGTCAGGCCTGCCAACGCTGTCCCATTCGATCGCGTTGCCGTCGCTGGTAGTAAGGGTCGTCATCAGAACTCATCTCGTGCGAGGTGCGTGGGCGGGGTCAGTTATCGGTGGGTCCTGGGCGCTACTCGGTGTGGCGCCGCATCTCGTCGACCTCGAGTTCCAAGTTCTCGAACTCCTCACCGCCGGCCATGAGGTTGAGCAGATCGTCTTTGGTCCGTTCGCCTCGACGGAAGTCCGCGGCGACTTCTCCTTGGATGAGAACGATGAAGCGGTCTCCGACCGTCATCGCGTGATGGGCGTTGTGCGTGATGAAGATGACGGCCAGGCCGTTGTTCTTGGCACGCATCACAAGCTTCAAGGTCTCGGCGGCTTCCTTGACACCAAGCGCCGACGTTGGCTCGTCGAGGATCAGCACCCGAGCCCCGAAGTACATGGCGCGCGCGATCGCCAGCGCCTGCCTCTCTCCTCCGGACAGAGTGCCGGCCAACTGCTGTCCGTCCTTGACGCGACGGATACCGATCTTGTGTATCTGCTCCAGCGAGACACGGTTCGCGAATGCATCGTCGTATCGCTGGAACGGTCCCCACCCGAGAGTTGGCTCGGCACCGAGGAAGAAGTTGCGGGCCACGCTCATCAGGGGGACCGTGCCGCCGTACTGGTGAACCGTGGAGATGCCCAGAGCGCGGGCGTCGTGGGCATCGGCGAACGACACCTCGTCTCCGTCGACGAGGAGCTTTCCGCCACTTGGGCGATGCACTCCGGACATGATCTTGATCAGCGTCGACTTGCCAGCGCCGTTGTCGCCCAAAAGGCAGATGGTCTCGCCGGCGAAAGCCGTCATGTTGATGTCGGTGAGCGCGTGAACACCAAGGAAGTTCTTCGAGATATGCCTGAGTTCGAGCACGGGGTCTGTGTTGCTCATGGGACTAGGAACCTCCGGACGACAGGGCAAGCTTGCGGAAGTAGTTGTTCATCAGAACCGCGAGGAGGACGAGCGCTCCGAGAAACAGTTGAACCCAGTCCGTGCTCCATCCGGTGTAGTAGATGCCGCTGGACACGACTCCGTAAGTGATCGCACCAAGGGACACCCCAATCGGGGATCCGTATCCGCCGGTGAGCAGGACCCCGCCGATGACGGCGGCGGCGATCGCGCTGAACACGAACGATGAGCCGCGAGAAGTGTCCGCCCCGTTGAACTGCAGGGTTTGCAGCACCCCGATCAGGGCAGCACCCATTGATGAGCAAATGAATAGGGTCCGCTTGACTCGGCGCACTGGGACGCCGTTCATCTTGGCGCTTTCCAAGTCGCCTCCGGTGGCATACACCCAGCTTCCGAAGACCGTCCTAAACAGGACCCAGGTGGCCACGGCACCGATGAGGAGCCACCAGCCGAGCGTTGCACTGAATGGGCCGATCTCGCCTGCGAAGAGCGCGTGGGCTAGCCCATCCGATTCGATGGAGATGCTGGTCGTTCCCGAGAGCAGGCGCGAGAATCCGAGCGTTAGACCTGTCAGCGCCATGAGCATGGCGAGCGTCACGATGAACGAGCCGACTCCCGTGCGCAAGGTGATATAGCCGTTGATCGCACCCACTACAGCGCCAAGGCCGATCGCCATCGCGATGCTAAGCCAAATCGGCAGGCCGTAGTGGGTCGTCGCGATGGCCGTGGTCATCGAGCTTGCGGCGACCACCGCCCCGATCGACAGGTCGAACTCCCCGGCGATCAGCAGAGCGGCTACCGGGATGGCAATTACGCCAATCTCCGAGGCGGTATCGACCCAACCGGACGTGCCCAGCGGAGTGAGGAATCCATTGCCGCCAGCCGTGATCGCGAAGAAGACGAATAGTGCCAGCGCCGCCAAGGCGACGCCCGCTTCGGGGCGACGCGCGAGGGAGCGCAGCCGACCGCTCGATGCTGCGGGTTGTCCTCGTCCACTGTCGGACGAGGACAACCCCCCTGGGTTTGAGTGCGGCGCCGTGCTCGAACCGTGAACGAGCGACTCCGAATCGTTCGCCTGATGCGTCGTCATCGCACTCAACTCCCTCAACCTTGACTACGCCGCGCCGCGCACGCCGTTGTTGTCATTGTTCAACTGGATCGTCTTGTCGACGTTGTCCAGCGTGACCATTAGCGGTGCGGTCTTGACCTGACCGATGGGGTGCAGTCCGAGCTTTGCGTTCTGCGCTGCGGCAAGAACCCCGTAGTAGCCCTGCAGGTATGGCTGCTGGTCGACCGCGAACAGGATGGTTCCGGCCTTGACCGCTTCGAGCACGTTCTTCGACAGGTCGCCAGTGGCGAGCTTGGCCGACGACCCGGAATCGGAGATCGCGCGCAGTGCATTCTCGGCAATGCCCGAGCCGAGTGTGAAGACGCCATCGATGCTGGGATCCGAGCGCAGTGCACCTGCGATGGCGTTGGTCACGGCAGTCGGGTTGCCCGCCTGGTCAGACGGGATGGTCAGCAGCGTCGCTGTCCCGCCAGCCGCCTCAAGCGCCTCTTGGTAGCCCTTGCACCGGTCTTCAAGCGTCGGGTTCCCAGGTACGTGGTTGACGCACAGTCCGTGCGTGACGCCGGCCTCGGCCATCGACTTGCCGGCACCGCTACCGAACACCGCGGGATCCTCACCGATGTAGGTGAGCGCACCGAGTTCCTCCCAGTTCGGGCCTGCGTTGATCAGCACCAAGGGGATACCTGCATCCGTGATCGCGTTGAAGCCAGGATCCTGCACATCGGGAATGTATTCGCCTGCGACGACACCATCCGGATTGGCAGCCAGAGCCGCGTCCGCGAGACGAGTGAGGTCCGGGCCAAGGTTGGTGAGGTCTTTCGGAGCGGTGTAGTCGACCTGGATCCCGAGATCCTTGCCGGCCTGCTCGGCGCCGGCCTTCAGCGCACTGAAGAACGGATCGGACAGCGGGCCACTGATGACGACAATCTTGATCTCGCTCGAGTCTTGCGGTGCTGCCTCTGACGCCTCCTCCGACACGGACGACGATCCGGCGGCGGCCGGGGAGGAGTCGCTGCTATCGCTCGAGGATGACGTGCTCGAACACGCGGCCACGAGTGCCAGGGCGGAAACGGCGATTGCCCCAACCACCGCACGGCGACGTGCGGTGTTCAATCTTGTACCCATTGGGTCCCCAATCGATATGGTTACTAACACGAATTAGTAACTCGTGTTGGGTACAGTGCCGGTACTGCTGTCACCTGTCAAGACTCTGGGCGGAATCGTTATGACTCGAGCGAGGAAGCGCGTGACGAGCGCGGATGTCGCGCGCGTCGCCGGTGTCTCCCGCACAACTGTCAGCTTCGTGCTGAATGACACCAAGAACCAGTCAATCGCACCGGCGACGCGACGGGCAGTCTTCGATGCCGCTGAGGAACTTGGGTACACCCCATCGCCCGAAGCTCGAGCGTTGCGCTCAGGGCGCAGCGGAATTGTGCTGGGAATCCTGCCTGATTGGCCGATCGGTGGTGCCTTCGGCATGTTCCTCAGCAACCTGACTCATGAACTCTCATCGAAAGGGATGACCTTCCTGACGCACCAGATTCAGGATGCCGATGCCGACCTAGCCTCCGTGTGGGGCGCGCTCACGCCAGACATCGTCCTGGCTATGGGCGACCTCACCAGTTCCGATGTCTCGGCTCTAAGAGCACGAGGAGTGGGGATTGTCCGCTGGTTGGGCAGCGTCGAGGGATATCCGGACTCCGCCGTGATCTCACAGCACGAGGTCGGCGTGACTCAAGCCCGAATCCTCCTCGATCAGGGACACAAGCGACTCGCGTACGTGCAGCCGGCTGAGTCGTACTACCAATGGTTCAGTGACCGTCGCCTCGCCGGAGTCGCTGCGGAGTGCGCGGCTGCGAGAGTGCCGCGGCCTCGGGTTATGGTCGGCGACTTCAAGGCGGACAGCCTTGAGGAAAGCCTGTCCGCATTGCTGCACGGACCTTCCGCCGTGACGGGAATCTGCGCCTATAACGACGAAGTCGCGCTACTCCTCCTGACGACGATGAGACGACTCAACCTCGTGGCGCCCACCGACGTTTCCGTAGTAGGCGTGGACAACTCCGAACTGGGAGCGGCGTGGGAGCCTGCGTTGTCGACCGTCGAGTTCGCCCTCACGGACGAGGCTGAACACGTCGCCAACCAGATTCGGCGCGTGGCGTCTGGACGCCCGCTCGGCAGGTCCAAGAAGACCGACGCGATCATTGCCATCGTCCGCGATTCGACTGGCGCACCTCGCAACTAGCGCACGGTGCCACGGAACTGCGAGACCCAGATGTGCTCGATGCTGGCCTTCGCCCGATGCCGCAGGCCGTCGCGGTCAGGCCGTCCGCAGGTGCACTTCGATGCTGTACAGACTTGCGACGTACACATGGTCGCCATACTCCACGATTCGGCCGCGGTCGTCATGCGTCGTGCGCTGCACGGTCAGGAGGGCGGTGCCCTTCGGCTGTTCGAGCAGTCGTGCCTCGCCGACCGTGGCGCTCCTTGCACCGATGGCCTGTGTTGCGGAGTGCAGCGTGATCCCGGAGCTTCGAAAGCGTTGGTAGAGACCACCGCCCTCGAGGGCGGCGGGGTCCAGCTCGATGATGCTGACGGGGATGGCGTTGGTCATGCGAGCGATCGGTACCCCTCCGGCGGACCGAACTCTTTCCAGATTCGTTACTGCGTCGCCGGGGGCGACCCCAAGGAGAATCGCGGTGTTGGAGTCGGCCTCGACGACCTCCATCCGCACAAGACGGGTCGTCGGAGTCCGACCGGATCTCTCAAGGTCGTCATACAGACTCGTGAGCTCGAGTGGCCGATGCACCTTTGGTTGAACAACGCGAGTGCCGATCCCCCGTCTGCGAACGATGAGACCCTGCTCCACGAGATACTGCATGGCCTGGCGCATCGTCGGCCGAGAGAGCGACAGCCTGTCGGCCAACTCAATCTCATTGCTGAACTGGCTGCCCGGGGGAATCTCTCCGCACGTGATCGCGGCCTGCAGGGCCTGAGCGACCTGGAAGTAGAGCGGTACGGGGCTGGACCTGTCCAAGTCCATGCGCGCCAGGACGTCGTCGATGTCGACCGGGACTAGGCGCTGCTGCGGTCGGACCGGGACGGCTTTCATGCGCACAGCCTGCCAGTACTTAGGGCGAAAGTCCGATGAACCTAATGTCAGGACAAAGTATTGACATTCGATAGCTCGACACTGTTTAGTGAGGCTTCCACCCGAGGTCGCGGTGCGGCGTCCGTGCCTGTCGTGCGGATGCCTTGAGATGGCGCCGCACGGAAGGAAGATGTCGTGACCACGATCGACCACTGGATCGGTGGCCGGACCGCCAGCGGCATGTCGCAGCGGACCAGCACCGTGTTCAACCCTGCAACGGGGGCGCCGTCCGCGGAGCTGCGCCTAGCGTCGGCATCGGACGTCGCAGACGCCGTGGGTGTCGCGGAAGCGGCGTTCGAGGGCTGGGCGCAGTCTTCGATCTCCAAGCGGGCGAAGGTGCTCTTCGCATTCCGTGAACTGGTGAACAACCATGTCGACGAGTTGGCGGCGTTGATCGTGGATGAGCACGGCAAGGTGTTCAGCGACGCGCAGGGAGAGGTCCAGCGCGGACTGGAGGTCATCGAGTTCGCCTGCGGTATCCCCAGCTTGCTCAAGGGCGACTACAGCGACCAGGTCTCCAGTGGAGTCGATACCTTCTCTTTCCGCGAGCCGCTTGGTGTCGTCGCTGGCATCACGCCGTTCAACTTCCCCGTCATGGTCCCGATGTGGATGTACCCGGTGGCCATCGCCTGTGGCAACACTTTCATCCTCAAGCCCTCAGAGCGGGATCCGTCCGCATCGATGCTGGTTGCTGACCTCTGGCAGCGTGCTGGACTGCCGGACGGCGTCTTCAACGTCGTCCACGGCGACAAGGTGGCCGTCGACGCACTCCTGGATGACCCGCGGGTCGCGGCCGTGTCGTTCGTCGGGTCGACGCCGATTGCCCAGTACATTCATGAGCGCGGCAGCGCCAACGGCAAGCGCGTGCAGGCGCTCGGCGGAGCCAAGAACCACGCCATCGTCATGCCCGACGCGGGCATCGACTTCGCGGCCGACCACCTTTCGGCTGCTGCATTCGGCTCGGCTGGCGAGCGCTGCATGGCGATTTCCGTAGCCGTTGCGCTGGGGTCGGCGGCGGATGCAATCGTCGAGGCGGTCACCGCCAGGGCGCTCGCTGTGAAGGTGGGCAACGGCCACGACGCGTCGCGCGAGATGGGTCCCGTCGTGTCGGCGGCCGCCCAGCAACGCATCAAGCGGCTGATCGGCACCGGAGAGGCACAGGGCGCACGCATCGCGGTCGACGGTCGTGACCTCGTGGTACCCGGCTACGAGAATGGGTTCTTCGTCGGACCGACGGTCCTGGACGACGTCACGACAAAGATGGACGTGTACCAGGAGGAGATCTTCGGCCCGGTCTTGTCGGTCGTGCGCGCGGACAACATCGATGATGCGATCGCCATTATCAATGCGAATCCCTTCGGCAACGGCACCGCCATCTTCACTGCCAGTGGTGAGTCCGCCCGACGATTCCAGCGGGGGGTTCACGTGGGGATGATCGGGATCAATGTTCCTGTTCCTGTGCCGATGGCCTTCTACTCGTTTGGTGGCTGGAAGAACTCGTTGTTCGGTGACAAGCACGTGCACGGTCCCGAGGGCGTGTCGTTCTACACCCGTGCCAAGGTCGTCACAAGCCGCTGGCCTGAGGTGGCGGCATCGGCCGGTGCCAACTTCAACTTCAGTACTACAGCCCGCTGATGGCGAAGCCAAAGGAGAGGAGGGACGTGACGGACGAACTTGACGTTCTGGCGGTCGGGCGAGTGAGCGTGGACCTCTACCCCGAGCAGTCCGGGGTACGGCTCGCTGATGTCAGAACCTTTGCCAAGTCGCTCGGCGGCACGGCGACCAACGTTGCTGTGGCGGCGTCGCGACTGGGGCACAGGTCAGCGGTATTGACGAAAGTCGGCGCCGACGGTTTCGGTGACTACGTTCGAAGCGCGCTGACCGAGTTCGGGGTAGATGCTGCATACGTGTCGACGGCGGTGGGCCTGAACACTCCTGTGGTGTTCTGCGAGCTGTTCCCTCCGGAGGATCCGCCCCTGCTCTTCTACCGGGCACCAGCGGCACCGGACCAGATGCTCGTGCCCTCGGACGTTCCGTGGGACCTGGTCACAACGGTGCCCGTGCTCTGGGTAACAGGCACGGGCGTGTGCCAGGACCCGGCTCGCTCGACTCAACACGACATGCTCGCCCGTCGCGGTCGCCCATCTGCCGGCTCGGGGCGCCACACGGTGCTCGACCTCGACTGGCGTCCCTCATTCTGGTCCTCGGCGGAGGAAGCCCGGGAGCAGTACGAGCGAATGCTCCCCTTTGCCACGGTCGCGGTCGGAAATAGGGCCGAGGTCGAGGTCGCGGTTGGCACCAGCGACCCGGAAGAGGCGGCTCGGCGCCTACTCGACTGCGGAGTCGAGCTCGTCCTGGTCAAGAAGGGCGCTGATGGCGTCCTTGTGGCCTCCCCCTCCGAGATGGTGACCGTCCCGCCCCACCTTGTGAAGGTCCTGTGCGGACTGGGAGCCGGCGACGCCTTCGGCGGAGCCCTCATTCACGGTCTACTCACCGGCCTTTCTCCCGAACGCACCGCTGCCCTGGCCAACGCGGCCGGCGCGATCGTCGCCTCGCGGCTGGCATGTGCCGATGCCATGCCCACTCTGTCCGAGCTCGACGCTCTCGGGTCAGCACCACGGACGATCTGATGGCGAAGCCGATCACGAGGAGCACGTCATGACCGATCACATCATCGATGAGAGGTGGTGCGAGCTCCTGGAAACCCGGGCGACGAACCCCGGCGCCATCGCCGAGGCCTACGCCCGGCGCGCTCGGCCAGAAGGACTTCTATCCGATCGCGGGACGATCTTCCTGGTCGCCGCGGACCACCCCGCGCGAGGCTCCCTCAGTACTGGGGGCGACCCCATGGCGATGGCTGATCGACGATCCCTGCTTGAGCGTCTAGTGACCGCGCTCGCGGACCCGGAGGTCGACGGGGTGCTCGGCTCACCTGACGTCGTTGAGGAACTCCTCCTCCTGGGGGCGCTTGAAGGCAAGGTCGTCATCGGATCGATGAACCGGGGTGGCCTTGACGGAGCCTCGTGGACGTTGGACGATCGATTCACCGGCTACGACGCAGCCTCCATCGCCGCTGACGGCTTGCAAGGCGGGAAGATGCTGTTGCGCATCGAGGACGAAGCCGAAGGTGTGGCGCGCACGATCGAGGCCTGCTCGTCGGCGGTGACCGAACTCGCGCGGCATGGATTGATGGCGATGGTCGAGCCGCTCCCGTACCAGTGGGACGGTGAGGGCCAGTTGCGCCTGCTCAACGACACTCGATCGCTCGCACGCGCGATCACCATCGGTTCCGCACTGGGGAACACCAGTGCCTACACCTGGCTGAAGATGCCATCGTGCGCAGATCCGGAGGCGGTCTTCGGCGCGACGACCCTGCCGTGCGTCGTCCTCGGAGGCATACCGGGCCAGGACCCAGGTGCGGACCTGGTCTCCTGGGGTCGAAGCCTGACCCAGCCCACAGTGCGCGGCCTGGTTGTCGGCCGAGCATTGCTGTATCCCCGCGACGGCGACGTCGCCGCCGCCGTCTCTGCCGCGGCCCGTGTCCTGCGCGCAGCGCAGGACACCGAGGTCCCCGCGTGAACCTGCATCGGCCCTTCCCCGAGGCGCGCGGTTCTACACCCGGGCTCGTCGTCGACATCTCGCCCGCCTCAGCTGGGTGGGAGTTCTGCGGCCTGACGGTGCTCGAGCTGCAGGCTGGTGTACCTCAAGACATCGTCACCGGCGACAGCGAGTACTTCGTACTCCCATTGCAGGCAGGGTTGCGAGTCGACGTCATGGCGGTGTCGGAACCCGACACGATCGAAGACACGTTCGAACTCCAGGGACGGGCCCACGTGTTCGACCGCATAACTGACTTCTGCTACGCCGGCCGGGATTCCATCGTACGACTCACCAGCGACCTTCCCGCCGTGGTCGCACTCCCGAACGCACGCTGCAGCACTCGGCTTTCCCCGCGCTACGGTCCTGCAGAAGGCGTGCCTGTTGAGGTCCGTGGAGCGGGAGAGGCGACCCGGCAGGTGACCAACTTCGGCGTCCCGGGCGTATGGGACCACGTAGAGAAGCTCATTTGTTGCGAACTCATCACGCCCGCCGGAAACTGGTCGAGCTATCCACCCCACAAGCACGACCCCACGGCGCCATGCCCCGTGGTCAATGAGGAGATCTACTACTACCGAATCTCCGGCGCTGACGGCGTGACTCCTGACCGCGGCGGGGTCGGCTATCACCGCTCCTACACGACCGGCGAGCACGAGGTCGCCGGACTGGCGAGCATTGACGTCATGCTGGAAGTACGCGACCACGACGTGGTCCTGGTTCCTCACGGCTACCACGGCCCGTGCATTGCGGACCCGAGCTACTCGATGTATTACCTGAACGTGATGGCCGGCCCCGCACCTGGCCGTGCCCTGAATGCGTGCGACGACCCGCCGCACGCCTGGATCAGGGATTCGTGGAGTGGGGCAAATCCCGATCCACGCGTTCCCGTCACGTCGGCCGACGGTCGATGCGACCCGCATCGAACCGGGAGCCTGCGATGACCTCGAAAAGCATTCGACTGAGCACCGCTGAAGCCCTCGTCAAGTGGATGACGGCCCAGCGAGCCGAGCTGCTCGACGGGACCGAGGTGCCGCTGTTCGCGGGAGTCTTCGCGATCTTCGGCCACGGCAACGTACTCGGGCTCGGCACGGCCCTCCATGAGGTGCGGGACACCCTGCCCACGTGGCGTGGCCAGACCGAGGAAGGTATGGCGCTGGCCGCGGTGGCATATGCGCGCGCCATGGACCGCAGACAGGTGATGGCTGCGACGTCTTCGGTTGGCCCGGGAGCGCTGAATATGGTCACTGCCGCGGGTGTTGCCCATGCAAACCGGCTGCCCATCCTCTTGCTCCCGGGCGACACGTTCACCGGACGTGGACCTGACCCGGTGCTGCAGCAGGTCGAGCACTACGGCGATCCGACGATAACGGCCAACGATGCGTTCAGACCCGTGAGCCGCTACTTCGATCGAATCACCAAGCCCGAGCAGCTTCTGTCGTCGCTGCCCCAGGTGGCTCGCGTTCTCACCGACCCTGTCGACGCGGGGCCGGTTGTCCTCGCGTTACCGCAGGACGTACAGGTAGAGGAGTTCGACTTCCCGCGAGGAATGTTCGAGGTCCGCGTTCATCGAGTACCACGCACCCGGCCGGACGAGCAGCAGCTGGGCCACGCGGCTCGACTCCTTCGCACCAGCGAGCGACCGCTCCTTATCCTCGGGGGAGGCGTCCGATACTCCGGCGCGAATCTCGAAGTGATCTCATTCGCGGAAACGCACGGGATCCCGATCGTCGACACAGTCGCCGGACGAACCCTGATCGACCACGATCACCCGTTGTACGCCGGGCCGCTCGGCATTATCGGCTCCTCGTCGGCCAATGTGATGGCGCGCGACACCGATGTGGTTCTCGCGGTCGGCACTCGCCTCCAGGACTTCATGACCTCGTCCTGGACAGCGTTCGCCCCGGACGTTCGTATCCTCGCGGTGAACGCAGCCGGGTTCGACGCTGTCAAGCACTCCGCCCTCAGCATCGTCGGCGACGCGCGGGCCGCGGTGACCGAACTGCACGCCCAACTCAACGGGTGGGCCGCGGCGGCAGCGTGGACCCAAGCTGCTCGGAGTGGGCGTGCGGAGTGGGATCTGCATGTGGACTCGTTGCGCGACGGGGCCGCCGCTGACGGCTCTCTGACTTACGCGCAGGTACTTGGCGCTGTCAACGACGCAAGCACACCGGATGACTACCTCGTCGGGGCCTCCGGTGGCTTTCCGGGTGAGATCCATGGTGGCTGGCGATCCGCAGCCTCTGCGCGCACCACCACATCCGGATCCACGATGGACCTTGAGTATGGGTTCTCGTGCATGGGCTACGAGATCGCCGGTGCCTGGGGCGCGGCGATGGCGCGAGCAGCCACGCACGCGGGTGGGATTGTCACGACGCTGCTCGGCGACGGCTCGTACCTCATGCTGAACAGTGAGTTGTATTCAGCAGCCTTCTCCGGCCATCCGTTCGTCGCCATAGTCTGCGACAACGGCGGCTTCGCGGTGATTCACCGGCTGCAGACTAATCAGGGTGCGACAGGGTTCAACAACCTGCTCGCTGACTGTTCCGGGCCCGGCGCGGACGGCGGCGGGCTGCGAGTCGACTTCGCCATGCACGCCCGTTCACTCGGCTGCCTAGTTGAGGACGTGCCGTCAGGTGGCTCACTCGAGGACTTCCGAGCCGCGTACGACCGGGCGCGAGCGGCGGTTGCGACAGGCAAAGGTCCTGTCGTAGTGATCTGCCGGACGCACCCGTCCACGTGGACGGACTCGGGGGCCTGGTGGGAGGTCGGTGTGCCGGTATCGCTCAGCGGTCGTGCGGCGTTCGAGGCGGGCAAGGTCCAACAGCTTCGTTGGGTTTCGGACTCGGGTTCCTGACATGCGTACGCACCGCAGGTTTGGCGTCGGGATCATCGGCGCGGGATGGCTCGGCGATGTGCACGCCCGGGCTTGGACCCGGCTGAGCCACCACTACCCCGAACTCGGCCTGACTCCGGACTTGGTTGCCGTGGCCGACCCGTCGGAAGCTGCGCGTCGTAACGCCATCGATAGGCACGGTTTTCACCGTGCGTACGAAGACCCGTACGAACTCATCGCCGACCCCCGGGTCGATGTGGTCAGCGTGACAGCCCCCAACCTGCTGCACCGTGATCTCGGGGTTGCGGTGGCTCGTTCGGGCAAGCATCTATGGATCGAGAAGCCGGTCGGTCTGACAGCCGACGATGCGCGCGCCGTCCGCGACGCGGTCGCGGACGCTGGTGTTCACGCTGTCGTCGGCTTCAACTATCGCGCCGTCCCTGGAATTGTCGCTCTCCGCGAACTCGTGGCGACTGCCCAGATCGGACGGCCGACACACGCACGAATCCGCATGCTTACCGACTACGCCGCACATCCCCTTGCGCCGCTCAGCTGGCGATACACCTTGGCCGAGGGCGGGCATGGAGTCCTTGCGGATCTGGCCTCGCACGCGGTCGACCTCATCCGGCATGTACTTGGTGGCATCGCCAGTCTTGTTGCCGTGACCGGTGTTTTCGTCCCGCAGCGGCCCCTTGCGCCAGAAGGAGCAGCCCACTATTCGCTAGCGGAGGCAGGTTCGCCGTTCGGGGAGGTCGAGAATGAGGACTACGTCTGCGCGCTGCTTCGCACCGTCGATGGCGTCCTGGTTACGCTCGAGTGCAGCAGGGTGGCGGTGGGCGAGCAAAACAACTACGGGCTGGAGATCCATGGCTCTCAGGGCCTGGTCTCCTGGGACTTTCGCACTCCTGGGGAGATTCTGCGTTCCGTCGGTGTCGGGTATTCCAATCAGCCGGTTGAGCGTTACCTGACAGGACCCATCGACGGCGACTACGGGCGCTTTCAACCTGGTGCGGGCATCGCGATGAGCTACGACGACACAAAGGTCATCGAGCTCGCCCAGTTGGCCGGCGCGGTGCTGGGCGGGCCGACGGACGGTCCGACCCTTGACGACGCGATTGCGTCCGCGATCGTCCTGGAGGCCCTGGTGCGCTCGGCACAGGCCAAGGCATGGATTGACCTGTGATTGCGCACACTCGATTCGATTGTTCTTCGGCGTGTTTCTGGGTTGCTGCCCGGATGGGACTGACGTGCCTGAGTGCGTGGGCGGTCGTTCGCCAGTCCATTGCCGGCATGGACTTCTCGGAATGATGAGCGGTTCCCACGAATTGCCCGGCGGGTTCGGGGACCTCAGAGTGGTGACTTCTCCGCAATGTCGGACAACTCGTCATTGTTGTCACCTTGCTGGAGAGTGAGGATTGAAGGCGTCACTCGATCATTCGGGCGCGAGCACCAAGCGAAGCTTGCGAAGAAGCAGATAACTGGACACATTCCCGACTGCCGCGCGCACCTGGACGACTGCACCCAGCAAAGCTTGGATCCCGTGGGACATCGGGTCACTATCCTGCCCATCAGCATGGGCGGTGCTAATGTCCACGCGCCGACGCGATCGAATCTACGCATGGACGCCCACCCGGAGGCCCTGAAGTCGTGCGTGAGTCACGTCACAGGTCTGCGTCACGAGCTGACCGGCGGCCTCCAGGCAGCCCCAAGAGGTCTGCGATGCGTGCCAGGATCGGCTCGCGCTCGCTGTCGTTGTGTGCCGCCGGGAAGCGATTGCCCTCGAGCGCGAGAGCTCCGTAGACGGGCTGGAGTCCTTGAATCAGACGAGTCACATTGCGCAAGGCGGTGTCGTGCGGAAGGTCGATCCAGCGGAATCCCTTTCGTGCGCTCGTCACGCCCTCGTCCCAGGAGCGAAAGTTCGCGTGTTCTGCAACTCGGTCCTTCTTCGCTTGGGTCCTTCGTCGTCCTTCTAGGCGCTTGGTCGCGGTTTCGGGACTTACCTCTAGGAGGATGCATGACGGATCAACACGCTCTCGGAAGGCGGCGAGTTCAGGGTTGCGGGATGGCGCCACGAGCCACGGGCCCGCAGCGATAAGGACGGCATCGTCACTACGCAGCTGGGAGCTTAGAAACTCGCGCTCCAAGCGGGCTATCTCGACGAGGGCCGCTTCGCGGCCAAGTTTGAGAAACAGCCCGTAGATGTGTTTCCCGATCATGTTGTCCTGGTGCTGGGCCGCAATCCAATCGTCGGAGTCCAAGGTCGTGATGTCAGACCCCCATCGCTTGCGCGCCGCGGCTGCGACGTTGGATTTCCCGGCGCAGGAGAAGCCGATCAGCACGACGGTGGGCATGGGACCAGCCTGACAGCCGGATCCTGCCGAGAGAGTAAGAATACTCACTCAGACGTTGGAGAATGGGGGTGGACTTTGGTTTCGACGTTCCACATCTTGCGTCTGCTTTCCGGCTTCGCCCGGTCGGATACTGACGAGGCACGCACTTTGGTCACGTGGCAGAGCGCGGCAGGTGACTACCGGTCGGTTCCGCCCGAGGAGTGGACGACGTTCAATTTTGCGTTGCGCATCGCACGGCTCGGGACGCTCGTTGGTCATGACAAAATGACCGCCAGCCTTCACAATCGATCACTTGAGGGCGGAGACACTCGCACGCGTAGGCCGCCGAGTGGTGCCGATGTCGAGCTTGCTATTCAGACTCCTGTTGGTTGGGTCAACCTCGTGCTTCAAGCGAAGCGTGCAGAGCATCGACGAGATAGTTCGCTTGCCTTCCCCTCCTGGAAAGCAGACCAGGTCCGGTCGCTTCGAGCGTGGTGCAGAGATCGAACGGCGAGCGAAGGATCCGAGCGCCAACCTGCGATGCTTCTGTATCTCCCCTTGATTGGCCCGATCGACCGTGAATCCGACGGGAGGGTTCTCCAGGGCCTCTGCTGCTACGGCGCTTTGTGGCAGACCCCTGTAGCGAGCACGTTCGCCTTCGGTACCTCTCCCGAGTTTTCGCCTCTGGGCATCTCGATCGTCCCGTTCTGGTCTAGCGGCCGACTTCCAGGGTTGCTGGCCAGCGACCGCGCGACCTTCCGAGAGGCGTGCCCTCGCATGCATCCAATCGAGTGTCTGGCGTGCCCCTATTCCTCGGGCATGCGGGCGATCAGTTCGCCGATCGATTGGGGAGGTGTCTTGTATCACCCCGACATTCCCGAATGGGCACGTCAGGTTGAACAACGAGCGAACGACCCGCGGAACTACGGCCCCGACCAGGAGCCATCGGATGAACAGACTCCGCGGCTGTCAGTCGTGATGCGCTCACCGCAGGACGAACCCGGCTAACGGACCGTCTCATCTGACCCTCTGCTCGTGCCGTTGGTGCGGAGATCGTGGCCGACTTCGAGTCGTTCCTTCTCGAGGTCGGCGACTGGCGGGCCCTCGAGCCGCCGACTCGTTGGCGCCACTAGCCCTCCCCGACGGCTGGGCGACCTAGTCGAGATCGACAGTGGGCGCGATCCCGCGTTCAGGGGCGGTGAAAGGACACCGAAGGGTCGGCTCCGAGGAGCTGCCGGGCCAGTGCCCGGATGTGCCCGGGTAGTTCCGTCAGCGAGGTCATGGCTGGCACGTCTTCGGGCTGTCCACCTCGACGATGGCGGTCGATCCACACGGGCGTCAGGCCCGCCGCGCGTGCCCCGATCGCGTCAGCGGCGAGGTCGTCGCCGACGTACACGACCGCCGAAGCGGGCAGGTGCAGGGTCGAGCAGAGGGACTCGAAGGCGAGCTTGTCCGGTTTGAACGCCGGCAGGGCGCTTGCAGCCAGGACCGCGTCGAATTCGTCGAGGACGCCCATGCGGCGGAGCTTGTCCTCCTGCTGGTCCTGCTCGCCGTTGGTGAGCACGGCCAGCACCATGCCCATCGAACGGAGCTCGCTCAGGGTGGCCGTCACGTCGGGGTAGGGCAACCATGCACTGCGGTAGTGATCCAGGTAGTCGGCGAAGAGGGCATCGACGTCCTGAGCTCCGGACTCGAGGTCGATGGAGTCGAGCAGGCCGCGCATTCGCCGTCGGCGCTGCTCCTGGAAGTTGATCGAACCGGCGGCGTACTCGCGGAAGTGGACGTCCTCGAGCTCCAGCCACGCGGCGCCTGGGTCCCCTGGGTGGGTCCAATCGCGCGACGACAGGAAACTGACGATGGCTGAGCGCGCAGCACCCGCGTGGTCGAAGAGCGTTCCATCGAGGTCGAATCCCACCGCTGCAACCACGAGGGCAGCGTATGTCGTCCAAACAGAGGTTCTCCCACGAGCCGACGGCATGGGCGGAGCTACTGCTGCGGGGCACCAGCCACGACGTAGTCCCGTGACGCCCCCTGCCGCTATCGTTCAGGCATGGCTCCACTTGATCGCGTGACCCGGTCCATCGACGTGATGGGCGGCAAGCCGTGCGTGGGCGGCACCCGCGTGACGGTCGGCACCGTCGTCGGCCTCGTTGCGGCGGGCAAGTCGATCGCGGAGATCCTGGACGCCTACCCGTACCTGGACGAGCAGGACGTGATGCAGGCCCTCGCGTACGCCGCCTGGCGAGTCGAGGAGATCGAGATCCCGATCTCCGCATGAGGTTCCTCGTCGACATGAACCTCAGCCCGAGGTGGATCGACTTCCTCACAGCCGCAGGTCACGAAGCTATCCACTGGATCGACGTCGGCGAGCCAAACGCCCTTGATCGCATGATCCTGGAGCACGCCCACCGCAACGGGCAGGTCATCCTCACCCAGGACCTCGACTTCGGCACCCTGCTCGCGGTTGGCGGCCTGGCGACACCGAGCGTGATCCAGTTCCGGGCGCAGGCAGTCCTGCCCAGTGACGTAGGCGAGCAACTGCTGGCCGCCATCGCTGTGGCGCGCACTCACCTCGAGACCGGGGCGCTGGTCACCGTGGATCCCGTAGGGCATCGAGTCACAGTCCTGCCCATCAGCATGGGTGGTGCTTAGGTCCGGGCGGAGCATGAACCGGATCTACGCATGGAGTCCCGCCCTTTCCGTCGCCCTTTCTCGGTGTCGCTGGGTGCGACTCGGGGTGGCGCTCGGCGTCACGAAACCCTTTGATACGCAATAGCTCCTAGGGGCGGATCCATGCGTGGGGGCAGTCTCGTAATGCGTAGGTCCGACTGGGAACCGTTGCCGTTGTAGCCCAGACGAGGATCGGGCTCGTCAAGTGCTGACGTCTGGTGCTGGACTTTGCGCGTCGGCCGGAACCAGTTTGAGTAGGCGGTCACGGAGGCATTCGCCTACGGCGAGCGGGTCGGGGCCGCAGGTGGGGTCGGCGACGACGCTGATGGTCAGCTGCCCGGCGTAGGTGATGCTCGCGAAGGCGATCGTCGTGTTGCCTTGGTTGAGCACCAGCGGGGTGATTCGGGTGACCGGTGTGCCGACGAGTGCCACGGGGTGGGTGGGTCCAGGCAGGGCGGTGGCGAACGTGTTGACAAGGCGCTGTCTGTCGGTGAACCAGCGCACGAGGTGCAGCGCGTGCAGGACCCGGAACGCGGCAAGCGCCAGCGGTAGCGACGCTCCGGCGTCTTCGCCATCGCCTTCCAGCCGGGCGTGCCGCCAGGCGGCGACCGCAGCGATCCTGTGGGTGACCGGACCTCGGGTGGGTACTGGGGTGGGCATGACTCCCACCGCGTTGGTCGCGGCCGCGTCAACCAGGCCGGCCCGGACTGCGGTGCTGCGGTGTCGGGCGGCGACAGGGACGGACACGACGACCGGGTCAAGGTCCTGCCCGCGTTGTGCTGCCTGCTCGGCGAGGATTTCCGCGAGGACTGTGAGGACGGCGTCGTTGAGCGACCCTCCTGAGCCGCGTGCGGCACTGCGCAAGGGCGCTTCGGGCAGGGTGACGGCTGCGTGGCGGCGCGCAGGGCCAGTGCGGCGGTTCAATGTGCTGCGCGGGGCGAGGGTGCCGTGGCCGATACCGAGCTCGTGCAGCGCGGGGCGCAAGGATCGGGCTACCGACGGTGCTCGCCCAAGTGCACGCAATCTCCCGGCCCACGCGTTCCGGGCCAGTGCCGGCCACGACGGCATGGTGCTGGGCAGTCTCTGAGTGCCCGTGTCAGGACCGGTCCCCGTCATTACCGGTGGATCGGGCCGTGCCAGGGCTGTGAGGAGTTGGATGCCGGCGAGGCCGTCGGCCAGAACGTGGTGCAGCACGACAAGCACGGCGACGGGCGTGCCCTCCTCATCGGTGAGGACATGGGCGGCCCATGGCGCTCTCCCGGGCGGGAACGGCTGGCTCATGAGCACGGTCGCGCGGGCGAGGAGGCTCTCGTCAGCGTGCCCGACCTGGTTCTGGATGGATACGTGGTCGCGAACCGAGCCGTTATCGGCTAGCCAGATCGGGTTCCCGGCCCCGAACGGCGGCTTCACCGGAAATCGGGCCAGGGATGGCACTCTGGCGAGCCGTCGACGGAGGTGGTCGACCAGCTCCGCGGCGGTAAGAGACGTGGGCCCGAGGTGGAGCAGGCCGGCGATGTGTTGCGGCACCGGGCCTACGTCGGCCTGCCACTGCATGAGGTCGCCGCCGGACAATCGAGCGATCCGCCTACCGTTCTGTGGCTTCGACACGATCGCTCATCCACGCCTAGCTGGAAGCTCGGCCTGGGTCTCTGCTCGGCTGCGGATTCCAACGAGCATGCGTCTCATCATCGGGAAGTCGCCCACCTCCATGAGCATGAGGGTCACGGGCAGGAAGGGACCGAGCTGATAGCGGGCTTTGAGTCGAGTCACGAGTCTCGTTCCACCAGCGTCATCGGCGGTGAGTTTCCACGCCCACGTCGAGTCAGGCTTGCTCCAGACCAGCACCGACGGTTCAACGGCCTCAGCGACGACGAACGAGTTCTGGTCGTTGGCAGGCGAGGCCATGGGTGCGGCCACGTCACCCACGGCGACTGACGCGAAGTCGGGCAGGATCTCAGTGGCGCTCGGACGCCCCAGATTGTCGAGCAGGTCGTAGGAGTAGAAGCCTGCTCGTCCGAAGCCCACCTGGAGTAGCCACGGCCACACCCGACCCGGCGGCGCGGCGATGGAGACGGCACGGGTCGCGGTGAAAGCGGCGCCATCGAGGAGGTCATCTCCGGGCATCGGCCTATTGATCTCCTCGTCCGTGGCACCCCACCGCAGGTGCCAGGACCGGTACTTCGCTCCCGCTGTCGCTAGGCATAGGGCGACGCACGTTGCCAGTAGGAATCGGCGCACGTCATTCAGGCTAGTGAGGGGGTCGAGACGTGTCCCGTCGTCTCGACCGTCAACGCACGACGATCCCCGCTCGACGCATGACCTGCCGCAGGGGCCGGGGCTGAAGGAAAGGGGTGAGGCTCTGCGCCGTGCAGGCCTGTTTTGGTTCCGTGCACGGGCCGATATTCGGGCCTATCGTTGTCTCATGCAGACGCTTCCGATCTCCAAGGTGAAGGACCGGCTCAACGATCTGGTCGATGCCGCGTCGATCACGCACGAGCAGGTCACGATCACCAAGAACGGCACCCCGGCTGCGGTGCTGATCGGTATGGATGAGTGGGAGTCGCTGCAGGAGACGCTGTTCTGGCTGTCCCAGCCTGGGATCCGAGAGTCGATAGGTGAGGCGAGGGCAGATGTGGTCGCGGGCCGCGGCCACACCCAGGAGCAGATCCGGGCGGAGTTCAACGTCCCGACCCGTGATCGGTGAGTTACGAGGTCGTCGTGACCGCCACGGCGAGGCGGGACCTGCAGCGAATCGCGCCGCGCATCGTCCCGGCGATCGTCGAGTTCGCGTTCGGTGACCTGGCCGCCGCGCCGCGCCGCGTGGGGAAGCCGTTGCAGCGGGAGCCCGAGGGCCTGTACGGCGCCCGACGCGGCCCCTACCGGAACTTGTATTCCGTCGATGACGACGCCAACCGAGTCGAGATCCTGCGTATCGACCACCGTTCCGACGTCTACCGAAGCGACTGACCGAGGACGGCCGGAATGCCCCGGAAATGACCCGGAACAAGCACGGTGCATGGCCGGACATGGCTGGGTAGGCCCGGGGTATGCACGAGTAAGAGCGTGGCCTTAGGGGGCCGGCGAGCGGCTCGTAATGCGTAGGCCCGGGGTTCAAACCCCCGAGGCGGCTCCACGGGAAATCCGTTGATCCCCACGAGCATGACCGGCGCCTGACCGTCGTGGCCTTGACCGGCCGCGGCCGGGTCCTGGCCGAATCCGCCATCCGGTTCCGCCCCGCCTACCTGGCCCACATCACTCGCACCTGGTCCGGCGACGAGCGATCCATCTTCGCGGACCTGGTGACGCGCTTCGCGGACGAGATCATCGCCACCCCACCCCTCGGCCTTGAGGAGCCCGGATGAACATCACCGTCCTTGGCGCGACAGGGCGCACCGGCAGCCCGTTGGTGGAGGAGCTGCTCCGCCGCGGGCACACCGTCACGGCCCTGGTCCGTGACCCCGCCAAGCTCGGGCCGGTCGTCGACCGGGTCCGCGTCGTCGTCGGCGACAGCACCGACCCCCGCGCCGTCGACGACGCCTTGCACGGCGCCGACGCCGTCGTATCCGCACTCGGCCCCACGAGCAAGGAACCGGACCTGCACACCCGCACTGCGCAGGCGCTGATCGGGGCCATGCCCGCGGCCGGCGTGACCCGGTTCGTCGGTGTCAGTGGCGCAGGGATCGACGTCCCGGGGGACCGCAAGGGCACCCGCGACAAGATCATTTCCACCCTGATCCAGCGACTCGGCGGAGCGGTCGTGGCCGACAAGCCCCGCGAGTACTCCGCGTTCGCAGCCAGCGACCTGGACTGGACCCTGGTGCGCCCGCCTCGCCTGATCGACGGGCCGGCCACCGGGCGGATCACCCACGACGCCCACGCGCCCGGTCGTGCAACCACGATCAGACGGGCCGACCTCTCGGTCTTCTTGGCTGACGTACTCGACCAGCACCTCTACCCGCGGCAGGCGCCCTTCGTCTCAGCGGCGAAATAGTCTCCCTGGAGCACACTAGGGACGGTTCGGTCAGTCGCTGGGTTCGATCTCGCTGGGTCGCCAGGCTCGACCTGGACGACCTCGGCGAGGTACGCCCGGGCCGACGGTGCAGAACGGCACGGGCAAGCCCTCGCCGTCCTAGATTCGTGGCGATCGTGACGGGACCGGCATCCAGGCCGCGTCCCAGCCGCCGGCCCGCCCGGGCGAGCGGCGTGCCCACCCAGACCGTCGACCTCGCGTCTTGCCTACGGTGCATCACCGAGCCAGCTATCGGGGCGCCGATGTCTCTCAATGCGATACATGGTCCGGCCGCGTCTAAGCCAGCAACGAGGCTGAGTGGCCTCGGGAATCCGGAGGCGCCATCAGGCTGCTAGTGGTTGGTTCAGCGGAAGTGACGGGGTTACGCTCTGCTCCCGGACGCTGGGGCGACCTGCCGCCCATGATGATGATGCGACGAGCCTGAGAGGAGCGCAACGATGTCACGACCGGTCTTCGACGCGAGCGAGCCCGCGACGCCGCTGGACTTCCGGTCAGCCGCCCAGCTCGTTCTGAGCTACCTCAATGCGAACCTTCCCTTGGCGCTGTGGTCGGTGACGCGAGTGGAGAACGGCCGCCAGACGTTCCTGATTCTCAACGAGGAGAACGGTTACGCAAAGGTGCGAGGCGACTCCCACGCATGGGAGGACTCCTTCTGCATTCACATGGCTGCCGGCCGCGCCCCGGCCATCGCGACTGACGCTCAGGCGGTGCCTACCTACGCGATGGCCGGCGTCAACGAGACGACGAGGATCGGAACCTACGCCGGAGCCGTCATCCGTGAGCCGAGCGGCGAGCTCTTCGGAGCCATCTGTGGCCTGGATCCCGACCGGCACGTCGACGATGTGGCCCTGGCATCGGCCGGCCCTCTACTGCAGATGTTCGGTGAACTACTGACACTGGCACTTGCCAACGACCGCGTCCACGACCAGCTCGCCGTCGAGCTGTCGAGCGCCCGAGTCGCGTCAGAGACCGATGCGCTCACCGGGCTGGCAAACCGGCGATTCTGGGACCGGGCCATCGCGGACGAGGAGATTCGCTTCTCCCGGCACGCCGATCCCACGGTGGCCGTGATGATGGACCTCGACCGCCTCAAGCACATCAACGACACCCACGGCCATGCGGCCGGCGACGACTACATCAAGGCCAGCGCTGGTGCTCTGCGTGACTGCGTCAAGGACCACGACGTCGTCGCGCGACTCGGTGGAGACGAGTTCGGCATCCTGCTCCGAGGCTGCACCACAGTCCTTGCAGCCGAGGTGGTGGATCGCATTCAACAGCGTCTGGACACGGTCGGCGTGTCCGGTTCCCTGGGTTGGTCACCCGTTACCTTGCTCCGCGGATTTCCGGACGCCTTGGCGTACGCCGAGGAGCAGATGTACGCGATGAAGGCATCGCGCAGGGTCGAGCGTGCCTGATCGAACAAGCGGGTCGACATGCGGCTCACGAATCGCCCCTTCTCGCGGGCCTTGACCCAGCCCATATATAGCGATTACGTTTCTACACACATCGATCATCGATATATTTCGAACGATTACTGTGTAGTGAAAGGGTCACCATGGCTCGCCTGGCTACTGCTGCTCTTAGGCTCGTGATTGCCATCGCCCTTCTTGGGTCTCTCGGCGTGCAAACGGTCATGATGCCCGTCGTCTGGCACGACCTTGAAGGCACCGACAACTGGGTGAGAACGGCTTTCGTCGTCAGCGTGACTTTGGGGATCGTCACTTTGCAGGTGATCGCCCTCTGCATCTGGCGCCTGCTGACGCTTGTCCGCCGGGGCGAGGCCTTGTCGCGGTCGGCATTCCCCTACGTGGATACCGTGATTGGCTCATTGTTCGCGGGCGCGGTCCTGATGGGATCAATCGCGTTCGTACTTGCACCGGGAGCGACGCCGCCGGGGATCGTCGGACTGGTGTGCGGAGCCGCGTTGGTCATCGGAGGAGTCGCTCTCGTGGTCCTGGTCCAGCGCACGCTGCTGGCCCAGGCTGTGGCGCAGAACGCCGAGGTGCAGGAACTGCGCACAGAGCTCAACGAGGTGATCTGATGCCCATCGTCGTGGACATTGACGTGATGCTCGCACGCCGGAAGATGGCCGTGGGCACCCTCGCTGGTCGCGTGGGCCTTTCCCCGGCCAACATCGCGGTGTTGAAGAACGGCCGGGCGAGGGCGATCCGGTTCTCCACCCTCGCCGCTCTCTGCGAAGTCCTCGAGTGCCAGCCCGGAGACCTGCTCCGGTGGGAGCCTGACACCCATTCAGAAGTCGCGGCGACGTAGCTACCGCAGGAGCACCGCTACCCGCGACGGAGATGAGCCTGCTCAGAACCTACCTCGGGGACCTTGCGGACAGCCGCCGCACCGACAGCGCCACCGCCAGCGGCCACACGTTCAGAAGGACGGCAGCGGCGCGCTCCGACAGTCCCACAGTCGCCCCCTCGGCGACCGCGTCGTGGAAGAACCATGCGGTCACGGCCATCAGTCCGCATCCTGCGGTGAGGGCGACATCGCGGCGCAGGCCCCAGGCAACCGACTCGCCCCGGCGCCAGCTGGCCAACGGCCAGGTGGCGAGTGCCGCGAAGGATCCCGCAGCTGCGACGGCGTGCACGGTCGCCGACTGCCCCGCTGTGGGTAGCGGGTTCAGTCCGACGAGGATCGTGCACACGCCTCCCGTGGCGTAGACGAGCCGACCGGGCAGAGCCGCCGGTCGAAGGGCGACAGCGGTCGCGACCTGGCAGGCACCTGTGCCCAGGATGGCGGTGGTCATCACCCACCGCTGCGACGCATCGGCCCCGGCCAGATCGCTGATCGTCTCGGTGACCGCGTCGAAGCTGCCCGGCTGGAGGCGAGCGGCGATCGTCCAGCCGGCGACGAGCAGGATCGGGGCGGCCGCGGCCGTAACCACCCCCCACACCGGCAATCGCCCCATCGCGTCAGACTAGGCCCGGTTGCTCGAGCGCATGTGGCGCGGCCCTTGTGGCGCCGACGCACCGCCCGGCGTGACGTCATGCTCTCGCACGCTCACCGGAGGGCTGCCGAGCGCGCTCCCCCCGGTCTCAGCGGCAGGCGAGCTCGACGGTGCCGAGTCGATCGAACCGGGCGACGACGGTGTCCCCGGGTGCCACGGCGACCGCCTCGGTCAGCGCGCCCGCCATGACGACCTGGCCGGCCCGCAGGCCCTGGCCGCGAGCGGCCATCCGACGGATCATCCACGCGACGCTGGCCGCCGGGTGTCCGAGCACCGCCGCACCAGCCGCCGTGGCGAGCAGGACGCCGTTCTTCTCGAAGGCGCAGCCGACGAGGCGCAGGTCGATCCCGCGCGGATCCACCCCCTGCCCGCCGAACACGAAGCCCGCGCAGGAGGAGTTGTCGGCGATGACGTCGCTGCCCGTGAACTTGTAGCCAGCGAAGCGGGAATCGAGCACGTCGATGGCCGGGAACACCAGGGTGGTGGCGGCCAGCACGTGAGCGGCCAGGACATGCGGCCCGGCGAGGTCATGGCCGAGGAGAAAGGCGACCTCGGGCTCGCACCGGGGCTGGATGTAGTCGCTGCACGTGAGTTGCCCGCCTGTGTCGAGCTGCATGTCGTCGGTGAGCCAGCCGTACAGCGGCTCGGAGACGGCCATCTGCCGCTGCTTGGCCACGCTGGTCAGGCCGAGTTTCGCGCCCACGATGATTGCTCCGGCCTCCAGCCGAGCGTGGACCACGGCGTCCTGGACCTCGTAGGCAGTCTCGGGGTCGAGGTCGGGGTAGTCGTCGGTCAGGGGATGCACGGCCGTGCGCGTGCGCGCCGCCTCGATGAGCGTCTGGGCGATCTGCTCCTTGGGGAGGTTCATGACTGGGGCTCCTGTGCGGCGTGCTGGGCGGCCAGCTCGAGGGCGACGTCGATGATCATGTCCTCCTGGCCGCCGACGACCTGGCGCCTGCCGAGTTCGAGGAGGATCTCGGCCTGGCTGACGTTGTACCGCTTGGCGGCGCGCTCGGCGTGCAGGAGGAACGAACCGTAGACGCCGGCGTAGCCCAGGATGAGGCCTGCGCGATCGATGACCTGCTGGCGGGGCATGAGGGGCCGGACGACCTCCTCGGCGAGGTCCATGAGCTTGAGGGCATCGACGCCGGTGGTGATGCCGTACTTGTCGCTGACGGCGGCGAGGATCTCGGTGGGGCAGTTGCCCGCCCCGGCCCCCAGTCCGGCGCTGGTGCCGTCGAGGTTGCGGGCGCCTTCCTCGTAGGCGGCGATGGAGTTGGCGACGGCCATCGAGAGGTTGTTGTGGGCGTGGACGCCGACCGGGACATCGAGGGCCCCGACGAGGGCGTTGACCCGGGTGCGGACGTCGTGCGTGGTCATGGCACCGGCGGAGTCGGCGATGTAGATGGTGTCGGCCCCGTAGGACTGCATGAGCAGGGCCTGCTCGACCAGCCCTTCCGGGGAGTTCATGTGGGCCATCATCAGGAAGCCGATCGCCTCCATGCCCAGGCCCTTGGCCACCTTGATGTGCTGCTCGGTGATGTCGGCCTCGGTGCAATGCACCGCGATGCGTGCCACCTGCACGCCCATCTCGGCGACCTCGCGCAGGTCGTCGGCCAGGCCGATGCCCGGGAGCAGCAGGCAGGCGATCTGCGCGTTCGTGGTCGACTCGCATGCCTTCGCGATGAGCTCCTTCTCGGGCACCGCGGAGAAGCCGTAGTTGAAGCTCGAGCCACCGAGGCCGTCGCCGTGGGCGATCTCGATGACCTGCACGCCGGCGGCGTCGAGGCCCTTGACGATCGCGATGACATCCTCGTCGTGGTACTGGTGGCTGATCGCGTGCGACCCGTCCCGCAGGGTGGAGTCGATCAGCCGGAAGTCGGCCTGCGCGGTCGCGGCGGTCATGCCGGCACTCCTGCCTTGTGGTGGGCGATGGCCTCGCCCACTCGCTGGGCGGCGGCGGTCATGATGTCCAGGTTCCCTGCGTATGGCGGCAGGTAGTCCCCTGCCCCTTCGACCTCGAGCAGCACTACTGCGCGGTGCGGCACGACACCGCCCGGCGTGTTGAACGGGCCCTCCTCGATCACCGGCGGGTTCTTCAGCCGGTAGCCCGGCACGTACGCCTGGACCGCCCGCTCCATCTCATGGACCGAGGCGAGGACGGCGTCATGGTCGGTGCCCTCGGGCAGGGCCGCGAAGACGGTGTTGCGCATCATGATGGGCGGCTCGGCCGGGTTCAGGATGATGATCGCCTTGCTCAGCTCCGCGCCGCCGATCTCCCGCAGCGCCGTCGATGTCGTCTTGGTGAACTCGTCGATGTTCTGCCGCGTCCCCGGTCCCGCTGACTTGCTTGCCACGGTCGACACCATCTCCGCGTACGGCAGCGACTCCACGGCCCGGCGCACCGCGTAGACCATCGGGGTGGTCGCCTGGCCGCCGCACGTGACCATGTTGATGTTCGGCGAGGAAAGGTGCTGCGTCAGGTTCACTGCCGCGATCACCTTCGGCCCCCGCGCCGCCGGCGTGAGGTCGACCGCCACGATGCCCGCCTCCGCGTACTGCTTGCAGTGGCGCACGTGCACGTAGGCGCTCGTCGCGTCGAACAACATGTCGATGTCGTCAGCGTGGTCCAGGATCCACTGAGGGCCTTCATGCGGGCCCTCGATCCCCAGCGCCTTCGCCCGGGCCAGGCCGTCCGAGGCAGGGTCGATGCCCACCAAGGCCACCAGTTCCAGTGGTGTCCGGCCGCTGCCGGACGCCTCCGTGCCCTTGAGCAGCTTCATCATCAGGTCCGTACCGATGTTCCCGGACCCCAGAATCACGCACCGCATTGTCAGTCCCTCGCCATCGTGATCGTGATCGGGCCGAGCCGGTCGAAATCGGCGCGGAAGACGTCCCCGGGAGCCACCGGCACCATCGCGTGCAGCGCGCCGGTCATGATGACGCTCCCGGCCGGGAGCGTGACGCCCATCGGGGCGAGCGTGTTCGCCAGCCACGCCACCGCGGCCAGCGGATCCCCCAGGGCGGCCGCGCCTGCACCAGTCGCCACGACCTCGCCGTTCCTGGTGAACACCATCCCGACCAGGCGCGGGTCGAAAGCGTCGATCGGGACGACCAGGCTGCTCAGCGCGATGGCCCCGCTGCTGGCCAGGTCTGCGACGGTGTCGGCGAGCTTGATCTTCCAGTCCCGGATCCGGGAGTCCACGATCTCCAGCGCCGCGACCAGGCCGCGTGTCGCCAGCCGTGCGGTCGCGGGCGTGCAATGCGGTCCCGACAGGTCCGAACCCAGGATCACCGCGATCTCGGCCTCCATGCGCGGCGCGATGAACCGGTCGACCGGCAGCACCTCACCATCGCGATACACCGTCGAGGCGAACACCGGGCCGAAGTCCGGCTGATCCACGCCCAGCAGTTGCTGCATCGGCGCAGACGTCAGGCCCAGCTTGTAGCCGACGATCGCCTCCCCGTCATCGAGCAGTCGGCGGACCAGGTGCTGCTGGATGGCGTACCCGTCCTCCATCCCCAGCGCGGGGAGGCCGTCAGTGAAGGCCGCGATCGGCATCATCGTGCGACGAGCCTCGTACAGCGCATCGCCGAATGCCTGCACCTGCACCGGGGACAGGATCACGGTCATCGGTTCTCCTCAGCTTGGATCCGGAGGGTGCATTTGTCTATGCAGGGTACGGCTGCCGCGGTCCGTGCGTTCATGGGCGCACTCCTGGGCGGACGCCCGGCGAGCGGGAGTGCGGTTGCGCCACCTCCGCCGTCAGCGCCAGTACCTGGTCAGTGGCTCGCCGCTGAAGAACTCCGAGAGGGTTGCGATCATCTCGGCTGCGGCGTCGGTGCTGGTGGCCCATGGGGGATCAACGATGACGTGAATGAAGCCCATCCTCTCGATGGCATCGCGGACGACGTCCACGACGCGATGCTGTGAGTTCACATCGGAGTGGAGCTTCAGCACCGGACGCGCCGTGGTGCCCAACTCCGTGCACCAGTGCGAATAGGCCTGCAGGGATGCGGACATAGCGCCCGAATCCCATGCGTGCGCGGCAGAGATCGCCATCCAGCCGCCGGCGCGAGCGGCGCGCCTGAGCGCGGGCGCGGCCATCCCGCCGACCAGCAGTGGGACTTCCCTGCCGTTCGCCGGCGTCGGGTGCAGGACGATGTCCGACGGGATCCGGACCTGCTCCCCATCGAAGGCCCCCGGCCTGCCCGACCACGCATCGGCCAGGACTTCGAGTTGCTCCTCGAACCTCCGGGTACGGCCCTTGAACGGGTAGCCCAGGGCCTCCATCTCCGGGATGTTCCAGCCGGAGCCGACACCCAGAATGAAGCGGCCGTTGCTGAGCCGGTCGATCGTTGTTGCCTCCTTGGCGACCTGAAGCACATTGCGCTGAGGAAGAATCAGGACGGCAGGCCCGACGACCGCAGTCCGCGTTGCTGCGGCTAGCGCGGCGCAGCACACGAGTGTCTCGAGGTAGTCGTCAGCGACGTCCCACGTGAGCCGTCCGTCGTCGCTGTAGGGGTAGTAGTCGACGGGTGTGTCGACCATGAGCAGGTGGTCGCTGAGCCACAGGCCCTCCGCTCCGGCCGACTCGGCGACGCGGGCCATGTCGACAGGATGGAGCCGGGAGGCGACGGCTCCGCTGTTGGGGATGATCACACCGATGCTCATGCTGCCTCCGTTGAGCGTGCTCCCGAAAAGGGTGAGCGCCTGCTGCGGCGAGAATACGGTGCAGTCACGCCTACCGAGCGGATCTCCCGCAGCGCTTAGCCCCCGAGCTCCAAGACGTGCGCACGGCTCCACAGTCCGGTGTCGTCGCTGGTGAACACCGTCAGCGATGACATCGTGCAGTGCACCGGTAGCCCTCCGGTGAAGGCGTCGGATAGCTCCCGGTGCAGGGCGGCCTGCGCTGGGGGTGAATTCGCGAGGCCCACCGTGAGGTGAGGTTGCGGGTCCGGAAAGGCCCCGCCATAGGGAGGGAATTCCGGGAACGCTGTCCACAAGGCGCGGGTCAGCGCCCTGAACGGGTTGTCGGGTTCGGGGCGAAGCCACAGGACCCCGGGGAACTCGTCTACGCCGGCGAGGAGGCACGCGAACGGCTTCACATCGGCGAGCACCATGCGCAGCCGCTCGATCACGGCCGCGTCGAGGTCCGGGGGTGGGACGAACGGCCACAGCGCGGTGATGTGGGCCGGGATACCGCGGGCGGTGACCGGGTCATAGCGCTCGCGCCAAGGGCCGACAAGGGGCTCGGCCTCGGGCACCTCGATGAGGAGCGCTGTCTCGCGCACGGACCGAGTCTGCCAGCCCTCCGCTCGCAGCGGCTACAGCGGACAGGCGTGAACGAGCGGCAACGCATCGACGTAGTGGGACTGGTTGAGCACTCGGGGCCCGGTGCGTACTGTCGGCTGGATGGATGTCGCCGAGTACCTCACCGGGCTTCAGCATTCACGTAAGTCCGACGTTGAGCGGATCAGGGCGGCCATTCTGGGCGCGGAACCTGCAATGTCCGAGACGATCAAGTGGAACGCGCCCAGCTACGTCTTCGCGGGGGAGGATCGTGTGACATTCCGGCTGCAGCCGGGAGACCGCGTCGACCTGGTGCTTCATCGGGGAGCGCGCACCCGCGCCGACGCCGACGACTTCGTGTTCGATGATCCTTCGGGCTTGATCCAGTGGGCGACTCCGGACCGCGGGGTCATCTCGATCCCGGAGGGTGCCGACCTTGACGAGCTCCTGGACCAGATCCTCCCGGTCATCTGGGCGTGGGTCCGGTCGTAGTGCGTGGCAGTGACGCGCCCCGTCCCGCTGCAGGGGACGGGGATTTGTCATGAGCGACTTCGATGGCGAGCTTGACGCAGCCGCTCGCGAGTCAGGCTTCTCCGGTGCCGTCCTGGTCGATCGGGCCGGTTCCGTGATCACCGCGGCGGCGTATGGCCTCGCCGATCGTCGATCGGCCATTGCTGTCGAGTTGTCCACCCAATTCGGCCTGGCGAGCGGTACGAAGCTGTTCACGGCACTGACCGTGACGAGCCTGATCGAGTCCGGGCAGCTTCAGCTCGACCTACCCGTTCGCGGTCCGCTCGGGACGGACCTGCCCCTCATCGGTGACGACGTCACGATCGAGCAGCTCCTGTCGCACCGCTCGGGCATCGGGGACTATCTCGACGAGTCGCTCTTCGACGACATCACGGACTTCGAGCTGCCGGTGCCGGCTCAACGGCTGTGGTCGACCGAGCAGTACGTCCCGATCCTCGACGGCCATCCACGGGTGTCGGCGCCAGGAGCGGAGTTCGAGTACAACAACGGCGGCTACGTCGTCCTTGCGCTGATCGCGGAGCGGGCAGCAGGCCGACCCTTCGACGTGCTCGTCCGCGAGCGCGTCTGCGACCGCGTTGGGGTCAAGGCAACCCGCTTCCTGCGCTCCGACGAGCTCCCAAGGTCCGCAGCGCTGGGCTACCTCGACGGGGAGGGCCTGCGCACCAATGTGTTCCACCTTCCCGTTCTCGGCAGCGGTGACGGTGGCATCTACTCGACCGTTGCGGATGTCGGCGCTGTCTGGCGTGCCTTCGTAGGTGGCCGGATCGTGTCGCCCGAACTGGTCCGTCAGATGCTCGTCCCGCGTAGGGGCTCGGGGGACGCTCTTGATTACGGACTCGGTGTGTGGATCCATCGCGACGGAGTGCTCGAGGTTCACGGCTACGACGCCGGTGTTTCGTTCTACAGCCTGCACGACCCCGCGTCGTCCACGACGTGCACAGCCATCTCCAACACCGGGAAAGGGACCTGGGCGCTCGAAGAGTTGCTGGCGCATCGCGTCAGGCAGTGACGGGGACTGTGTGGTCCTTGAGGTGAACCTCAAGGACCACACACGAGCCCTTCACTCGTCCTGAGTTGAGGCTTCCTTCAGTTCATCGGTGACGACGCCGGTGGGCGGGCCTGCATCCTCGTAGCCGTCCTGGACCTGGCGCACCTCTTCACGCGCGTCGGCATCCTCCGGGAGCTGGGGCGCATTGACAGTCGGGCCCTCAGACATGGGAGTTCCCGGCCGGACTGGGCGCCCTCTGAATGCGGGTCTGGGCGTCCAAGAGTTGCTGTTCCACCTTGTCGGCCGCCGTGTCTACGACGTCGCGTGTTGCCGAAGTCGCGAGATCGGCTGAAGCCTTGGCGACGCCCTCACCGCTCTCCTGAATTCGATCCGCAGCGTCCTTGAGCCCCAGATCGGATGCCAGCGAACTGGTCCTGGCCCGGATCCGTTCGTAGGCTGGCCGCCCGGCCGCCGCCCCAGTGACGTATCCGGCTGCAAAGCCGGCCCCCAGAGCAATCAGGGTGCGCAAACGCATCATCGCAGCTCATCTCCTCGTCGCCGTGCTCCTTCTGGAGCCCAGGCGTTGGTGTGTGTTCGACCAGTCGGCATACGTGTGTCTCGTCCGTCACCGACATGTCGACTGCCTTTCGCAGAACATGTACCCCCGCCACAGGACGCGAAACTGCTGTCAACGGAAGCGCTGGGCGACATTTCGGACAGAATCCAGGACGAGGTGCCACTCGCGGCTGATCGGCCGCTCGGTGCAACCGCACCAGCCGCAGACAGATGTGGGTGCGGCCTGGTTGACCCAGTTCATCCGCCATTCATGGGCACCGAGGAGGCAGCCGGTGGGAATGTCGATGACGCGCGAGGTCATCGACCCCGTCTGTCGGTTCGTGAGGTGGTTCTGGCGCATGGTTCTCCTCCATGGTTGCCGGGGGATGGAGAAGTACCCCGCTACAGCTCCGTGACACATCAGCCAGTGCCGGCCTTGGACCGACGGTCCGCGGCGGCCACCCAGGCCGGGGATCAGCATGCCCGGCACGGTCGTTTGGATCAGGACGAGAGCGGGTAAGTGGACCGCGACACTGGATTCACGAGCAAAGGAAGATCAATGGACTTTGTGTGGGCGATTCTCTCGGCCATTGTTACCGGGCTCATCATCGGTGCCCTAGCGCGCCTGGTCGTCCCCGGCACAAGGGGGATCAGCATCATCGTCACGATCCTGCTGGGAATTGCTGGCGCAATCGTCGGCAGCCTCGTTTACGGACTTCTCGGTGGCGGGGACACATCCGGCATCGACTGGATCCGACTCGTCGTCGAGGTCATCGTCGCGGCGGTCTTCGTGTGGATCTACGTTGCCGTGTCGGGGCGAAGGTCCAACGTCTGACGAGATGCGGTCGCTGCCAGACCGGAGCCAAGAACACGAACGCCAGCACCATATGGGTCGCGTGACGGGTAGCGAGTTCAGGCCAGCGGGACACCGTAGTAGTCGACGCGGGCCATGAGGCCGACTCGAAACGTGAACAGGTCGTTGAACGCGAAGCGGAAGGGGCCGTGCTCGACGCTGACTCCACGTCCTTCGCCAGTCGTCACGACGACGTTCCCGTCTTCGAGGACCCTGTGGACCTCGAGTTGGGGGCTTCCGGAGAACGCTGGGTTCTCGATCTCCTCGCCGAACTCGGTCTTGCCGCTCGTGATGCGATGCCCGTGGATCACCCACACGACGTCATCCGTGAGAGTGGAGAGGATGCGTGCGTTGTCGCTGACCCGAAAGCCGTCGAAGTACTGCTCGACGAGAACGCGCTGGCGGGTTCGTTCCGACATGCTGAGCTCCGATCGGGGCGGCAGAACGTCCTGGATGGCTGCGAGTGGTGGCCCTAGCGGCTGAAGGTGACGTGGGTGACGCCGCTCGGTGCGGCAACGGCAGTGACGCGAGCGTCGTTCTCTAGCCCACGAAGGTCGTCCCAGAGGCGGATCCCCCGCCCGAGGACTATCGGGGCGATCGCGAGGTGCAGATCGTCGACCAGCCCTGCCTGGAGGAAGTCCCGGACCGTCGACGCGCCGCCCCCGATGCGGACGTCCTGACCCCCCGACGCGGCGGCCGCGTGCGCAAGCGCCTCGGCAGGGGAGGCGGACAGGAAGTGGAACGTGGTGCCGCCCTTCATCGGGATCGGCTCGCGGGGACTGTGGGTGAGCACGAAGACGGGCACCCCGAATGGCGGCTCGTCGCCCCACCATCCCGTCCAGTTGGGGTTGTCTGGGAAGGAATGAAACCCGAACATCCCGGCGCCCATGATCTCCGCGCCGATTCCCTCGAAGTACCGAGCCGCGAACTCGTCATCGACGTCGGTAGTGCCTGCGCCGGTCGTGTCACCAAAGACCCGAGATCTGACGGTGCGCGTGGCGGCATAGGCCTGCGTGAGTCGCAACCAGTCCTGGCCGATCGGATCCTCGGGTGTCTGGTCGGTTGTGCTGGCGAACCCGTCGAGGGAGATGTTGAGGTCGACCCTCACTCGCGTCATGGCTGCTCCTGCTTCTGGTGGTGGCGGAATGGTGGCAGCGCCACCACGTCCATCTTGGGCCGGCGACGCGCTCGAGCGCGACGCATCGCCGCCGCACGCAGGGACGGAGTTGAACGTATCCAAGCCATGTGGCGATGACAAGGCCCTTCCGGGCACTCATGCCGGACACGCCTGGCCTGGAGGCAAACGCGATGGTCGGCACCTGGGAAGCCCGGGGAATCCGTCGCCAGTGATCGCAAGGCGAGGGACCTGCCCGGTGGGTGGGCCTGCACTCCCCGGATGCTCCGCTCCAGGTGTGCCGGGCCTGCGTTTGGCGTGGGCACAAGTGGGTATGTGGCCAATCGGGAACGCATCGCGTTCGGACAGGCCCGTACCCGTTCCACGAGAGGACAGAAGGGGAGAGCGATGATGCCTGCTACGCCGGAGGGCAACAACCCTCCAGAGCCGATCTTGCCGGACATCCCCGACGTCGGACCATCGCCCGACGTGCCCGTCTCCCCGCCCGACGTGGGGCCGCCCCCAGATGAGCCTTTCAACGCCACTGGGGGAGTGACAGACGCAAGTCGGTAGTCAGCGTTTGGACACCTGCGCTTCTCGGCGGCTCTGGTCTGTCAAGCCACTCGGGGCTACCGTTGCCCGTGTCAGTCTGATCAAGAAGGGGTCGCTATGAGCGTTTACCGGGTAGTGGATGTGATCGGGACGAGCTCCGCGTCGTGGGAGGCCGCAGCTGCGGATGCCATCGCGACAGCCGGGGGAACGCTGCGCGACATCAGGGTCGCCGAAGTCACGAAGCAAGACGTCGTCGTCGGTGACGAAGGATCGCTGGTCTACCGGACCCGGCTCCAGCTGTCCTTCAAGTACGAGTCGGAGTAGCCCAGTATCTGGACTCGGCGCGCTGCGGATCATCACCACCGCCTGACCCGCAGCAGTTTTCGCACGTCAGCTTGGTCGTGCCCGTCGCCGCGAGTACATGTCGTGATCGGCCCGGCGGATTAGTGCGTCGACGTCGAGGTGCTGGTCGTCAACGATGGCGCTGCCGATACTGACCTCGAGCGGCCAGGTACCCAAGGCGGCTCGGCTGCGTCGGATGCTCTCCCGCACGCGCTGGGCCAGGGCATCGGGTTCTTGCGGCGATCCGACGCCGAGGACGAGGAACTCGTCCCCGCCCCACCGCCCGAGGATGTCGCCGTGGCGCACGCTCGCCTTGAGCGCGTCGGCGACCACGGTGATGACCTGGTCGCCGAACCCGTGCCCATGCGTGTCATTGGCCTGCTTCAACCCGATGATGTCGACGAACACGGCGAACACGGGCGACTGCTCTCGACCCGCCGAGGCGACGAGGTCCGGAAGGCTTCGCTCCACCCCGTGTCGATTGAGCAGGCGGGTGAGCTGGTCCTCGGACGCCAGGGCCGCGACGCGGGCTGCCAACTCACCCAGCTCGGCGATGCTGCGCAGCCGCAACCACAGCAGCGTCATCCCGATTGCGACAGCCGCCAGCGACGCGATCACCCAGTCGGTGGCCTCGGTCGACGGGAACTGCCGGGAGACGAGGACGCATCCGACAACCATGGGTGCTGCCACCACGACGGCGGGCGTCCAGGCAAGCGTCAGCGGCGAGTAGGCGACCACGATGAGCAGGACGTAGGCGAACGCGGCCCCGTCGGGGTGCATCCACACCTGGATCTGGCCGGCCGTCACCATGGCCAGGGCGCACGCGGCTGCTACCCACGGCGTGACGCGCGACGGCACCCAAGACCGGTGGGTGAGCACCGCCCCTGCCCCGAGGAGCAGAGCCACCAGTCCGTTGAGGAGGATCGTCGTGGCGGACATGGGCGGCCCGAAGAGCGCATTGATGACCGTGATGGAGACGAAGCACACCGCGACGACCGCCAGAGTACGAGGCGTCTCACGCGAGGCCACCGACAACCGGAACGCGGTCCTGCCCGCCGCGCTGAGTGTCATCGAATGCCTACCCCGTCTTGCCGGCGGTGCCGCGATCGCTTGATGGCTAGACGGTAGCGTCATGACGCGCCACCCGCGTTCCCATGTCCACGCATCCGGGAGACACGGGACGCACGGCTAGGGAGGGAAGCACGATGGCCGGACGACGCATGCCGCGGCCGAGCGAGGTGTTGCCGCTGATCGGCCGGCCTGATCGCAGCCGCACCGCCCTCCAGCGTCGGCTCGAGCGCTGCGCCAGCGTATGGGACGTGCGGACGATGGCTCGCCGGCGTGCGCCCCGAGCGGTGTTTGACTACGCGGACGGCGCGGCGATGTCCGAGGCCAGCCTGGCCCGCAGCCGCGACGCGTACCGCCGCGTGGAGTTCACTCCGCGGGTGCTGCGCGACGTCGCGCAGGTCGACCTGCAGGTGGAGATCCTCGGCCAGCGCAGCGCGCTGCCGTTCGTGTTCGCCCCGACCGGGTTCACGCGCATGATGCACCACTCCGGCGAGCGCGCGGTCGCGGCCGTCGCGGCGGACAAGGGCATCCCTTACGGGCTGTCTACCCTGGGCACGACCAGCATCGAGGATCTCGCGAATGCCTGCCCGGACGCCCGCCGGTGGTTCCAGCTGTATGTCTCGCGCGACCGCGGATCTGCGGAGGGCCTCATGCGACGGGCCGACGAGACCGGCTACGACACGCTCATCCTCACGGTCGACACCGCCGTCGGAGGGATCCGCCGCCGAGAGGTCCGCAATGGCCTGACGATCCCGCCGCAACTGCGGCTGTCAACCCTGGCCGAGATGGCCCGTCATCCACGGTGGTGGTTCGACGTCCTGACCACCGAACCGCTGACCTTCGCCAGCCTGTCGTCAAGCGGCGGCACCGTCGGCGACCTCCTGACCCGCGTCTTCGACCCTGGAGTCACCGGAGCGGACATCACCTGGATCCGCGAGAACTGGTCCGGAAAGGTGATGCTCAAAGGCATCCAGAGCCGGGCCGATGCGGAGCTCGCGGCCGACCTCGGCGTGGATGCCATCGTGCTGTCCAACCACGGTGGCCGCCAGGTCGACATGGGCAACGTCCCTCTTGAGCTCCTGCCGGAGGTCGTCGCAGCCGTGGGAGACCACGTCGAGGTCTACATCGACGGCGGCATCATGAGCGGCACGGACATCGTGGCCGCGCTCGCCTTCGGTGCCCGGGCGGCACTGGTCGGCCGCGCGTATCTCTACGGGCTCATGGCCGGTGGCGAGGAGGGCGTACGCAGGGTGGCGGAGATCCTCGAGAAGGAGGTGCGCACCACTATGCAACTCATCGGGACGAGGACGGTGGCGGAGGTACGCACGGCAGAGGTCCGGCTCAGAGGTCGCCCTTGAGCAGGGCACCCGAATGCCGGGGCCGGTGAACATCGCCGGCCCGAGCGTTCACCGGGTCACTGACCCGTCTCCCCGCTGGGCGATCAGGTCGCGCAGGGCGGGCTCGAACGCCTCGCCGTAGGTGGGAAAGGCATGGACGACGTCGACCAGGACGGTGAGAGGGATCTGGGCCCGGATGGCCAAGGCCGCCTCGGCCAGCCATTCGTCGGCATTCGGGCCGATCGCGGCCGCGCCCACGAGCACTCCGCTCGCACGGTCTGCCGTCAGAACCAGGATTCCCTCCGAGGGGCCGTCGATCGCCGCTCGACCCGTCTGGTCCAGATCCATCATGGCGGTGAGCAGGCCCTCGTCCGGAGTGCCCGTCCCGGCGCTCCGTCCCACGCTGGCGACAGGAGGATCGGTGTAGATGGCTCGCGGAATGGCGATGTAGCTGGCCGATCGATCGCATCCGAGGAGGTTGTCGGCGACGATGCGTGCCTGGTAGTTCGCGGTGTGGGTGAAGGGGGCGACGCCGGTGACATCCCCTGCTGCCCAGACATGCTCGTGGCCCGTGACCCGGCACTGGTCGTCGATGGGGATGGCACCCCCTTTGTCGACCTCGATGCCGAGGGTATCCAGCCCGAGGTTGTCAGTATCCGGGTACCGCCCCGTGGCCACGATGATGCGCTCCACGTCGACGCTCGTGCCGTCCGACAGGCTCGCGCGCACCGCTCGGTCTGAGGCCGTGACCTGCACGGCGGTCGTCCCCAGCCTGACGTCGATGCCGTCACTCCTCAGCACCCGGGCCAGCCGTGCGGCCACCTGAGCCTGCTCGCGGCCAGCCAACTGTGGCCCCGCCTCAATGAGGGTCGTGACAGCTCCGAAGCGGGCGAAGACCTGCGCGAGCTCGCAGCCGACGGGCCCGCCGCCCAGCACGAGGACTGACGATGGGCGGTGCGAGGCCGAAAGGGCCTCATCGCTCGTCCACGTCGCCACTCCGGTGAGCCCCTCGATCTCCGGCCTGGCTGGTTGCGATCCAGTGCTGATCACCAGGTCGGTCCAGCCGAGTTCTCGGTCATCCACGGCCACCACCCCCTGGCGCCGGATGCGGGCCTTGCCACGAACCAGCTCGACGCCGTGGGACTGAAGCCTGGCTGCGGCGCGGTGGTCGTCACGGTGCTCTGCGATCTCGTCCCGTCGCCGAACTGCTCGCTGGAAGGCTGCGTCGTCGATGAGGGACGCTGACGCGACGGATGCGGCTCCGAGTGGATGGGAAGCCACGTCGTCGTGGTGCTCCCGGGCGCTTCGAAGCATGGCCTTGCTCGGCATGCAGGCGACGTAGGGGCACTCACCGCCGACGCGACTTCCCTCAACGAGCGCGACGGTCCGACCAGCGTCCACGAGGAGCGTCGAGAGCAACTCCCCGGCCGACCCGCCCCCTACGACAACGACATCGAAGTGCTCCATCGGCGTCTCCTCGGGCATGGTCTTGCAGTGGCAAGGCTTTGGAGCGTTCATGCCCGCCTTCGGCGACGGCCGAGTGGACGGCCCCGGCCGCAATGCCGACGCTAGCCCGGTGCGGGGGTTGTTGTCAGTCGGGTGAGACCTCCGGCACGGGCGGAGTACAGCCAACCGCGCGGTGGCCTGGGCGCTATGTTGAAGCATGGGTACTGCGCATCACGTCGATCGCATCGACCCCCCAGTGGCCGCCGACGAGGCCCGGACGCTCCTAGGTTTTCTCGACTACCAGCGTGCGACGCTGCGCTGGAAGTGCATGGGTCTGAGCGCGAGCCAACTCGGCACACCGGTTGCGCCAACGACCCTCACGCTCGGGGGCCTGCTCAAGCACCTGGCCGTCGTGGAGGCGGGATGGGTGAACCAGACCTTCGCCGGGGGAATCGTCAAGCCGTCGTGGTTCGACGAACTTGACCATGACGACCCGGATTGGTCCTTCACCTCGGCGGCGGGCGTCTCACCCGAGCAGTTGTTCGCGTGGTTAGACGAGTCCATCGCGGTGTCAGATCGTGTTATTGCCGATGCGCTGGCAGGCCCTGACGGCCTCGGATCTCTATCCGTAGGGGTCGAGGACGGGCGGCCCATCTCCCTGCGCTGGATCATCTGTCACTTGATCGAGGAGTATGCCCGCCACAACGGCCACGCCGACCTCCTTCGCGAGGCGATAGACGGGTCTACCGGCGAGTAGCAGCCGGGCAGAGCGCGTCGGTACTGCGCACGGCCCACCGGATCCGACGTTGCGCTTCCGACCGCCGTTGGCGTGCCGTTTGAAGAGCATCAGTGCGGGTACATAACGGCGACCCCGCGGAGGGGCATCGATCGGAGGAAGCCATGAATCTTGTCGGGTTGAATGCGGCACGGTGCGCCGAGGGTCGCCACGCGTGGGTACCGATGGACGTTCTGCGTCGTCCCGGTCAGCACCAGGAGCGGTGCCGGGGGTGTGGGGCACACGGGGTGTGGATGTCGGCAGCGGACGCCGTCAGCGGGACCGAGAGGCAGGCTAGCCACGCGACTTCGTCGCTTCTGGCGACTTCAGGCACGCTGGCGACGGGTCGGCTGGGGAGCTAGCCGGCTGCGCCCTGGCGCACCTCGTTCCGCTCGCTTCCCTGCTCCGCAACGTCGGTGATGCGTTGCTGTCTGAGCTGCGCCGGTGCCGGGTATCTCCCACCCAATCGGGGCTGGCACGCCTGCTGGGGCCGACCCAGACGAGCGAGGATCACGATGACATCTGATACGCAGTTCCCTGTCTCCGGATACGATCCGCAGGCCTCGGAAGTCCCCACTACATCACAAGGAACGCCGCTCGCGTACACGGAGCGCTCCTTGAAGGTCGGTCGACGAGGCCCGACGCTCCTCGCGGATCACCATTTGCGTGAGATGACCACGAATCCTGACTACGAGCGCATTCCCGAGCGCGTGGTGCACGTTCGAGGGGCGGGCGCCCATGGAACCTTCGTCGGTAACGGTGCCGCGGCGGCCTTCTGCCGGGCAGGCTTCCTGGCGAAGGGCGTGGAAACTCGACTGTTCGCGCGCTTCTCCACTGTGGTCGGATCTCGCGGCTGAGCAGACACGGCTCGCGATACCCGTGGGTTCGCGGTGAAGTTCTATACCGGAGAGGGGACCTTCGACCTCGCGGGGAACAACATCCCGGTGTTCTTCATCCAGGACGGCATCAAGTTCCCTGACCTCATCCATGCCGCCAAACCCCACCCGGACACGGAGGTCCCGCAAGCGCAATCGGCCCACGACACCTTCTGGGACTTCGTCTCATTGCACACGCAGGCAACCCACCACGTGCTGTGGGTCATGAGCGACCGCGGGATACCGCGGTCCTATCGGATGATGGAGGGCTTCGGAGTGCGCACCTTCCGCGTCTCCGACGCCGAGGGCAAGACGGCACTGGTGCCCGATCTCGCAGCCGAGGTTGGAGCGCAGCTCGGGCTCACCCCGCCCTCTGTCGATGAGGCGCCCAAGGGCTTCCTGTCACCGGCACCCAGCCAGCTGAATCGCGGCGTGTTTCCCGCACAGGGGCGCGTCATCGGGATTGTGGTTGGCAGCACGACCGCCGTCGCGGGCTTCGACGATGCACTGGCAGTGGCTGCGGAGGCGGGAGTCACCGTGCGGCTGGTCGCTTCGACGGGAGCGCCGGTTGACGTGGACGGCGCCGCGATCGGTCCGGACCGCACCTACGCCGCGACACGATCGATCGAGTTCGACGCGGTGGTCATCCTCGCCGCCCCGGAAGCGGAGCTCGATGCGCGCGTCATCACCCTGATCGAGGAGGCATACCGCCACGGCAAGGCGATGGCTTTCGCAGGAGGCTTCACTGCCATGGACGCCGGGATCGTCGAGGACGAAGGCGCATTGACGACGGAGTCACTCGCTGATGCGGTCGCCACGCTGATCGAAGCACTCGGTACCCACCGGGTCTGGTCGCGGCTGGAGATGCTGGGCGCACAGACCCACGCCAGCTAGGTCCCGGCAGGGCGATCGTTTGGGTCGTTGCTCCGGGGGCGTGCGGCCGGTGCCAATCGCGCGTTACCGGAGTCGAGCAGTCGACTCGCCGTTTCGTCGATCCGACCGATTCCGGGGCGGAGGGCATCTAGCCCCGCGGGGAGTGCCTGGGGAGGCACGCCCCGGCGGGCCAGCAGGTGCTCGAGCCAACCGAGGAACTCGAAGAACACGGTGTCGTCGCGCGCCGCGAGCGCGGCCGCCAGGAACTGCACGACATAGACGAGATCCTCCCGGGTCCGGGCGAGCTTGGCCTCGTCGTACGCAGCCATGGCCGGGAACGATCGGGCGAGGCCCTGCATCGCCTCCGCGCCAAGCGCGTCGGCATCAGCGAAGAGTTGAGCAGCGACCGGGTCGAGGGGGATCGGTGCAGGGTTGACGGTGGGGCGGGTGGAGCGCCAACTGGCAATGACGGGTGCGGCCTCCTGGGCGGAGGCCGCCCAGGCGTCGGCTCCAAGGTGCAGGGCGCGACGCGAGTCCGTGCCGAAGGCCCGGCCGCCGACGATGGCAGGGATCCCGCGTGCATGTGCCGCATCGATGAGTCGGATGACGCCTGGGAAGAAGATCGGCAGGCTGCAGGACACGGCCAAGGCGTCGCAGCTTGAGCGGTCCAGGAAGTCGGCGACGGCGTCGACGGGCGTGGAGGCCCCGAGCACGCTGACGCCGAAACCATGCGATCGGAGCGACTCGCCGAACATCTGCGCGGCCAAGGAGTGCCAGTCCCCTTCCGAGCAGGTCACGACCGTCAGACCGCTCACGTCGACGTGGCTCGTCTCCGCGGCGAGGGCGTCGAGGGCCGCGGCCGCCACGCCACTCGCCAGGTGCTCGTCGACGGGCGTGAGCTCGTTGCGCTGCCAGCGCTCGCCGACCTCGCACTGCGCGGCAGCCAGCAGGTCCACCACGATCTGCTCGTAGGGAACGTGGTTGTCCAGGAGGTCGAGCGTCTGGCGGACACCCCCAGTTCGGTCGCCGCTCAGGGCGTCGCCAAGGTAGGACTCGACGAAATCGCCCGGGGTGGACGTGGTCGTGTGCGTCCCGGCCCGTGCCCAGACCCAGCGGTCGCGTCCGGCCTCCTTCGCCTCGTATAGCGCGGCGTCGGCCCTGGCCATCACCTCGGCGGGGTCCCCCGACGACAGCGCGATCCCGGCCGAGAAGGTGATCGGCTGGGGGCGCACCGCCAGCCAGTGGTCACGCAGCCGGGAGAGGAAGGCGTCGGGGTGGGCCGAGGCAGGAAGGACAACGACGAACTCCTCACCGCCGTAGCGTCCGACGGTGTCGCGACCGCGGACAGTGGCGAGCAGTGCCGCGCCGAAGGAACGCAGTACGTCGTCCCCCACCGCGTGCCCGAAGTCGTCGTTCACCGCCTTGAAGTGGTCCAGGTCAAGCATGATCACGGCTTCGGAATCGGCGAGCCTTCCCAGCGAGCGCTCCAGCATCCTGCGATTCGGCAGCCCCGTGAGGACATCGGTCGACGCCGACTCGGCCAGTCGCTCCACTCGATCGCTCAGCTCCAGCGCCTGCCGGGCGTCGAGCAGGAACGTCGGCAGGTAGCGGTCGAGGAGAGTGCGTGCGCTCGTGGCGGGCCGTGCGGCCGCCAGGACGGGAGCGCCTTCCCCGAAGGAGAGGTCTGCTGGGATCGCGCTTCCGTCGGCCGTGTCAGCCGGGACGACGTCGCCGCCGAGGCCCTGGACCAGCGTCGCAGCAATGCGCGCCGCGTCGGCGGCCGTGTCCACCCACAGCAGCGAGCGCGTCGCCTCAAGGACCGCGTTCGGAACCACGGCCCGGGCATCATTCGCCATTGCTCACCCCAGGATCAGGGAGGAGCCGGTACCGCCGGAACGCCGTGCCACGGGGGCGTTCGGGGGTGGATGGGATCCGCGCGTGGGAGCGTCGGTGGTCATCCGACTTCATGTACTCCCCGAATCGCTCGGCGTCGTCCCACCAGGACACCATCTGGAACACTCCCGGCGCGTTGATGTCCTGCCACACCTCGAGTCGCTGGAACCCGGGCGCGGCTTCCACCAGGTGCAGGCGGTCGCGGAAGGCTCCGTCGAGCTGGCCGCTGAATTCGGGGGAGATCGTCACCTCGCTGCTGACGATGAACGCATCTGGCCTGTTGGGAATCATCGCCTGTCACCGTGCCGTCCGACCGAGCGGATCCCGGTGTCGCAGGAGATCACGACGGGTGGGGGCTTGTGACCGACGCGAGCATCAACGACGACCGTGGGGCAGTGCATCCCGGCGTCAGCCGTGAACTCCCATGCTCCGCGGTGCACGCGCAGGCTGAACCCGTCCGCCCCCGATGTGACGGTTCGGTGTCTCGTGCCGGAAGTTGCGGTCACCGTGGCGGACGCCCCAATGGTCTCGCAATCCTCGCCCGGGCGCTGAACCGGGCAGGTGGGTCCCAGGTCGACTCGGCCCCGCAGCGTGACCATTCCCGGCTCGGTCAGCAGTGCCCGGTAGGTCCGCCAGCGGGCGGTCGCGCAGCCATCCGCACGGTCGAACCGGGCGTCGACCGGCGAGCCCCGCCACTGTCCGACTACCCGAGCCCTCTCCGGGCCCGAGAAGACCATCGTGCACGCCATCCCCGTGGGTGCCTTGGCGAACGGGGCAGCGAGGCCGTCCAGGAACGCGCAGGCCTCGACGCGATTGGGATGGGTTCCACCCACGGGGTCGCACTGCAAAGTCCACGTGTCCGTCAATCCCGGCGCCCAGCGCATGGTCACCGTCAGCTCTGATGCCCGAGGGATGGCCTGCGAAGGCCCCGACGGGCCGATCGTGGAGGCGAGGACGACGATGACTGCCGCCGTGGTGCTGAAGAGGCGCTGCCCCGGGGTCATACACCATTGTGTACCCGATCGGAGCGCCGAGTCGCATGGCATGACAACGACGAGGCGATGGTCCTACGGTTGACGTGCATCCGGTGGCCGATGGCCCACGTGGCGGGCGCACTCACCCCGGCGAGTCCGCCGACCCCCCTACGCCGTGCCGCACAGCTGGCGGCGCCTCGCGAAATCCTCCTCATCGCGGGCGGAGCTGTCGAGGACGAGCTGCCATCCGCCATGTCGATCCAGGCGGGCTCCCCGGAAACGGTGTCGGCTTGGGCGATTCCCGCAGCAGGCACTGGCCGGACTGGCGAGCCAGCCCCAGGAATGGGAACGACGCGTCAGAGGAATCCTGGATGCCGAGCTCGGTGCGGCGGGCGGAAGGCCTGCGCCGCGATAATGGCGAGCATGGTGACCAGCCGGCCAGTCCTTGTCGTGGCTTTGGCGGTCGGGTTGGCATGGGGTGTCGGAGCGGCGCCCGGGATCGTGTCCGCCCAGATTGCTGCGCTGCGCCCGGTGCCCGGCACCGACTGCCCGCTCTTCCCGGCCAACAACTACTGGCATGCCCGCGTCGATTCCCTGCCGGCCCATGCCGCGTCCGCGCGATGGATGGCGAACATGCATCCCGCGAGCGATCTTCATCCCGACTTCGGCCCCTCCTTCGGGGAGCAGGAGGTTCCGTACGGCATCCCGATAACCGTGGTTCACGGTGCTGCCCGCGTTCCTGTCGCCTTTGACTACGCCGATGAAAGCGACCGGGTCCCGTATCCGCTGAACAAGGACACCGCGATAGAAGGCGGCAGGAATGCTGATGGCGACCGGCACGCCATCGTGGTGGACGCCGACACCTGCACGCTGTTCGAGACGTGGAACACCCGGCAGACAAGCGCAGGATGGACGGCCGGGTCGGGTGCTGTGTGGTCACTGCGGTCGAACAAGCTGAGGCCCCGGTCATGGACGTCGGCTGACGCTGCCGGATTGCCGATACTTCCCGGCCTGCTGAGGTGGGACGAGGTCGAGGCCGGTCGGGTCGACCACGCCATCCGCTTCACGACCGACGTCACCCAACGGGCATTCATCTGGCCCGCCCGCCACCAGGCGGGGTCGACCCCATCCCGGGCCTTCCCGCCGATGGGCGCGCGGTTCCGCATGAAGCCCGGCTACTCCACTGCGGGCTTCTCGGCAAGGGCGAAGGTGGTCCTCACCGCCATGAAGCGATACGGCCTGGTCCTCGCAGACAACGGCTCCCCGTGGTACTTCCAGGGTGATGCGGATCCGGCATGGCCCGCCGACCTGATCGAGGAGCTCAAGCGCATCCCCGCCTCCGCATTCGAGGCCGTGGATACGGCCGGGCTCCGGATATCGCCAAACTCAGCGGCGTCCAGATAGAGCCAGCCGGTCGTTTGCCGACTTCTGCGAATCGCCGTGAATGTCAATGGTCGGCAGCAGCCTGGCAAGCCACGCCGGTAGCCACCAGTTGGCCTTGCCCATGAGCGTCATCGTCGCGGGGACAAGCACCATGCGCACGATCGTCGCGTCGATGAGGATCGCGGTGGCCAACCCCAGGCCCATCATCTTGGTCGCTGGGTCCTCGCCGAACACGAAACTGAAGTACACGCAGATCATGATGAGGGCGGCCGACGTGATGACCCGGGCCGACGATGCGATGCCACGCACGACGGATGCCGTGATGTCGCCTGTGCGCACGTACTCCTCGCGGATGCGCGAGAGCAGGAAGACCTCGTAGTCCATCGACAGTCCGAACAGCACCGCGAACATGAACATCGGGATGAACGGGATCACGGGGACCGTCGACTCGAGACCGATGAGGTTCATGCCCCATCCCCACTGGAACACCATGACGATGACGCCGTACGCGGCGCCGATGCTCAGCAACGTCATGCCCGCAGCCTTGAGGGGTACCAGCACCGACCGGAACACCACCAGCAGCAGCAGGCAGGACAGGAGGATGACACCGGTGATGAACAGCGGGAGGCGGTCACGCACCTTGTGGCCGATATCGGCCCAACTGGCCGTCTGACCGCCGATGTGGGCGGAAGCGGCACTGCCGGCGAGCACCGGTGGGAACACATCCTCACGAAGTCTCTCGATTGTCGCGACTGTGGCGTCCTCCTGCGGAGCGGTGGTGGGGAACGCGAGCATCGTGGCGACCCCCGCGGAGGTCTGTACCTCGGGGTCCGTCACGAAGGCGATCCCTGGATCCGCAGCGACGGCCTCGCGCAGCGGCTCGACTACGGCCGGGTCGGCCGACACGTCGACTGCGATCAGGAGCGGACCGTTGATGCCGGGACCGAAGCCCTGGGCAACGAGGTCGTAGGCGAGGCGCTCGGTGCGTGACTGCGGCAGCGAGCCCTCGTCGGGGAAGCCCAGGCGCAGGGCCAGCACGGGAGCGGTGAGGGCAAGCAGGAGCGCCGTCGTGCCGACGAGGTAGAACCAGGCGTTGCGGGAGACATGCGACCCCCACCGCATCCAGCGGGCACTGACATGGTGAGCGTCGGCCGTGACGATCCCGCGGCGGCCGCGGCGGTTGATGCGTTGACCAGCGACACCCAGCAAGGCCGGCAGCAGGGTCACCGAAGCCGCGACCATGACGAGCACGATGATCGAAGTGGCGATGCCTGCCGCGGTCATGAAGGGGATGCCCGCAAACGCCATTCCGAGGACGGCGATGACGACCGTCCCGCCCGCGAAGATGACCGTCTGGCCCGCCGTGGCAACTGCACGGCCGGCGGCCTCGGGCACCGGAAGCCCTTGCGCGAGGAACTCGCGATGCCGGGTAACCAGCAGGAGGGCGTAGTCGATGCCCACACCGAGCGCGATCATGCTGGCCATCTGTGGCGCCCAGCTGGGGATGTCGAAGATGCGAGTGACGAGCGCCATGGAGCTGACGCCTACGACTAGGCCGATCAAGGCGATCCCGATGGGCAGGCCCATCGCGATGAGAGATCCGAATGCGATGAGCAGGATGATCATCGCGGCGATCAGGCCGACCAGCTCACTGGTGGCGGAAGCGGTTTCCTCGAACGTGAAGAAGAGGTCACCGCCGGCCTCGATCTGTAGGGGCGACCCGACCCGCGCCTCGGCGACGGCAGCCTTGAGGCTCTCGAGGTCGGCGGTGGTGAGGTCGGCAACCATCGGGTACTGCAGGCGGACGATTGCGACGGTGCCATCAGGCGATACCTCCTCGGTGGTCTCCAGTACGTGCGGCAGTCCGGCAACGATGGACTGGACCTCGTCGAGTGCAACCCGGGCGGCGGGCGAGGTTGTGAAGGTGGTGGCGGCATCGAGCGGCGTCATGACGACCTGCGCGGTGATGCCGCCGCCGGTCGCGCCCGCGGACTGAAGGAGGTCGACGGCGGCCTGGGAGTCCAGCCCCGGCACGACGAAGGAGTCCTCCATCTGCTCGCCAAGGCCTACCGAGGCGCCGACAACGAGTACGGCTGCGACCACCCATGCAGCGATGACCGCCCACGTGTGCGTCGCGGCGAATCTTCCCCAGCGGAACAGGTAACTCGACATGGTGGCTACTCCCGGTATCTCAAGCGCGTCGGTCTGGTACCGACCCGGATACAGGGTGATCGCCCGAAGGTCCGTGGGGATCGGCCTCCCGGCCGGAACTCCCTCGGCCATGCGGTGGGCTCTGGGCTCGTCCTTTCGACCGATCCGTCCGCACCCCACAGCATCTACGCTGCAGGCGTGGTGCGATCCGGATTGCTCTCCATGTGGGATGAGCCGGCTGTTCCAGATCCCCCGCGCCGCGTGTGGCGTGACTGGGTCCTCATCGCCGTGCTCGAGACCGCTGCCGTCCTCGAAGGCATCCTTCGTCCGGACGTGACATGGCGACCGATCGTCACCGCCCTGTGCATGGCGCTGATCCCGTCGCTTCTCTGGCGTCGGACTCACCCGTTGGCAGTCATCGTCGTCGTCTTCGGTGCCATCACCGTGGTTGACGTGCTCGCCCCGGTCACTCCCGACGACCCCGTCGGTCTGTACGCCACCGCGTTCGTGCTGCTGCTGCCGTATGCGCTGGCTCGGTGGGGCTCAGGGCGCCACATCGTCATCGGTCTCGCAGTCACCATTGGGCTCCACGTCGTGCGCACGCTCGTGCACCTCAACGTGGGCGACATGGTCATTGGCATGCCGTTCCTGCTCCTGCCCGCTCTGCTCGGCCTCGCCGTTCGGTACCAGCTCAGTTCGCGCGCTCGCGAGCTCGAACAGGTGACGATGCGCGAACGCGAGCAGCTGGCCCGGGAGCTCCACGACACCGTCGCGCACCACGTCTCCGCGATCGTCATCCAGGCGCAGGCGGGGCGCGTCACGGCCGGCGTCCGGCCGGAGGCGGCCCTCGAAGCGCTTCGCGTCATCGAGTCGGAGGCCTCGCTCACTCTTGCGGAGATGCGCGACATCGTTGGGACCCTGCGCACCGGGGAGGCGGCAGAGCTGGTTCCTCATCGCGGTGTGGCCGACCTGCCGGCCCTCGCGGGCCTGGCTGGCGGCTCGCCACTCGTCGACATACGGGTATCCGGCGACATGGATGACCTGCGCCCGTCGGTGGGAGCGGCGGTTTACCGCCTCGCGCAGGAATCGATCACCAACGCCGTACGGCACGCGCGCCACGCAACTCGGGTCGATGTGCATGTGGTCGGCGACGCGGACGCTGTCCGCCTCACCGTCGTCGACGACGGCGACCCGACGTCGGCTGCCCGGTCACCCTTCGGTTACGGGATCGTGGGGATGAAGGAGCGAGCGGCCCTGCTGGGCGGGACCCTCGAGGCTGGTCCCGATCCCGGGCGCGGCTGGACCGTCTCGGCAGTCCTTCCGCGTGCGGGAGGCGGGCGATGATCCGGGTGCTCGTCGCTGACGACCAGGAACTGGTCCGCACTGGCCTCACGATGATTCTCGAAGCCCAGCCCGACATCGAGGTGGTGGGCAGTGCGGCCGACGGACGCGAAGCGGTGGCGATGGCGATGGCGTTGCGGCCCGACGTGTGCCTCTTCGACATCCGTATGCCCGAGGTCGACGGCATTGAGGCCACGCGCCGACTCGCTGGTGCCGGAGTGGCCGACCCCATCGCCATCGTCGTCATCACCACATTCGACCTTGACGAGTACGTCCACGGTGCGTTGAAGGCGGGGGCTCGGGGCTTCCTGCTGAAGGACTGTGGGCCTGATCTGCTCGTTCAGGCGATCCATGCCGCGGCCGATGGGGATGCGCTCATCGCACCCAACGTCACGGCCAGGCTGCTTGCCGAGTTCGCTCGATCGGGGGCGGGTCCGGCACCGGCGCAGCCGATCGCGCCACTGACCAGCCGCGAGGAGGAGGTGCTCGTCACGCTGGCCAAGGGGCGCACGAACGCCGAGATTGCCGACGAGCTCCACATCAGCCTCAGCACGGTCAAGACGCATCTCACCAGCCTCATGGGCAAGCTTGGCGCCCGGAACCGCGTCGAGATGGCGATGTGGGCTTACGAGACCGGACGCGTGCGGGCATAGGCGTCGTGGGATGGTCATGGCGACGCGACGACCACCGGGGCCACCCGAACTCCGGGAGCACCGTGGTGGATCCTTGGAAGGTGACCATCGAAAGGACCAAGCAATGACCGCGTCCCCGGCAGCCGTGTCAGACAGCGCCACGATCAGTCAGCTCGGCAGGATCCGGCGATGGAACGTCATCGCAGGGTTCGCGCATCTCGCGCAGCTGTTTGCGATCCTGGTGCTCGCCAACGATTTCACCTTGCCGGTGACCGCGAGCTACATGGCCGGGCCTCCCGGCACGCCCTCATCCGATCCGGTCGTATTGTTCGACACGCGGATCGCCTGGGGTGTAGCCCTCTTCTTCGGACTGTCGGCCGTGTTCCACTTCGCTGTGTCCCTGCCGCCCTTCAACCGGCGATACATGGCCGGGTTGGTCGCCCAGCACAACTACTTCCGGTGGGTGGAGTACTCGCTCAGCTCTTCGGTGATGATGGTCCTCATCGCCCAGATCGTCGGCATCTCCGACGCCGCCGCGCTCATCGCCATCTTCGGTGTCAACGCGTCCATGATCCTGTTCGGCTGGCTCCAGGAGAGGTACGAGACCCCCGGGAGTGGCGGATGGATGCCGTTCGTTTTCGGATGCATCGCAGGCATCGTCCCCTGGCTCGCGGTCGCGCTCTACGTGATTGCGCCGGGCTCGACCACCGGCGCAGAACCGCCCGCCTTTGTTTACGGGATCGTCATCTCGCTGTTCGTCTTCTTCAACTCCTTCGCCCTCGTCCAGGTGTTGCAGTACAAGCGTCTGGGCAAGTGGTCGAACTACCTCAACGGGGAACGCACCTACATCACGCTCAGCCTGGTGGCCAAGTCGCTGCTCGCGTGGCAGATCTTCGCTGGCACCCTTGCGCCTGGTTCGTGAGCCATGCTGTCGACCAGTTCCTGAGGGCGGTCGTGACCGACCAGTCCTGGGTGTTCCCCGAGGTCCCAGGCCGAGACCTGCTGATACATGAGTACCTGCTGCCGGGAGAGTTCCCGGCGAAGGTCAGCATCACGATCATCGCCTTCAAGCAATGGCAGCAAGGCCAGGTCGACGCGTGGATCAGCAGGATTGCGCAGGAGGGGATCCCGCAGACGCCTCACGGGTGCACCGACCTCGACCAGGTGATCCTCGAGTTGCCGGTCATATCGGGGCGCTATCAGGTCGTCCGCCGGTTCATCGATGGCGGCATGGCTGCCAGCATCCGGGACCCTGAGGTCCTCGCACGGACCATCACGCTGTACGGCTCTGTGGATCGCTTCTGCTCGCCGCTGGGAATCTCGTCTCGCGAGGACGTCTCCGTTCGGGTCGTCCGGCGCGATGGCTCAGTGGTGTGGGGAACCACAGGGCGCGTCAGCGAGCCGGGCATCGTGGACCTGCTCGTGGCACTGGGAGGGATCGATCCCTCGGCGCAGTGATCGGAGCGGGTACTGCCCTGTGCTCAGGTGGCGGCGAGTCGTGCGGCCAGGCGGGTGATCGACGTCTGGAATCCCTTGCGGGCGGCAGCCGCAACGGGCCGTGCAAGAAACTGGGGCACTCCGGGAACGCGAATGTCCTCGACCCAGGTGAGGCGTGAGGTGGAGTCACCGGTCGAGGCGACCGACAGGTGGACCTGCCCGGTCAGCACGGGGCCGATCTTCGTGATGCGCACGGTCATCGCCGCTGGATCGAGTTCGTCGACGCGCATGCGGTCCGGCAGGGCAAGGGGCCCGATACCTGAAGTGGCGACAAACTCGGTGCCTGGCCCACCGTCGCCGGAGATGACCTTCACCCGGGTCAGGGGCACCCAATTTGCGTGGCCTCTCCAGTCGATCAGCTCGCCGAAGACGACATCGGCAGGCAGTGGCAAGTCACGTATGACCGTGAAGCAGACACTCGCCATGAGATTGATCCTTCGTTTCGTTGTTGCGCCGTCCGTCCGTCCGTGCTTCCCTAGCCGTCGACGATGACCTCACCGTCTCTCACCGATGCGGGCAGGACGGTCAAGGGCGCCGGCGACTTGCCCATCGCGATGAGCCGACGCGACCACGTGGGGGCCTTCAAGCCGGCGAAGCCCGGAGTCCAATCCAGGTTCTGCCCCGAGCAGACGTCGAAGCTCGAGTTGTGCCACGGACAGGTGATGACCCCGTTGTCATAGCCTCCCCGCGGACCTCGGCTCAGACTGAGCCCGGCATGGGGGCACCTGTCCCTCACCACGCAGACCTCGTCGGGGGACTGGGACCGGCGGACCACGAGATACGCGTCGCCGTCAATGGTGACTTGCGTGGGCTCGTCCACGGCGAAATCGGTGAGCAGACCCAGTGACGTTGGCACACGGCCACAGTACGCGTTGCCGACGGGCTCGCACGCTGGGCGGCGGGCGGGGGAGGGATGCGATTGACTGGGGTCGTGACGAGGCGCTGGCTGTTCGGCGACCAGCTCGGCCCGCACTTCCTGGACGACCACGACCAGCCGGTGCTGATGATTGAGTCACGCGAGGTGTTTGCCCGTCGCAGGTTCCATCGAGCGAAGGCCCACCTGGTGCTTTCGGCAATGCGCCATCGGGCGGCGGAGCTGGGCGAGCAGTGCGTGTATGTGCGGGCCGCCAACTACACGGTGGCGCTGGACCGCATTGGTGAGCCGCTGAGCGTGTGCCACCCGACGTCCCGTTCGGCCCTCACGTTCGTCCTGGGGCATGGCGACATCGACATCCTGCCGGCGCGTGGCTTCGCGACGTCAGCTGATGACTTCGCACGCTGGGTGCAGTCCCGCGGGCGCAGGCGACTGCTGATGGAGGACTTCTACCGAGACTCGCGACGTCGGCTCCGAGTGTTGATGGATGGCGAGGAGCCAGTCGGGGGCCGCTGGAACTTCGACGCCGACAACCGGGAGCCACCACCCCGTTCGTCATCGCTCGGCGTTGCCGAGCCGGCATGGCCCGTGGAGGACGAGATCGATCAGGAGGTGCGCGACGACCTGGATCGGTGGCAGCGCGATGGGCACGTGAGGTTTCTGGGCGTGGACGGACCTCGGCGTTTCGGCGTCACCCGCGATGAGGCGCTGGCCATTCTCGACCGCTTCATCACCCATCGCCTACCCAAGTTCGGCCCGCACGAGGACGCAATGCTGTCCGGTGATCCCTGGATGGCGCACTCGATGCTGTCGGCGCCGATGAACCTGGGCCTGCTCGAGCCCGTTGAGGTCGTCGCGCGGGCCGAGGGTGCCTATCGGCGTGGCGAGGCCCCGCTGGGGTCCGTTGAGGGGTTCATCCGGCAGGTCCTGGGCTGGCGCGACTTCGTCTGGCACCTGTACTGGCATCTGCCGGCGTCGTACCGCGACCTCAATGAGCTCCGCGCGACGGAGCCCCTGCCGGACTGGTTCGCCGAACTCGACGCGGGCTCAGTCGATGCGGCCTGCCTGTCCGGGATCCTTGCCGACGTGCGCGATCACGGCTGGGTGCACCACATCCCGCGGCTGATGGTGTTGGGCAACTACGCAATGCAGCGCGGGTGGGACCCAGCGCAGGTCACTGACTGGTTCCATCGCGCGTTCGTCGACGGGTACGACTGGGTGATGGTGCCCAACGTGGTCGGGATGTCGCAGTATGCCGACGGCGGCATCCTGGCGACCAAGCCGTACGCCGCCGGGGGCGCCTACATCAACCGGATGGGCGACTATTGCCGTGGCTGCCGCTATGACCCCCGCACGAGGGTCGGGGACGACGCCTGCCCGTTCACAGCGGGCTACTGGTCCTTCTTGCACCGCAACCGTGAACTCCTCGCCGGCAACGCACGCCTGGCCCAGCCACTGAGCGGACTGGCCCGACTCAACGACCTCGAGGAAGTCCTCGCTCAGGAGTCCGCGCGCGGGTCCTCTGCTCCCTGAAATGGCTGTGGCCCACGGGCGGCGCCGAGAGCTCCGTCGAGGACGGCGCGGAAGTCGATGGTGGCGGAGATGCTGGTGAGCAGGGCGAGCATCCCGGTGACTGCTCGATGCTCCAGCAGCAGGCCCGGCGGGAAGGTCAACTTGCCGACGTTCTGCAATGACGCTGCCGGGTCGGACCAGCCATCGGCGCGCCCGGTCATCCACTCGGACGTGAACTGGAACTCCTCCTGCTCGTAAGGCGTGAGGTCGATCGCCAGAAGTGCCACGAGTTCCTCCGCCGTCGTGGAGTCGACGAGCATTCCCGCGTCCAGCCACATCTGTCGCAGGCCGTCGAGGTCATCGGCGGCGGCGTACTCGAACGTCCGCACGAAGAGGTCGGTGAATGCGCGGGCGGGATGCCCGACCGAGCCGAAGTCCAGGACGCCGAGGGAGCCGTCGTCGAGCAGGCGGTAGTTGCCCGGATGCGGGTCGGCATGGATGGCTCCCACGAGGTGCGCGGACCACAACGTGAACCGAGCGAGGCCCCGGCCCGCTGCATCGCGTTGCTCCTCTGGGGCATCGGCGAGGCTTGAGTACGGAATGCCCGGGAGCCATTCGGTCACGAGCAGCGTGGGCTCGGCGAACAGGACCCTCGGGATCGTGACCACGCCCGGGTGCACCTCGCTCCACGCCTTGCGGAAGGTCTCCTGCCAGCGAGCCTCGCGCGTGTAGTCGAGTTCCTCCCACAATCGCTCCGCGTGCTCGTCGAGCAGGGCCTTCACGTCCAATGTCGGGAGCAGCCGGTGGATAAGGGGGATGAAGGTCCGCAACTGCAGCAAGTCCGCGCGGACGATGCGGTGGGCGTCGGGGTACTGGATCTTCACGGCAATGGGAGTTCCGTCTGGCCACGTCCCGGCATGCACCTGGCCGAGGCTGGCGGCGGCGATCGCATCCGGCTCGATGTGGGTGCCGGGCGGGAGCCCCACGACGAGGGCCTCGACCTTGGACCACGGACGCGGTCGCGCGTTCTCATACAGGCGTCCGAGCGAGGCCAGCATGGCCGCCTGCTCCGGCGGGAGGGTGGAGGAGAAGAGCGCCAGGATCTGGCCGAACTTCAGGGCGGGACCCCGCGCCTTCGCCAGTGCGCTGGTGAGGGACTCCACCGATGCCTGCATCGCATTGCCGTACGCGGCGTCGCGATCGGCTCCAAAGGCGGTCGCCGTCGCGGCTGAGGCGAAGCGGGCACCTGACTTCACCGGGACAGCAGCGAGCGAGGCCGCGCGAGCAAATAGCCCCATCGGCATTCTCCTAGCGTTCAGTTCACGGCAACGGTGTCCTCCGCAGCACCAGTCTGCCTGTTCCCGGATCGAGCGCCGAATCGGTCTCGGGGGCTGTATCTGAACATGGTTAGGCAAGCATGACTTGTGTGACAGCATGGCGTCGCACGCGGTACCCAAGGAGGGCCCGGATGAGCGTTGCACGCAAGGGCCTGATCGCCGGCCTGTGCGTCGTCCTCCTGGGACTGGCACCCTCGACAGCGCTCGCAGACGACGCCGACGTGCAGACCCAGGCGGCCAAGGAGCCGGTCACGGTCTCCATCCCCATACGCACGATCAACACCCCCGGTCGATCCGGGCAGAACGGCATCGTGGAGATCCGGGTAGGCAGGTCGGCCCCCATGGCGGTCATGCTGGACACCGGGTCGGTGGGGCTGCGGCTGTGGGGAGGCCGGCCAGCCGGCGCCGCGCTGTCGTCGACAGCCGTGTCGTCGCAACTGGACGGTGCGAGCGTCAGCGGCCTTCTCGGCAAGGCGCGCATGGCGCTGGGCGGCGTGACCACGACTCTGGCTGTCCCCTTCCAGTACATCAACACGGACAGCGCCTACATCCAGCAGTGGAAGGACCGCGGCATCGTCGGCATCCTCGGCGTCGGCGTGGGAAGCGGAGCACTCACGAACCCGCTCGTGGCCCTGCCGGGTGTCCTGGGGCTCCGGTGGAGCGTGCACTTCGCCCGAGGCGCGGGCGATGGCGCGGGCCGAATGGGGGCGCTCGTCCTCGGTGCCGAGCCGGACCCTTCGTCGCTCATGCACTTCACGCTCCCCTTCCTTGGGGAGAACGTGAATGGCGCCCGGCTATGGGATGACCACGCAGCCGACGGTTGCTGGACGTTCGGCACGATGCGCGAGCAGTGCGTACCCACATGGTTCGACTCCGGGTTCACCACCATGCGGATCAAGGGCACGATCTTCTCGCGACTGCCCACTGCCAAGTCCGGACTTCTGCGCCTTGGCACGCGCGTGCGCCTTGCCGCGGGCTCCAGCGCCTTCATCGGGCATCGTTTCGTGGCGGGCCGTTCCGGCTCGCAGAACCTCGCCCGGGTGTTCCCCCGGGGGCGTGCGGGGATCAACACGGGCAACTCGTTCTACTTCGACTACACCGTCACGTACGACGTGGCGACCGGCGACATCTACCTGAGTGAACCCGCCCGGAAGGGTCGCTGACGCCATGGCGCAAGGCACGGGAAGCCAGCTGGGCCTGAACCGGCGGCGACTGCTACAGGCGGCGGGGATTGCCGGAGTCGCCGCAGCGGGCCTGGCGGCTACGGGCGGACCGGCCCATGCGGCCCCAGTCGCCCCATTCAAGCCCCGCGGCCGGCTGCGCCGCCGCCCCAACTTCCTCATCGTCATGATGGACGAGCAGCGGACCGCGCCGTTCTACGAGAGCGCGGAGCTCCAGGCCTGGCGGCTGGCGAACCTGCCTTCCCAGAACTTCCTGCGCCGCCACAGCCTCGAGTTCACCCATCACCACGTGATGTCGGTGGCCTGCCAGCCGAGCCGTGCCTCCATCTACACCGGCCAGTACCCCTCCCTGCACGGGATCGCCCAGACCTCGGGGGCGGCGAAGACGGCCATCGAGCAGGACCTCTTCTGGCTCGATCCGACGACCGTCCCGACCTTGGGGTCCTGGTTCCGCACTGCGGGCTACGACACCTACTGGAAGGGCAAGTGGCATATCTCGGACGCCGACCTCTACCAGCCGGGCAGCTACAACCCCGTCCCGTCATACAACGACATCGGCGGGCGTGACCGCTACCTGGAGGACATCTACCTCGAGTCCGAGCGATTGGAGAGGTACGGGTTCACGGGGTTCATCGGACCGGAGCCGCACGGCAGCAATCCGCTGAACTCCGGATCGTCGGGACCGGGCGGCAGGGGCCGCGACGAGGTGTATGCGCAGCTCGGGGTCGAGCAACTGCAGCACCTTCGGGCATCGAGCAATCCGTGGCTCCTCGTCACGTCGTTCGTCAACCCGCACGACATCACGCTGTGGGGGAGCCTGGCGCTGGCCGGGGACCTCTCCGGGGCGCAGGGGTCCTTCTACCTCGCCGAACAGCTGGTGGGCTCGAACGTGCCGCGCAATCTGTTCGGGCCGGCGTACAACCAGTCGGCGAACGAGGACCTCAGCACGAAGCCCGTGGCGCAGAAGAGCTTCGTCGCGCAGTACCCGAAGGCGTTCCAGCCGCTGCGCAACGACATGGAGTACCACCGCTTCTACTACCAGCTGCAGAAGAACGTGGACGAGCAGATCGGCAAGGTGATCGACGCGCTGACGGATGACCGGAAGCAGTACCGCGACACCATCATCATCTACCTGTCCGATCACGGTGAGATGCTCGGAGCGCACGGCGGGATGTACCAGAAGTGGCATGCCGCGTACGACGAGATGCTGCGGGTGCCGTTCGTGTTCCACAATCCCGAGCTGTTCCCAGCCCATGAGACCAGCGACATCCTCACCAGCCACGCCGACCTGATCCCGACCATGCTCGGCCTCGCAGGGCTCGACGAGGACGTGCTGGGCAAGCAGTTGCGCGAGACGCACACCCAGGTCCGGCGACTGGTCGGGAACGACCTGTCCGGCATCCTCCTCGGGGAGGAGGACGGTTCCCGGTTCGACGCGAGCCCGGTGTACTTCATGACCGACGACCAGCCCTTCAAGGGCGCGAACGCGGTATCCATCCTCGGCCTGCAGTACCAGCCCGTTGACCAGCCGAACTGCGTCGAGACCGTGGTCGCCTACCTGCCTACGGGTCCGGCGGGTGCCAACCATCGCTGGAAGTACTCCCGCTACTGGGACAACCCGCAGTTCTGGACCACGCCCAACGTGCAGGACGTGCAGACGTTCATCCCGGGGCCTGTCAACCAGCCGGGCAACAAGGTCGCGCAGACGACGGTGAAGGCGATGAACCCAACCGGCGGCCAGGTGGCGCCGCCAGCGGACCAGTTCGAGCTGTACAACGCGTCCGTTGATCCCGCCGAGTTGACGAACCTCTATGGCAACCCCGAGTACGCAGCGACCCAGCAGGTCATGGCAAAGCTGCTCCAGGCACAGCGCAACGCGAAGCGGCTGGCGCCTGTGCAGGAACCGTGGGCAGACGGATCCGCGCAGCAGTTCCCGTTCACGCCGAGCTGACCGGCCATGTGCCTGTCGCCTCAGTTCGACCTGGTGGCGGGACTCGCGATCTCCGTTGTCGCGGTCGACGCGCTCTGGCACTGCCGTAACCCCCGGCTCCTGGGCCTTGCGGCCCTCCCGGCGATCTTCGCCGTGCACACCTTCAGCTCTGCAGCGGTGTGGCTAGGGCTGCAGGGCAGCGTTTCGGCGACAGTCCTCGACGTCGCGACGGCGTCCTACCTTTTCGTGGCATTCGTGATGCTGCCCGTCTACCTGCCTCTCGCGATCCTTGTCATCGAGCCGCGCGGCTGGCGACGACCGACCTTGCTCCTGCTCACGGCCGCGGGCGGCTACGCGGCGGTGGAGTTCATGCTCGCCATGGCCAGCGGGCGAGGCAGCGCGGCGGCCTGCGACGGCTACATCGACTTCAGCGTCACCGCCACGAGCAGCTACTCGGCCGTCCTGTATGTGCTGGCGACCTGCGGGGCCCTTCTCCTGTCGGGCCAGCGGATCCTGTTCATCTGGGGCGTCACGAACGTCGTCGCCGTCGGGGCGCTGTCCATCTGGGCGAGCCGGGGGCTGCCGTCGTTGTGGTGCCTGTGGGCAGCCTGCAGCAGCGTCCTGGTGGCGTGGTACCTGCGGCGCCTGACGAAGGGTCGCGCTGAGGGGAACCCATGGCCGTGGGAGCCGGGAGGTCTGGACAGTCAGCGCCTCCGAGCCGACACTGGTGCTGGCCCCTAGCCGGGTGGAGGCGGTCAGATGGACGCAGCGGATACGAGCGCTGTCGATGCGTTCCTGTCGGCGGTCGAGCGCGGCGACATCGGCTCCTGCTCGGCGTGGGCGCCCGACGCTGTCCTTGATGCAACCGTCCCCAACTGGCGCTTCCGCTTGAACGGGCCGGCGGCCATCCGCGCGGAGTACGGGCATTGGTTCGCCGACCCGGGGCACTTCGCCGAACTCCGGCGAGTCACGATCGCGGAAGGAGAACTGGTTGAGTACCTGCTGGAGTGGACGGAGAACGGCGTTCGGCATGCGGCACACCACATGCACGTGCTCGAGGTCAGCGATGGCTTGATCCAGGCCGACACTGTGATGTGCGGGGGACGGTGGCCGGCGTCCCTCCTGGCCGAGATGAATGCGGCCCAGCGGGCCCGAGACGAGCCGACCGATGCCTGAGGACTCTCACCTCCCGGCGGTCATGGAGCTCGCCGACATGCTGCACGGAGTCACGGCGCGCGAGCCGATGGCGGACAACGCCGGCAAGTCCGGGGCCCACATCGAGCGGGTGACGATCGATGGCGAGCGGTACGTCCTGAAGTACCTCGACCGCACCGAGGACTGGACGATGCGCGCCGCGGGCGTGCTGGGCGGCGCGACGCTGGACCTGTGGTCGCGAGGCCTTCTCGACCGGCTGCCTGACTGCATCGAGCAGCCCATCGTGGCCGTCGCGACGGGGCCTCGCACGAGCGAGCCCCGCGCGATCGCCGTCACCGCGCTGCTCATGCGTGATGTCGGTCCGTGGCTCCTCGCGGTGAGTGACGATCCGATCGCACCGGCCGTGCATCGCCAGGTCCTCGATCACATGGCCGCCCTGCACGCCCGGTTCTGGGAGGCGGGGCCCGAGATCGACATCGTCCCGCCGATGACCCGTTACCTCGAGCTCTCCCCGTGGACTGCCCTGACCGAGGAGCAACTCGGCTCGGCGCACCTGGTGCCTCAGCTCATCGGCCAGGGCTGGCCCCTCCTCGCGGACGTCGCCCCGGTTGCCGCCGCCATCGTCCTCCCGCTTGCGCTCGATCCAGGCCCACTGGTCGAGGCGCTGGACTCGACCCCGCAGACGCTCGTGCACGGGAACTTCAAGCTCGACAACCTCGGCGTCACGCCGGAGGGCCGGACCATCCTGCTCGACTGGGAGGGATCGGGCCGGGGCGCAGCCGCGAGTGACCTCGCGTGGTACCTGGCGATCAACTGCCGACGCCTGCCGGAGTCAAAGGAGGAGTCGATCCGGGCCTACCGCGGGTCGCTCGAGGCGCACGGCATCGACACGGATGGGTGGTGGGACAGGCAGGTGGCGCTGAGCCTGCTCGGTGGGCTTGTCCAGTTCGGCTGGGAGAAGGCGTTCGGCGGGCTGGACGACGAGCTGGCCTGGTGGCAGGAGAAGGCAATCGAGGGCGCACGCCTGCTGCCGTGATCCTTAGAACCCTCGCGGCAGCCCCACCACGCTGCGATCGTCCGTTCCGCGACGCTGGCTGGGGTAGTACGGCGTGCTGGGTGCGCGCTTGTCGCGCTGACGTGGCTTGCGCATGTTCGCTCCGATCGCAGGGGTGGGGACTCCGGGGTTCAGCGCACGGAAGGAGCGGCGGACGTGAAGCCCTCGAGGACCATCACCCAGCCGGTGGCGTAGTTCGCGCGCACCTCGGGGGCACGGTGTCCCGCCGACTCCCACCCAGTGTGGGTGAGGCGGACGTGCGTTCCGCCGGGCGCGGGAGTGAACGTGACCTCGACGTTCTGGGCTGTGTTCGACGTGCGACCGGGATGCCACGAGAAGAGGATGCGATCAGGCGGGTCGCACTCCCGAACCGTGCCCCACGTGCTCTCTTCGCCGGTGGAGGACACCTCGACGATGGGACAACCAGCGCCGGCTGGGAAGCGAAGTTCCGCCGCGTTCGTGCCGAACACGGAGTGCGACGCGAGCGGCCACCAGGAGGCGACCTGCTCGGTGAACAGCCTGAACGCAGCGGTCGGGTCCAGAGGGACGTCGACCTCGACGACGACGGCGGGAATGCTCACGGCGTGCCTCCTTCGGTGGCTTGGTCATGGGCTGCGGCTGCGTAGGCACCCAGGACGTCGGTCCAGAAGCCCTCGACATATGCCCGCACTGACTCGAAGCCCGACGGCTCGATCCGGTAGAGCCGACGGGTGCCAGCCGGCCGTTCCTTCACCAGGCCGCACTGAAGCAGGACGGCCAGGTGCTGGGAGACGGCGGGGCGCGAGACAGGCAGCCCGCTGGCGAGGTCACCGACGGAGCGCTCCCCGCCGCGCAGCCCGTCGAGCACGGCCCGTCGGGTGGGGTCGCCAAGCGCAGCGAGGGCTTGAGTCAGCTGGGCGGTCGGCACATTGGTAAGTTTATACTTACCAATGTGCCCAGGTCAACCGCCTGATCGGGATCCAACCCGCTGTCCCAATCGGACCGCCCCGTTCGTCCATGTAGTGAAAGGTCGCCCGGGGGATTGCCGCCGGGCGCGAGCCCCACGATGAAGGAGACTGCTATGGCCTACTCGCTCACCTGCGCCGATACGGGAGCCGACTGCCCCGGCGCGTTCACCGCCTCGACGACCGAGGAACTCGGCGCCCACCTTCAGGTGCACGCCCAGCACGCCCACCCCGACATGGCCAACTCGCCGGAGGCGGCGGCCATGGTCCAGGGGCTCATCAAGACCGTGTGAACGCCTGACCTGCGGCGCCCTAGCGGGGCGCCGCAGGTCGCGGTTCGAGGATGACAACGGCCGTCTGCGTCGACCGCAGGGCCGCATACCCGTCGAGTCCCTTGTCGATCTGCCGCCAGCGTTCCCACAGCCGGTCCCGCTCCTCGCCTTGCGCCGCCCGCGCCGTGACGGCACGACGCCCGTCCGCGCACGCGACGGTGGCGTCCGGGGTCGCCTGCAGGTTGAGCCACCAGGCCGGCTCGCCTTCACCCCATCCGTTCATCGCCATGGTGACCATGTTCGGGCCGTCGTCGAAGTATCCGACGATGACGTGGCGAGCTTGCCCCGTCCGACGGCCGGTGGTCGTCAGCCGGAGCGCCCCCCACTTGCCCGGCTTGGGGCGCCACAGCCCCATGCGCGCGCCCGTGGCGCGTACCACTGCGCGGTGGGCCTGCCAGAAGGTGCGGATGAACCACCGGGGTGGGACTCGCGCGGGCCGGGACGGCGCATCGGGCATGGCAGCCTCCTCGTCGGACGAGGCCACGGTACCGGCCGATCCACCCTTTGACTCAGTCCAAACATGGACCTAGTCTGTGGCTGTGCCCGATGCCTCGGCAGACCTCTTGCGCCACCACGGCATCCAGGTCACGGCTCAGCGCCTGGCGGTGCTGCGTGCGGTGGCCAGCCAGCCCCACCTCACCGCCGACGACATCGCCGAGGCTGTCCGCACCGAGATTGGCGCCATCTCGCGCCAGTCCGTCTACGACGCCCTGGGGATCCTGGGCGATGCGGGACTCATCCGGCGGATCCAGCCGGTCGGCTCGCCGGCTCGGTTCGAGGACCGCGTGGCCGACAACCACCACCACCTGATCTGTCGGGACTGCGGGCGGGTTGTCGACGTCGACTGCGCTGTCGGTGCCGCGCCGTGCCTCACGCCGGTGGACGACATGGGGTACGCGATCGACGAGGCCGAGGTCGTCTACTGGGGCCGATGCCCCGATTGCATGGCAAACGAAGCGACGACGAGAAGCACGCAGGATTCCCGCGCCTGACACCCAGGCCAAACCAGGAGGAGAAGCCACGATGGATGACGACAGCAAGTGCCCGGTGGCGCATGGCGCCGGAACTGGGGTCCAGAACGAGTTCTGGTGGCCCGACCAGCTGAACCTCAAGGTGCTCCAGCAGAACCCGCCTGCGGCCGACCCCATGGGCGAGGGCTTCGACTACGCCGCGGAGTTCAAGTCCCTTGACCTCGCTGCCGTGAAGAAGGACCTCGCGCAGCTGATGACGGATTCACAGGACTGGTGGCCGGCCGACTACGGCCACTATGGCCCGCTGTTCATCCGCATGGCCTGGCATAGCGCGGGCACCTACCGGATCAGCGATGGTCGCGGCGGCGGCGGCGCGGGCATGCAGCGTTTCGCACCGCTCAACAGCTGGCCGGACAACGCGAGCCTGGACAAGGCGCGCCGGCTGCTCTGGCCGATCAAGCAGAAGTACGGCCGCAGGATCTCGTGGGCTGACCTCATGATCCTCGCCGGCAATGTCGCCCTGGAGACGATGGGCTTCGACACCTTCGGGTTCGGCGGCGGGCGCGCGGACGTGTGGGAGCCCGACGAGACGTACTGGGGCAACGAGCGGACGTGGCTCGGTGACGAGCGCTACAGCGGCGACCGGGACCTCGAGAATCCCCTCGCCGCCGTCCAGATGGGTCTCATCTACGTGAACCCTGAAGGGCCGAACGGGACCCCGAGCGCCCTCGCCGCTGCCAAGGACATCCGCGAGACGTTCGCGCGCATGGCCATGAACGACGAGGAGACCGTGGCGCTCATCGCCGGCGGCCACACGTTCGGCAAGACCCACGGTGCAGCCGACCCGGGCAAGTACGTCGGACCCGAGCCCGAAGGCGCCCCGTTACAGGAGATGGGCCTGGGCTGGCAGAACACCTTCGGCACCGGCAGCGGCGACGACGCCATCACGAGCGGGCTGGAAGGAGCCTGGACCCCCACGCCCATCGCGTGGGACAACAGCTACTTCGAGACCCTGTTCCGCTACGACTGGGACCTGACGAAGAGCCCGGCTGGTGCGCTGCAGTGGGTCCCGACGGACCCGGCGGCCGCGTCCACCGTGCCCGATCCCCAGGATCCGTCCAAGACCCACGCGCCGGTGATGCTCACCACCGACCTCGCGCTGCGCATGGACCCGATCTACGAGCCGATTGCGCGCCGGTTCCTCGAGGATCCGGCCGCGTTCGCGGATGCCTTTGCGCGAGCGTGGTTCAAGCTCACCCACCGTGACATGGGGCCGGTCTCGCGGTACCTCGGCCCGGAGGTCCCGGCGGAGGAACTCATCTGGCAGGACCCCGTCCCGGCCGTCACCCACGTGCTCATCGGCGTTGACGACATCGCCTCGCTGAAAGGCACGATCCTCGCCTCGGGCCTGTCGCTCTCCCAGCTGGTCTCGACAGCGTGGGCGTCGGCGGCCTCGTTCCGCGGCACCGACAAGCGCGGCGGCGCCAACGGAGCCCGTATCCGGCTCGCGCCGCAGAAGGACTGGGCCGCCAACAACCCAGCCGAGCTCGCGTCCGTGCTGCGTACTCTCGAGGGGGTCCAGAAGGCATTCAATGATGCCCAGGGCGGCACCGGGAAGGCCGTGTCACTGGCCGACCTCATCGTCCTCGGCGGATGCGCGGCCGTCGAGCAGGCAGCGCGGAACGCGGGGCACGAGGTCCAGGTCCCGTTCACCCCGGGCCGCACGGATGCGTCCCAGGAGCAGACCGACGTGGAGTCGTTCGCGGTACTTGAGCCGACCGCTGACGGGTTCCGCAACTACCTCGCGGCGGGGAGCGCGGTTCCGGCGGAACACCTGCTCGTCGATCGGGCGAACCTGCTCACGCTCACCGCGCCCGAGATGACTGTCCTCGTCGGCGGCCTGCGCGTCCTTGGGGCGAACTCGCCGAAGTCCGACCTCGGCGTCCTCACCAAGCGTGCTGATGCCCTGACGAACGACTTCTTCGTGAACCTGCTCGACATGGGAACGACCTGGGAGCCGACGTCAGCGGACGAGGCGACGTTCCAGGGCCGCGATCGCGAGACGGGCGAAGCCACGTGGACGGGCAGTCGCGTCGACCTCGTCTTCGGCTCGAACTCGCAGTTGCGTGCGCTTGCCGAGGTCTACGCCAGCGACGACGCGCAGGGCAAGTTCGTGGCCGACTTCGTGGCTGCGTGGGACAAGGTCATGAACCTCGGTCGCTACGACCTGGCCTGACCGACGAAACGCGTGTGGCCGCCCCTCGTCGGGCGGCCACACGCGCTTTCGCTCCTAGTGCGTCGCGGCTAGCGACCGCCGGACGACGATGTCGCCGGCGCTGGTCCGGGCGCTGATCTCCACGGTCCGCTCGCTCGCCGCGGGCCGATCCGTCCTCTCCATCTCGCTCACCACGTTGCCGAAGCTGCTGTGGAGGTCCAGGCGGGCCGCGGTGCCCTCCGTGACCCCCACATCGATGCGGCCGAGTCCCGTCCTGAGCTCCACGGTCCCGCGCTCGGCGCTGCTGACCACGAGGTCTCCGTTGGCGGAGGCTGCGCGCACATCTCCGTGGGCGCGTTCGACCACGACCCTGCCGTTGGACGCCTTCACGCGGACGGACGTGCCCCCCTCGCCGATCCAGGTCTCCCCATTGGAGTTCTTGACCTGGGCATTGCCGTCGACCCTGCCGATGCGGATGGACCCCGACCCTGTCCCGCACGTCGCGTCACCCGAGATCCGGTCCGCGGCGATGGACCCCAGGCCGGTGTCCAGGTCGACCGTTGCTGCATGCCCGAGCCGGATGTCACCCGCACCCGTCCTCATCCGGCAATCGCCGAGCACGCCGGCTCCCGCGATGGTGCCCATGCCGGACACGACCTCGACCCGCGAGCCGGCCGGGAGCTCGACGGTGACCTGGATCGATCCGATGCGCTTGCCGAAGGCGAGGGCGTTGCTCTTCGGACCGATGATCGTCAGGGTCCCGTCGACGAAGTCGACGCGAGCGTTCTCGGCCGCACGAACGTCCGCGTCCCGCCCGGTGGCCGTGGGCGCAACGGTCACGTCCGTGTCGACGCGATCGTCGGCGACGAATCGCACGTCGCCGTGGGCGATCCGGATCACGGCGGAGATGGGGGTCGGGGTGCTGTAGGTGGTCATTGCTGCTCCTGGTCTCGGTGGCGCATGCTCTGTGGGGCGGGTGATCAGTCGTGGGCTACCGGACCCAGCCGGTGAAGTGGGCGCCGCCGCGTGGGCCCGGCACCTTCGGGAGTGGCCAGGCCGCGGGTGCGCTGAGTGCCGCAGCGGCGGATCGGACGAGCCAGGCGTTGACCGAAAGCCCGGACTGGTGCGCTGCTTCCTCGACGCGATCCTTCAGGTCCTGGGCCAGGCGCAGGTTGATCCGGGTCAACGTGGCGTCGTCGCCGTCGCCAGGCACCCAGGTCGACGGCTCCGCTGCCTGCTGCGGGGGATCGGGGTCGGCAGCCGTCACGACGAACTCCGCATCCCGCCCGCGCAGCCGCAGTTCCACCGAACCTGGGGCCAGCTCGCGGGTGATCTCCGCTGCGGCAAAGGACAGGGCGTCGAGGAGGGCCAGCCTCATGGCCGCATCCAGCGGTGCAGTGAGTCGCCCGGCCAGGGCGCGCGCTTCCTCACCACCAGCCCCGGCGGCGATCGCCAGGTCGTCCTGGAGTTGCTGGATGTACGGGTTCAGGTCCATGGCACCAGAATGGCATCGTGCTGGCACCACGTCAAGCCGTAGTGGTGCCACATGACACGCCAGGCGCCTCGGACTAGGTTTGCCACTCCCACGCATCTCGAGGAGCAGCCATGTCAGACGACGCCGCCAGCACGCCCGAATCCGATGTCGAGGCAGCCGTGGTCACCGTGAGTGACGGGGCGTACACCCTGCTCGTGGCCGACTTCGACGACACCGACGCGGCGTGGAGCGCCTACGAGCTGCTCACGTCGATCGAGGACGGCCGGCACCTGGAGATCGAGAGCGTGGTCGTGGTCAAGCGGGGCGACGATGGCACGCTCGAGATCCAGAAGGCTACCGACCACAGCACTGCGAAGGGACTCGGCTGGGGCATCGTGGGCGGCGTCGTTCTCGGCGTCATCTTCCCGCCCTCGATCATCGCCAGCGCTGTCGTGCTTGGCGCCGGTGGCGCGGCCGTCGGCAAGGCCCGCGAGCTGCACCATCGCACCGAGCTGGCTGCCGAGCTCCAGGACGCCATCGCTCCCGGGCACTCGGGCATCATCGCGCTCGTGTCCGACCCCGCGGTCGTCGAGATCCGCAAGGCCCTGGACAAGGCGAACCGCGTGGTGGAGTCGGCGGTCGACAAGGCTGTCGCAGCGGACATCAAGGCCGCTGCCAAGGAAGCCGACGCCGAGGCTGCTGCCGCGAAGCCCGACCAGGGCTGAGTCCCCGGCCGTGCCCATCACCCACGACGAGATCGTCGACCTGAACCAGCGGTTTCATCACGTCGTGTTCAGCCACGGTGACGCGGCCGCGCAAGGAGCCTTCTTCCTGCACCCTGACTCGCGGCTGTGCGTGCCGCATGGCCGCGAGTACACGTTCCAGGAGCACTACGAGCTTCACCTGGAGTTCGAGGACGAGCGATGCGTCGATCCCCCGCAGTGGGACATCACGCAGTTGCGCACGGACCCCGAGCGTGCCCGGGCCATCGGGAACGTCTACTGGGAGGGCCGGCCCGTCAACGAGCCGCCCGGGTCGCTGCTCAAGATCATGGTGTGCGAGGAGTGGATCGTTGAGCGGACGAGCGACGGCCTGAAGTTCGTCCTATACCAATCGACGTCCCACACTCCGCTGCCCGATTCGTCTCCGCTCACGCAGTTCTGACCGCACGCGGTTGCCCGCCCCGCACACGCCGGACGGGGGAGCCCGACGCCTGTGGTTGGGTTGAGCCGTGATTCGGGCGACGGGACTCACCAAGGCGTACGGCGACTTCGTCGCCGTTGCCGGGATCGACTTCCACGTCGAACGCGGGGAATCCTTCGGCATCCTCGGGCCCAACGGGGCAGGCAAGTCCACCACGATGCGCATGGTCGGCGCGACGCTGGAGCGCACGTCGGGTGACCTGACCATCCTCGGCATGGATCCCTCACGCGAGGGGCCGACCATCCGCGCTCACCTCGGCAGCGTCCCGCAGCAGGACAACCTCGACACCGAGCTCACGGTGGCGGAGAACCTTTACACCTACGGCCGCTACTTCGGCCTACCCCGGTCGTACCTGCAGCCCAAGATCGACGAGCTGCTGGCTTTCGCCCAGCTGGAGGACAAGCGCACGGCCAAGGTGGATGCCCTCAGCGGTGGCATGAAGCGACGGCTGACCATCGCGCGCGGGTTGGTCAACGACCCGAGCATCCTGCTGCTCGACGAGCCCACGACCGGCCTGGACCCACAGGCCCGGCACATCCTGTGGGACCGGCTGTTCCGGCTCAAGGAGGCCGGCGTGACGCTCGTCATCACCACGCACTACATGGACGAGGCCGAGCAGCTGTGCGACCGGCTCGTCGTGATGGACCACGGGCATGTCGTGGCGGAGGGTGCCCCGCTCGACCTCATCCGCGAGCACTCCAGTCGCGAGGTCGTCGAGGTGAGGTTCGGATCGGACCGAAACGCCGAGGTCGCCGCGCAACTGGGCGGGGTGGGCGAACGGCGCGAGATCCTGCCCGACCGGATCCTCGTCTACACGGGCGAAGGAGAGCGAGACCTGCAGGAGATCGTCGCGCGCGGGTTCATGCCGGTGACGTCCCTGGTGCGGCGGGCGTCCCTGGAGGACGTGTTCCTGCGCCTCACCGGGCGCAGCCTGGCGGACGAGTGATCCGGGGGCAGGGATGACAACCGCCGCCGCGAGCCCGGCCACGCGCCGTCCGCCGCGCCGAGGAGCCGTACTCATCACGGAGTATCGGCTGCGCAACATGTGGAAGTGGCGCAGCGCCATCATCGCCTTCGGCCTGGGCAACCCGGTCCTCTACCTCGCGTCGGTGGGCCTGGGCGTCGGGGCCCTCGTCAACGCGAACTCCCCCGACGGGATCGACGGCGTTCCGTACCTTGTCTTCCTCGCTCCCGCATTGCTCGCGACGGCAGCAATCCAGGGAGGCATGGACGAGGTCACCTTCCCGACCCTCGCGGGATTCATCTGGAACCGCCTGTTCTTCGCCATGCGCGCCACCTCGGTCACCGGGGGGCAGATCGCGGACGGCGTCCTGCTCGCGGCCGCCATTCGCGTGGTGTTCACGACCGTCGTCTACTGGCTGGTCCTGTGGGCCTTCGGTGCCGTGGAGTGGACAAGTGCCCTTCCGCTGGTCGTCGTCTCGACCGTGGCAGGCGTCTGCTGGGCGGCCTTCATGCTCGCCGTGGCCGCGAACGTGACCGATGACGGCGGCTTCCTGTCGCTCGTCGGGCGGGTCGTCATCATGCCGATGTTCCTGTTCTCCGGAACGTTCTACCCCCTGTCGAGCCTGCCACTGGCAGTGCAGTGGATCGGCTGGATCTCGCCACTGTGGCATGCCACCGAGCTCGGCCGCTGGCTCTCCTATGGCGCGCCGCTGCCCGCCTGGCGGGCGGCGCTGAGCATCGCCTACCTGCTCGGCATGGGGATCGCCGGCGTGGTCGTCGCGCGCCGCAGGTTCGAGCGGAGGCTGACGTCGTGATCACGCAGGCAGTCGTGACGTCGGCCGCCGCGGCCATCGCGCAAGGTCGCGCTGATCGGCCCGGCGCTCGGGTCTACTCCTATCGCCCCCACGCGGTATTGCAGCGCGGCTTCCTCGCCCTGCGCACGAGCAACGCCCTCGTCTTCCTCACCGGCTTCGTCGAGCCGGTCATCTTCCTCATCGCCTTCGGTTACGGCGTCGGCGGGATGATCGGCACGGTGACGGTCCAGGGGGTGGAGGTCCCGTACGCGGCCTTCCTCGCGCCCGCCCTGCTCGCGGCAAGCGCGATGAACGGGGCCCTGATGGACGCAACGTTCAACGTGTTCTTCAAGATGCACTTCCTGCGGCTGTACCAGGCGATGATGGCGACCTCGCTGGGCCCGCTTGACGTAGCCCTGGGCGAGATCGGCTGGGCCATGATTCGGGGGGCCACCTACGCGGTCGGGTTCACCGTGGTCGTCGCGATCTTCGGGCTGATCACCACATGGTGGGCGCTGCTGGCGATCCCGGCCGCGGTCCTGGTGGCGTTCGCCTTCGCCTCAGTCGGCATGGCCCTGACCTCGTACATGACCTCATTCCAGCAGCTCAACTGGCTCAACTTCTGGCTGCTGCCACTCTTCCTGTTCTCGGGCACGTTCTTCCCGATCACCACCTACCCCGACTGGCTGCAGACGGTCATCATGGCCACCCCCCTCTGGCAGGCGATCGCCATGATGCGCGGGATCATGTTCGGGGTCTTCGACGCCGCGCTGCTCTTCCACGTCGCCTACTTCTTGGTCATCGCGGTCTTCGGGCTCTACGCCACGTCCCGCCGGCTCGAGGCGCTGTTCCTTCGCTGACGGGCGCGCTGGATCGCCTTGCTGACCTCGATGACCACCGGCACGGACGATGACAGCAGAACGACGGCGAGCCACTGCAGCCCGGTCAGGCTGGTGAGGGCGAGGGTCTCCTGCAGCAACTCGGACTCGACGGCGAGCACGGTCAGGGCAAGCGGGACCCCCATCCAGAGCCAGAACGGGAAGTAGGGCGCCGCCCACACCGGTGTCCGGGCGCGGCGCAGCGTGGCGGCCAGCCAGATCGTGCTGAGCGCCAGGACCGCGAAAGTCATGGTCTGCGCGGTCGGCAGGCCCAGCATGTCCAGCGCGGCGAAGGGCACGAGGCTCACCGTGGCCTGCACGAGGCCGAACATGATCCACAGGGGAGCCGTGCTCCGGTTGAGGACCTGGACCCTCGGGTCGCGGGGCCCTGAATCCATGAGCCCGGCCTCGGCCGAGTCGATCGACAGGGCCACGGCAGGGAACACGCCGATGAGGAACGACACGAAGAGCAACTGGATCGGCGTCAGGACGTTGCCCTCGTTGAGGTTGAGCAGGCTCGCCCCGAGCATCACCCCGAGCAGGCCGAACAGGCCGGTGAGGACGAACCGGATCTGCGCGCTGATCTTCCCGTAGATGTCCCGGCCCAGCTCGATCGCCGTGACGAGGGTGGCGAAGTTGTCGTCGACGAGGATCATGCGCGCCGACTCCTTGGTGACGTCGCTGCCGCTGCCCATCGCGACTCCCACGTCGGCCTTCTTCAGCGCGGCGGCATCATTCGCGGCGTCGCCGGTCATCGCCACGATGTCACCGCGTCGCTGCATGAGCTCGACCATGCGCAGCTTGTCCTGTGGCGAGACCCGGCCGAAGACGTGCAGCTCGGGCAGGCGCTCCAGGACCACCTCGTCGGGAAGCTGCTGGAGCTCCGGGCCGGTGATGACGCCCGGCCCCAGGCCGAGGTCCGCGGCGATCGCGCGCGCCGTGACCGCATGGTCGCCGGTGATCATGCGGACGTCGATGCCGGCATGCAGCGCGGTGGCGATCGCCTTCTTGGCGGAGGGGCGCAGCGGGTCGATGATCCCGACGAGGGCGACGAACGCGAGATCGCCCACGGCGGCCATCGGGTCCGCCAGCACCATGTCGCGCTCGGAGATGGGGAACACCCGCACCGCGAAGGACATGACACGCAGGCCCTGCTCCGCGAGCTCCTGGTTCGC
>JAUXRN010000043.1 GCA_030681835.1 Actinomycetota bacterium
GACAGCGGCAGGTCGGCCTGGACCTCCGGTGACAGCAGCCAGTCCAGGACCACCTGCGCGCCCGCAGGGTTGCTCGCGCCCGCCAGGACTCCGGCGTACTCCACCTGCCGGTAGCAGCCATCCGGCATGACCGAGGTCGATGGCCGTTCGGGCTTGGGGTCGCTGGCATACACGATCTCGGCTGGTGGGCTGGTCGCGTACGACACGACCAACGGCCGGTCGCCGCCCCCGCCCCCCTTGGTGAAGGCGCCCATGTATGCGTCTGTCCAACTGGCGGCGATCGTGACGCCGTTCGCCGCGAGCCGGCGCCAGTAGTCCGGCCACTGATCCCCGTACCGGGCAACGGTGGCGAGCAGGAATGCGAGCCCGGGCGACGACGTGCCGGGATCCTCGACGACGAGCAGGTCCCCGTACTCCGGTGAGGCCAGGTCCTCCAAGGTCGACGGGGGCGCCAGGCCCGCGCTCGCGAAGAAGCCGTCGTCGATGTTGACGCAGACGTCCCCGAAGTCGACCGGCGTGAGCAGGCCGCCGGCTGTGTCGTTGCGCAATTCGGGCCGGAGTGCGTCCGCGGCGGGGGAGGTGTACGGCGCGAAGACGCCCGCCTCGACGGCGCGAGACCGCAACGTGTTGTCGACGCCGAACAGCACGTCGGCGGTGGGCGCGCCCGCTGCGAGGATTGCACCCGCGACCATGCTCCCCGCGTCGCCGGCCGTCACGACCTCGAGGACCAACCCCGTCCGAGCCTGGAATTCGTCGATGAGCGATTGGCTCAGCACGAACGACTCGTGCGTGAGAAGGCGAACCGTGCCTGAGGCCGACTCCGCCGTTCCACCGCAAGCAGACAACGCTGCCGCGGCGGCGATGCCCACTGCAAGAAGTGCCTTGACGCCCATGCCTATCCCTCCGCTGGCATTACCCAGATCAGGTTCATGGGTCGGTGGGAGCGGCCACCCTCTCAGCCCGCCGATCTCGCGAGCTCCCCGCATGCAGGGTAGCCCTGCCCGGGCACGGGTGCCATGCCGGTCATCTGCGCGCTCTGGCAAGGTGTCTCCATGGAGGACATCGACCGGCAGATCATCGGGCTGCTGAGTGCCGATGGACGCATGTCCCTCGCCGACATCGCCCGCGAGACGGGGCTGTCCACCTCCGCCCTGCATCAGCGGGTGCGCCGGCTGGAGCAGCGTGGCTTCATCACCGGCTACCGAGCTGAGGTCGACTACCGGGCGGTGGGGCTGCCGCTGACCGCCTTCGTGTCGCTTACGCCGATCGACCCTGCGGCCCCGGACGACCTGCCGGAACGGCTGGCACCCATCGCGGAGATCGAGGCCTGCTGGTCGGTCGCGGGCGCGGAGGCCTACATCCTCAAGGTGCGGGTCGTGGAGCCGGCGGACCTCGAGGACCTGCTTGCTCGGATCCGATCGGCCGCCAACTGCTCCACCCGCACGACGATCGTCCTGTCGACGGCTTTCGAGGGCAGGCCGCCCAGGATCCCTTAGGGTCCTGCGGCGGCTAGCCTGAAGATATGTCTGACCGCACCCGAGCCGCCTTCACGACCACGGACGCATGGACGCTCGTCTCCCCCCGACTCATCATTGCCCGCCGGATCACGCTCTCCTTGGTCTACGTGCTCGTCGCTGCCGGGGTGGTGGCACTGTTCCTCGTCCCGGCTGTGCCGCGGTGGCTGGCGATCGGCGCCGCCGTGGCGGCCGTGGTCGTGTTCGGCTGGCTGTGGTGGCTGATCGGGCGACGGGTGCGTTCCTTCGGCTACTGCGAACGCGGTGACGACCTCCTCGTCACCAGCGGCATCATGTTCCGCCGCATGGTGATCGTGCCCTACGGCCGCATGCAGCTCGTCGATGTCAAGGCGGGACCGATCGACCGTTGGCTCGGGGTCACGACCGTGCAATTGCACACGGCGGCCGCGACGACGGACGCCAAGATCCCGGGCCTCGTGCCGGCCGATGCGGCCGACCTGCGCGACCGGCTTGCGCAGCGCGGCGAGCAGCGCACGGCTGGGCTGTAGCCGTGGCCGGGCAGCAGCCTCCGTCGAACGTCGGCGATGACCTCGGGCTGGGTTTCGCGCTGCCCGGTGGAGTCCCCACGGATGCCCACGGCCGCCGCCAGGTCCATCCGATCTCGCCTGTCGTCCATGCCGTCACGGCGATCCCCATCGGGATCATCATCGTCATCGCATTCGGCTCCGGCGGCCTCTTCGCCGGTGATGTCCGCGTACTCGTCATGGCGGCGGTGGCGCTGGTGCTCGTCCCCGTCGTGGTCGGGGCCGCTGCCTACCTGTCATGGCGGAAGCTCTCCTACTGGTTCGACGCCGACGGTGACTTCCGCGTCGACTCAGGCGTCATCACGCGCAAGGAGAGGCGGCTGCAACTGAGCCGGCTGCAGTCCGTCGACGTTGCCCAGCCGCTCTTCGCGCGCCTCTTCGCGTTGGCGGAGGTGAGCGTCGAGGTGGCCGGGCAGCAGGGCTCGAAGGTCTCGTTGCGTTTCCTCACGCTCGACGAGGCCCGGTCCCTGCGCAACGAGATCCTCGCCCGCTCGGCGGGCCTGCGGCATGACACCGCGGAGGCGCCCGAGACCCCGATCGCGACCGTGGCCCCGCGCGACCTCGCCGTGTCGCTCCTCATGCGCAGCGTGACCTTCTTCCTGCTGCTTGCCACCGTCGTCATCCTCGTCGTCACGGTGATGGCAAGCGGGTGGGGCGGACTTGGCCTTGCCTTGGTCACCGGCGGTGTGCCGATCCTGATCGTCGTCACGGAGTTCATCACCTTCTTCAACTTCACGGTGAGCCAGTCGCCAGACGGCCTGAGGCTGCGGTTCGGCCTGGCGAAGACGCAATCCCGCACCGTTCCGCCGGGTCGAGTCCAGGCGATCGAGTTCGTCGAGCCGCTGCTGTGGCGCAAGCGGGGCTGGATGCGGGTGAGGGTGAACATCGCCGGGATGGGCGCCGCCGATTCGAGCGGCAACCGCGAGGAGACCCTGCTCATCCCGGTGGCCACCCGCGAGGTGGCGTACGGGATCGTCGAGCGGGTCCTGCCCGGCCTCGACCTGGCCGGGATGGAGTGGCACCCCGCACCCGATCGGGCCCGTCGCCGGTCAGCTATCCAATGGCAACGCCTCGCCTATGCCTGGGACGACTCGGTATTCGTCGCGCGCCGCGGCCGGGTGACCCGCCACGTGATGGTCATCCCGCATGCGCGCGCTCAGTCGGTGCGCTTCACCCAAGGGCCATGGGAGCGGCCGCTGGGACTGGCCAGCGTGCACGTCGACACGACCCCCGGCCCGGTCAAGGTGTCTGCCCTGCACCTCGATGCTGGGGTCGCCCAAGAACTGGTTCGGGCGGAGTCCGATCGAGCCGAACGCGCCCGGGCGCAGGACAGATCCATCCGGTGGGCTGCGCCGGACACAACGGGCGAGGCCTAGCCTGCGGCGCACTCTGCGGCGATCGCGTCGGCGAATGCCGCGACATCGGCCTCGGTCGTGTCCCAGGCGCACATCCAGCGGACCTCGCCGGTGGCCTGGTCCCACGTGTAGAACCGGAACTGCTGCTGCAGGCGTTCGGTGACCGCGGGCGGCAGGACGGCGAACACCGCGTTGGCCTGCACGGGTCGCACGACGGTGACGCCGTCGATTGCCCTGACGCGCTCCTCGAGATTGCGAGCCATGGCATTGGCGTGCTCGGCATTGCGCAGCCACAGGCCGTCGGTCAGGAGGGCGAGGAGCTGGGCGCTGACGAAACGCATCTTGCTCGCCAGCTGCATGGACGACTTGCGCAGGAAGTCGACCCCGGGGGCCGCATCCGGATTGAGCACGACGACGGCCTCGCCCATCATGATGCCGTTCTTGGTGCCGCCGAATGACACCGCATCGACCCCGGTGTCGGTCGTGAAGTCCCGGAAGCCGCTGCCGAGCGAGGCGGCCGCGTTGGCGAGGCGGGCGCCGTCGACATGAAGCGACATGCGCAGCCGATGAGCGTGCTCCGCGATCGTGGCGATCTCGTCGGCGGAGTACACCGTGCCCAGCTCGGTCGACTGGGTGATGGTGACGGCTCCCGGCTGGGCGCGATGGACGTCGCCGAAGCCCCACGCCTGCGTGTCGATCAGGTCGGTGGTCAGCTTGCCGTCGGCCGTGGGGATGGTCCACAGCTTCAGCCCGGCGCCATGCTCAGGAGCTCCGCCCTCATCGACGTTGACGTGGGCGGAGGCCGCGCACAGCACCGCCTCCCACCGGCGGGTCATCGCTTGCAACGCGACCACGTTTGCGCCGGTGCCATTGAAGACGGGGTACGCCTCGGCCAGCGGCCCGAAGTGGTCCTTGATCGCGTCGCGCAGCGCAGCCGTGACGTCGTCGTCGCCGTAGGCGACCTGGTGGCCGGTGTTGGCCCGCTCGATGGCCGCGAGCACGTCGGGATGGATGCCGGCGTAGTTGTCGCTGGCGAAGCCGCGCCAAGGAGTGGTGGTCATGTAGGCGAGTATCCCGCAGCAGTGAGGTCGACCCGGGCGCCGTTGTCGATGGGATGGACGCAGGCGTCAGACAGCGCGGCAGCGAGCACGTCCACATGCGTGTATCCGGGCCACTCCTTGCCGGGGTTCTCGGCGAGCATGGAGTCGGTGAGCAGCGCCTTGACGGCGACGACCACGGCACTGGCCGCGCTGTCGCGCAAGTAGTGCGCGACGCCCGCCATCCACGCCTCGGCTGCCGACTTCGCCGCCGCGTAGGCCACGTTGCCGGCCGTGGGCCGCGCCGCCGCCGTGCTCGTCACCATGAACATCCGGCCAGTGTCGCTGCTCCTGACGGTGGCCCCGAACACCGAGGTCAGCACGGCAAGCGTGCCCACGACCGGTGCCTGCAGCGCGAACCAGTTCTCGGCCGAGGCAGGCTCGAGGGTGGCCGAGCCGCGCCACCCTCCGACCAGGTGGATCAGCGCATCGACCCGGCCCCTGCGCGAGACGAGGTCGTCGTGCAGGGCTTGCACCGCGGGGATGTCGAGCAGATCGATCGCGTGGGACTCGCCGCTGCCGCCCCCTGCCAGGACGGGGGACACGGCCGCGCGAGCGGCCTCCTCGCGCGAGTCGAGGACGACGACGTGGAAGCCCGCGGCGGCGAGGGCGCCTGCCGTGGCGGCCCCGGCCCCGCCGGCCCCGGCCACGACGGCCACTGGCGCTGACGGCGAGGCGGCGCCGGTCATGCCGTGATCCCGGCGGTAGCCGCAATGGTGGCCTCGAGCTTGCGCTGCAGCGCGTCGTAGAAGACGTTCAGCGGGAACTCGTCGGGCAGGACGGCGTCGACGACTTCCCGCAATTCACCGTCGAGGGGAAGGGCGTCGGGGCCCTTGGCCCAGGTCGAGGCGGGGTGCGGCTCGACGAGCCCGGACACGAACTGGTGAGCGGCGATCCACTGGGCCAGGCGCGACCGGTCGATGCCGCTGCGGTAGAGGCTCTCGACCTCCGCGCACAGGGCGACGACCGAATCCGTCACGCGATCCCAGTCGATCGTCAGGACGTTGTCGGTCCATCGCAGGACATCGTCGCGGTGCAGCCAGGCGAACATGATCTGGCCGCCGAGGCCGTCATAGTTGCGCACCCGCCCACCCGTGATGGTGAACCGGAAGAGACGGTCGAACAGGATGGCGAACCGGATGAAGCGGCCCAAATGCACGCCGTCCTCGTCGAGCACGAGTGTCTCCCGGAACGTGGTGAGGTCGCATCGAAGCTCCTCGAGGGCGTACATCCAGTACGGCATGCGCTGCTTGATCATGAACGGGTCGAACGGCAGGTCGCCTCGTCCGTGGGTGCGGTCGTGGATGAGGTCCCACAGGACGAAGGTCTCCTGGGCCAGCCGCTGGTCATTCAGCAGCAAGTCGACGTCGGGCGGGAGCGAGAGTCGCAGCGTCTCTGCCGCGACGCGCGACACCACGCGGAACCGCGCCGCCTCGCGGTCGCAGAAGATCCCGCCCCAATGGAAGTCGGCGGTCTCCCGGGTTGCGACGGTCTCGGGGAAGAGGACGGCCGAGTGCGTGTCGTAGCCCTTCGTGAAGCCGACGAACTCGATGGGCACGAAGGCCGGGTTGTCGTAGCGGTCCTCCTGCTCGCCCAGCCAGTCCGGCCAGAAGGTGCGGGTCACGACGGCCTCGAGGTTGCGGTTCGGGTTGCCGTTCTGCGTGTACATCGGGAACACCGCCAGGTGCTCGATGCCGTCCTCGCGAACGAGGTCGGGCCGGAACAGCATGAGCGAGTCCAGGAAGTCGGGCACGGCGAAGCCGCCCTCGACCCAGCGAGCGAGGTCCACCTGGGTGGCGGCGAGGTGATCTGCCTGGTGCGGGAACCGACCCGCCAGCGCATCGACCGACGAGATGACCGTGGCCACTGCCGAGCTCGCCTCGGCGTGACCGGAGGCGGGGATCGAGCCGTCCTTGACCTGCAACGGCCGGATCGCCTCCACGGCGCCGACAAGCGCGGCCCAGTCCGGGTCGGCCTCGATCCATGATGCTGCGGACGCCGCTGACACCCCGGACGCCACGGACGAGCTGGCGGTGGCCATGGCCGCCCGGCCGCCCGCGGCCCACGTCACCACGTTGAGCCAGAGCTGGCGGTGGCCAAGGTCGCCGATCGAATCGTCGCCGAACAGGTCCGAGTCCGCGGCCACGACCACGCGCCCACCGGACGTCGTGCACGTCATGAGCAGTCCGGCTGCGGCGGGGTCGGCGCCGGCCGACGTGCGAGCCACGGTCTCGACGGTCCGGATGTCGCCTGTCGCGGCGGCGTGCAGACTGCCGGCGCGGTAGAAGCAGGCGTCCCCGACGCGGGCCGTGAGGTCATGCTGGGGACCCCGGACGAGGTCGGCCATGACCCACGTCGGGACGTCCTTGAAGCACTGCCCGGGATCCTGCACCGTGACGTTGTCGATCGCGACCCCGAACTGCAGGGCTAGGTCGGCGAGGTTGTTGCCGTACTTGGCCTGCTCCGTCTCGGCGAGGATGACCAGGCCGCCGCCACCGCGCACGAAACGGGCAATGGCGTCGAGCTCGTCCTCGGCCAGGCGCGGGGAGCCTGATCCAGTGGTGTGCTCCCACGCATCCTCCGCGGCATGCGGCAGGACGAGCACGTCCACCGGGGCAAGCGCATCGTCGGTCAGCGGTCCCGTCTCGTGCACGGCGACGGACAGGCCGGCGCGCTCGGCGGCAGCGGCGGCTTGGGCGTAGGAGGCGTCGGCGGGGTTCACCGGGTTCATGCGGGCGGCCACCTCGGGGCGGGTGGACCAGGCCTGGCGGTGCGACTCATCGACCAGGACGCGGGCGAGCGGGCGCATAGTGCCTCCCAGTGGCGGAAATTCGGGGTGAAAGGAGGCTAGCAGAACGGACGATATGCGGTGAAACCGTCACTCCGACGGAGATCCTCCGGGATCCGTGTCGTCCGAGGCCAGCAGCGTCAGGCGACTGCGGGTGAAGACCGCCGCAGCCAGGATGCCTGCGCACGCCAGCAGCAGGACCACCGTGATGGCGTCCAGCCCGATGGCGACGAGCCGCACGACGGCGGCGCCCCCCATCATGAGGGCGGCGAAACCCTGCAGGAAGAGCGAGAAGCGCAATTGCCGGCGCAGCGAGTCGTCAGCCACGGCGATCCACATCCGTGGCGTTCCAGCATCGGATCACCTGCTGCTCATGCTCGAAGCCGAGAGCGGAGAGGGTGGCGGGATCCAGCGCGAACAGCCTCCCCGCAAGCGGTTCGAGCCCGAGCCAGCGGGCGGTGAGGATCCGCAGCACGTGCCCATGCGCCACCAGCACGCAGTCCCGCCCCGATGCCAGAATGGGCAGGCAGCGCTCGATCACCCGGTCGACTCGCACCCTGACGTCGGTGAGTTGCTCTCCGGGCGTCGCGCCCGGTGGGATCGGGTGGTCCCACACCACCCACGCCGGATCGCCCAGATGCTGGCGGATCTGCGCGGTCGTCTGGCCTTCCCAAGCTCCGTAGTCCCACTCGACCAGATCGGCATCCACCGCATCGGGCACGAGCCCCGCGAGGCGAGCGGTCTCGCGGGCACGCTGAAGGGGGCTGCACAGGACCAGACCCGGCGCGACTCCGGTCAGCTCGCGTCGGATGGCCGCGGCGTCGGACTCCCCGCGCGGAGTCAGGGGAATGTCGCTTGTCCCGGTATGCCGGCCGGCGCGGCTCCACTCGGTCTCGCCGTGGCGGACCAGCCAGATGCGCGACGGCGCTGCGGCCATGCGCACCTCCTGCGTCCGGCGATTTCGCGAATGACAGGAGCGAACGTACACTCGAGGCATCGCTGCGCCGCAGCGGTTGGTCTTCCCCGGTGGTCGATCACGTGGTGCACCCCCGTGCATCCCTTGCGAGTCTTGCTCGTGGTCGAAGTCGGGTCACTCATTCAAGGCGCGCCAGTCGTCATGAATGGAATGTGAATGAGCCACGCTGTGCCCCCGTCCTTCGCCGACCTCGGCATCTCGCCCGCCCTCGTCCCCGCCCTCGTGCGCGGTGGCATCACGGCGCCCTTCCCGATCCAGGTGGCCACCCTCCCCGACGCGATCGCGGGCCGCGACATCCTCGGCCGTGGCCAGACCGGCTCCGGCAAGACGCTGGCCTTCGGCCTGGCGCTGCTCACCCGGCTCGACGGACGCCGCGCGATGCCGCACAAGCCGCTCGGGCTCGTCCTCGTCCCCACGCGTGAACTGGCCATGCAGGTCAGTGACGCGCTGAGCCCGCTGGCGCACTCCCTGAACCTGAGCGTGCGGCTCATCGCGGGTGGGATGCCCTACTCCAAGCAGATCCGCAGCCTCGAGCGCGGCGTGACCGTGCTGGTCGCCACTCCCGGTCGGCTCGTCGACCTCATCAACCGCGGGGACGTGGACCTGTCCGACATCGCGATCACGGTCCTCGACGAGGCCGACCAGATGGCGGACATGGGGTTCTTGCCGATCGTCCGCGAGATCCTCGACCAGACGAAGCCGCGCGGCCAACGCCTGCTGTTCAGCGCAACGCTGGACGGCGACGTGGATTCGCTCGTGCGCCGCTACCTGCGCGATCCCGCCACGCATTCCCTCGACCCTGTCAACGCGCAGGTGTCGACGATGGACCACCACGTCCTGCTCGTCCACCCGGCCGACAAGGACGAGGTCACGGCCCAGATCGCGGCGCGCGATGGTCGCACCCTCTTCTTCATGCGCACGCAGGCCGGTGTCGACCGACTGGCGGGGCAACTCGCAGCCCAGGGCGTGCCCGTCGGCGCACTCCACGGCGGCAAGACGCAGGCCGTGCGAACCCGCACGCTCGATGCCTTCCGCAAGGGGGAGACCCCGGCCCTGGTCGCCACCGACGTTGCCGCGCGCGGCATCCACGTCGATGGCATCAGCCTCGTGGTGCACGTGGATTCCCCGACCGACCCCAAGGACTACCTGCACCGCGCCGGGCGCACCGCCCGTGCCGGCGAATCGGGCACGGTCGTCACCCTCGCGTCGCCCAAGCAGCAGCGCATGGTCTCCTCGCTGACCAAGCGGGCTGGGGTCGATCCGGCAGTGCTGCGAGTGCGCCCCGGCGACCACGCGCTGAACAGCATCACCGGTGCGCGGGAGCCCTCGGGCGTCCCGTGGGTCGCGCCCGTCTCCCGCTCGGCCGCACGATCCGGCGGGCGCCCGCGGTTCACGCCCCGCGCCGGCGGCCGCCGCCGCCCGTAGATCATCCTGGATAACCCCTTTCGGCCCCTTCCCGCCGTCTGGACGAGGCCTAGACTCGTAACTGCAGGTCGACTGGGCCTTTAGGCGGTGGGGGAATGTCCGGTATGCGACGGCGGGGGCGTCCTTGGCTTCGTCGCGCCCTGCCCGTCTTCCTTGTCACTGCGACCCTCGGCGTGCTTCCCGTCAGCGGCGCCGTCGCGGAACACCGCCACGAGCCGTCGCCGAACCGGCCAGCCGCCGCCACGGCGACCTCCTTCTCGTGGGCCTGGGCGGACGGGTCCGCGACCGCGACCCGCACGTTCGCGCAGTCGGAGTACCGGGGCTTGTCGCTGCCTCGCATCCTCGTGACGACGACACCGACCATGGCGCCCGTGCCCGTGTACCTGCAGTTCTTCCAGGAGGGATCCTGGAACACCGAGGCGATCGTGCCCACCAACGCCCACGGCCAGGCGATCATCTCGTTGGATCCCTACTGCGAGGACGGCAGTTGGTGCGACGGGACGTACAGCTACCGCCTGAAGGTCGGCCGGATCATCACAATGATCACCGTCGTGTTCGACGAGGACTGACGAGAACCGACCCACCTCAGTCCCACTTCCAGCGATGCGTCGTCACGTGTGG
>JAUXRN010000046.1 GCA_030681835.1 Actinomycetota bacterium
ACGGCCGAGGGCAGGCCCCCGCTGCGCGTCGTCGCCGGCTCGCCCACCGCGGAGGAGCTGGCCATCGTCCTGGCTCTTGCGAGCAGCCGCCGGGCGATGGCCGCCGCCGATGCCCCGCACTTCAGCCTGTGGGCGCGCAAGAGCCGCCAGACCCGGCCCTCCCTGCGTCCCGGGTTCGGGGCGTGGCGCGCATCGATGATGCCCCGCTAGCCCTGACGTGCGGCTGGTTCTCGCCTCCGCCTCCCCCGCCAGACTGTCGCTGCTGCGGTCGGCGGGAGTGGAGCCCATCGTGATGGTCAGCGACGTCGACGAGGCCACGATGATCCGGGAGCTCGCGACGCTCAGCCCAGCCGACCTGTGCCAGGAGCTCGCCCGCGCCAAGGCACGCGACGTCGCGGCCCGCGTGGATCCGGCCGAGGACCTCGTGGTCGTCGGCTGTGACTCCGTGCTGGAAGTGGACGGGGTCGCGCACGGCAAGCCGGCCACCGCCGGCGAGGCGAAGGACCGCTGGCGGGCCATGGCCGGTTCGATGGGGACCCTGCGTACGGGCCACTGGGTCGTGCGGCCCGCGACGGGAGAGGAGTCCGGCGCGGTTGCCAGCACGCAGGTCTTTCACGGCACGCCGTCCGAGCAGGAGATCGACGCGTACATCGCGACCGGGGAGCCGCTTCGGGTGGCAGGAGGCTTCACCCTCGACGGCCTGGGCGGGCCGTTCGTGGACCGGATCGATGGCGACCCGTCCAACGTGATCGGCCTCTCCCTCCCGCTGCTCAGGCTCCTGCTGCGCGACCTCGGGATCATCTGGACAGACTTATGGGACCGATAGCATGACGCGAGTCGACAGAAGGGTGACGGCACCGTGCAGACCGTCCTGATCGCCAATCGCGGCGAGATCGCCATTCGCGTCATCCGGGCCTGCAAGGACGCCGGCCTTCAGTCGGTGGCGGTGTATGCCGAACCGGACCGCGACGCCCTTCATGTGCGGCTTGCCGACCAGGCGTTTGCCCTCGGCGGGTCGACGGCGGCCGAGTCCTACCTCGTCATCGACAAGCTGCTCAAGGCCGCCCGCGACTCGGGGGCGGACGCCGTGCACCCGGGCTATGGATTCCTGTCCGAGAATGCCGACTTCGCCCAGGCCGTCATCGACGCGGGGCTGACCTGGATCGGACCTCCGCCGGACGCGATCCGCTCGCTCGGCGACAAGGTCTCAGCTCGTCACATCGCCCAGCGCGCCGGGGCGCCGCAGGTGCCGGGCACCGCCGACCCCGTCGCGGGGGCCGACGAAGTCGTCGCGTTCGCCAAGGAGCACGGCCTCCCGGTGGCGATCAAGGCGGCCTTCGGTGGCGGCGGCCGCGGGCTGAAGGTGGCCCGCTCGCTCGAGGAGATCCCCGACCTCTTCGACTCGGCAGTGCGCGAGGCCGTCGCTGCGTTCGGCCGTGGGGAGTGCTTCGTCGAGCGCTACCTCGACAACCCCCGCCACGTCGAGACCCAGTGCCTGGCCGACAAGCACGGCAACGTCGTCGTCGTCTCGACTCGCGATTGCTCGCTGCAGCGTCGCCACCAGAAGCTGGTCGAGGAGGCGCCCGCCCCGTTCCTCACCGACGACCAGCTGCACGAGCTGTACGCGTCCTCGAAGGCGATCATCAAGGAGGCCGGGTACTACAACGCCGGCACCTGCGAGTTCCTGGTCGGGGTCGACGGCACCATCTCCTTCCTCGAGGTCAACACCCGGCTCCAGGTCGAGCACCCGGTGACCGAGGAGGTTGCGGGCATCGACCTGGTCCGCGAGCAGTTCCGCATCGCCGAGGGCGGCGTCATCGACTACGACGACCCGGTGCTGCGCGGGCACTCCTTCGAGTTCCGGATCAACGGCGAGGACCCGGGCCGCAACTTCCTCCCGGCGCCAGGTGTGCTCATCGTCTGGAAGCCGCCGAGTGGCCCGGGCATCCGGGTCGATGCGGGCTTCGAGGCCGGCGATGTCATCGGGGGCAACTTCGACTCGCTGCTGGCCAAGCTGGTCGTCACAGGGGCGACACGGCAGGAGGCCCTCGAGCGGTCCCGCCGCGCTCTCGACGAGTTCTCGGTCGATGGCATCGCCACCGCGCTGACCTTCCACCGGGCAGTCGTCCGTGATCCCGCATTCGCCCCGGCCGACCCTGAGCAGCCCTTCACCATCCATACGCGTTGGATCGAGACCGAGTTCGACAACACGATCCCGGCCTACTCCGGCAGCACCGACCCGGCCGAGGAGCCCGAGCCCCGCGAGAGCGTCGTGGTCGAGGTTGGTGGCAAGCGAATCGAGGTCACCCTGCCCGCCGGACTCGGCTCAGGGTCGGCACCGGCCGGGTCCGCCGGCCCGAAGAAGCGCAAGGCGGGGGGCAAGAAGGCCGGAGCCGGGGCCAGTGGGGACTCCGTCGTCGCACCCATGCAGGGCACCATCGTCAAGGTCGAGGTCACGGAGGGCCAGGAGGTCGCCGAAGGCGATCTGGTGGTCGTGCTGGAGGCCATGAAGATGGAGCAGCCGCTCACCGCCCACAAGGCCGGCACCATTACCAAGCTCACCGCCGAGAAGGGCGCCACCGTCCCGACGGGCACCGTCCTGTGCGAGATTGCCGGCTGAGTTGGCGCGCGCGTAGCAGGCCTCGTACCGTGGAGGGATGACCCCCCGCCACCTGATCGGCGCCTTGGGCGCGAGCCTGGCCGTCGCCGTCCTTGCCGGACTCGCCGCCGTCCCTGCCCAGGCTGCCGTCGACGTCTCCCCCGCCGCAACGGCCTTCCGTGCAGGCGAGTACGTCTATAGCGACCCGTCGGCCGAGAACGCCCTGTCCACTGGCGATGCAGACCAGCTCGCCGCCCAGGTGCGCGACACCAAACTGCCCATGTTCATCGCCGTGCTGCCGGAGTCCGCGGCGGGCGGCGGCACCGCTGACGAGGTACTCGTCGAACTCAAGGACGAAGTCGGGCTGGCCGGCATCTATGCCGTCATCGTGGGCGACCAGTTCCGGGCTGGCTCGACGTCAGGCTCGGCCGCCGACCTCGCCACGCAGGCATTCCGTGAGCAGCGCGAGGCCGGCCCCTATTCCGTGCTGAGCGCCTTCGTCACCCTGGCGAACGAGCGGTTCAACGGTGCCGCGCCGGAATCCTCCGGCGGTGGGGCCGGGTTCCTCATCTTCCTGGCCATCGCCGGGATCGTGGTCGTCGTCATCGTGGTCATCGCCCGGCGTCGCGCCCGCGCCCGCACTGCGGTCCAGTTGGCGTCGGTGCAGGCCGCGATCGACGCGGACATCACCGAGTACGGCGAGCGGCTGGGCGCCTTCAGCCTCGACGATCCCGACTTCGACGACGCCACCCGCGCCGACATGCAGCGCGCCCTCGATGCCTATGACAAGGCCAAGTCCGCCACATCGGCCATGAGATCCCCGGCGGACGCCGGATCCGTGACGTCGGCGCTGGAGGACGGCCGTTACGCCCTCGCCTGCGTGCGCGCCCGGCTGGACGGCCAGCCGCTCCCCGAGCGCAGGCCGCCCTGCTTCGTCGACCCTCGGCATGGTCCCAGCGTCGCGGACGTCGCCTGGGCACCCCCCGGGCTGGGCGAACGCGACCTGCCGCTGTGCGCCGCGTGCCGCACGAGCGTCGAGGCCGGTGGGCAGCCGCAGGGGCTGCTGGTCGGCTCAGGCGCCAGCCAGCAGCCGTACTGGCAGGCCGGTCCCGAGTACCGGTCGTACGCGGCTGGCTATTACTCCCCGTTCGGCACGGTCATGACCGGTGCCCTGGTCGGGACGATGCTGGGCGGGATGTGGGCGGCACCGGCTGCGGCCGCCGCCCCGGTCGACTCGGGAGCATTCGGCGGCGGCGGCGGCTTCGGCTCGTTCGGCGGCGGCGGCGGCGACTTCGGCGGCGGGGACTTCGGCGGCGGGGACTTCGGCGGCGGGGGCGACTTCTGACCCCACCCACCCCGTTGGCTGGCCAGTCGTGGGGGGCGAAGCCGGGGTGAATTCAAGCGGCGATTCTGCCACCACGACTGGCCGCTCGACGAGGGGTTGGGGCGGCCGGCCGACGTCAGTCCGGGGGCGGGCCGCAGGGGTGCTCGCGCAGCCGGCGCACGTAGTCGGCCGGGGCGCCGCCGGCGTGCGCGGCATCGGCGACGATGCCTAGCTGCTCGACGGTCGGCAGGCCGCCCTCGTAGGCGTCCAGGACGTACAGCCAGGCGAGCGGCTCGCCGTCACGCGTGTGCACCCGGACCCTGATCTTGCGCCACAGCCCGAGGTCGATGTCCTCCCATACGTCCAGCGCCTGCTCGTCCGCGGGCGGCACGTCGTAGAGCACGACGAACACCGATTCCCCGTCGGCCTCCACCACCGTTGCCATCGCCGCGCCTAACTCCTCCCCGCCCGCGAAGGTCAGCCGCCAGCCCCGGAGCCAGCCGGTCGCGAACACGGGGGACGCGGGGGCGAGCAGCGCCATGCGACGCGGATCAAGGTTCGTCCCGTAGGCCGCGTACAGCGTCACGCGCACCAGAGTAGGGACACTAGGGCGGGTACGGAAGAATGCCACGAGTGACGAGCGTGACGATCCTGGGAGGCGGTCCGGGCGGTTACGAGGCTGCCCTCGTCGCCCGCCAGCTCGGTGCCGCCGTCACCCTTGTCGACAGGGACGGGATCGGCGGCTCGGCCGTGCTGACGGACTGCGTGCCGAGCAAGGCCCTGATCTCCACCGCGAACGCCATCACGGCTGCGTCCAGCAGCGCGGACCTCGGCGTACGGATCAATGGCCAGGCCCCAGAGGCCGGCCTCATCGGCGTGAGCCTGGCCGAGGTCAACGCCCGGATCCTGCGATTGGCTCGGGCGCAGAGCGACGACATCTCGGCGCGACTGGATCGTGAGGGCGTGGTCGTCCTGCCCGGCACCGGTCGCCTGGCCGCGGATGGCAGCGTGATGGTGGCTGGACCGGGCGGCGTCGAGTCGTCCCTTGTCGCGGACGCCGTCCTCATCGCGACGGGCGCCCGGCCGCGCGTGCTGGAGGCCGCGGTGCCGGATGGCCAGCGGATCCTGACCTGGGAGCAGGTCTACGCCCTTCCTAACGTGCCCGAGCGGCTCATCGTCGTCGGCTCCGGGGTCACGGGCGCCGAGTTCGCCGGCGCCTACCACGCACTCGGGGCCAACGTCGTGCTCATCTCCTCTCGCGCGCACGTGCTGCCCAGCGAGGATCCCGACGCAGCCGCCGTTCTCGAGGACGTGTACGGGCGACGCGGGCTCGAAGTGCTGAGCCGCTCGCGTGCCGTGTCCGCGCGAAACACCGGCACAGGAGTCGAGGTCGAGCTCAGCGACGGCACGGTCGTGGTGGGATCTCATGTGCTCCTGGCTGTCGGCTCGTTGCCAAACACGGACAGCCTCGGCCTTGCCGAGGCCGGCATCGAGACGGACGAGCGAGGCTTCATCAAGGTCGACCGCGTCTCGCGCACATCACGTCGCGGTGTGTATGCCGCCGGAGACTGCACCGGAGTGCTCATGCTCGCCTCGGTCGCCGCCATGCAAGGACGCATAGCCATGTGGCACGCACTCGGCGACGCCGTCACACCCCTCGAGCTGACCACCGTGTCCAGCACGGTCTTCACCGATCCCGAGATCGCGACCGTCGGTCTGACCCAAGCCGACCTCGCGGACGGGGCCTTCCGCGGCGACGTCGTCACCGTCCCGCTCGCCTCCAATGCGCGGGCGAAGATGGAGGGCCACACCGATGGGTTCGTCAAGTTGTTCTGTCGGCGAGGCTCGCGCATCGTGGCCGGCGCCGTCATCGTCAGCGCGCACGCAAGCGAGCTCATCCACCCCCTCACGATCGCGGTCGAGCAGCGGCTCACCGTCGATCAGCTCGCGTCGACGTTCACCGTGTATCCGAGCCTCAGCGGCTCGATTGCCGAGGCTGCCCGACGCCTCCACATCGCCGCGGAGTAGCGGCTAGGGTCATTGCGTGACCGACCACGTCAGCACCATTGCTGCCGGCGCGCGCGCCTCGGAGGCAGCCGCCGTCCTAGCCGGGCTCTCCGGGTTGCCGCGTCACGACGTGGCCGTCGTCCTGGGATCGGGCTGGGTCCCGGCCGCCGACTTGCTCGGCGAGACGACGCTGGACATCGCGAACACCGACCTGCCGCACTTCACCCCGCCCGCCGTGGCCGGTCATGCCGGACGGGTGCGCAGCCTCGAGGCCGACGGCATCCGGGTGCTCGTCTTCCTGGGCCGGACGCATCTGTACGAGGAACACGGCGTCGACGCCGTGACACATGCCGTCCGGACTGCCTCCGCCGCTGGCTGCTCGACAGTCGTCCTCACGAACGGATGCGGAGGACTGGACCCGACGTGGCAGCCCGGCACGCCTGTGCTGATCAAGGACCACATCAACCTCACCGGGGCCTCGCCCCTGCACGGTGCCCACTTCGTGGACCTGACCGACCTGTACTCGGCCCGGCTGCGGGCCATGTGCCAATCGGTCGAACCTGGGCTGGCTGAAGGGGTGTACGCCCAGTTCCGCGGTCCGATGTACGAGACCCCCGCCGAGATCGGCATGGTCCGAGCGATGGGCGGGACCCTCGTCGGCATGAGCACCGCGCTGGAGGCGATCGTCTGCCGGTCACTGGGCATGGAGGTGCTGGGCCTGTCCCTCGTCACCAACCTCGCCGCCGGCATGAGCGGCGCCCCGCTGAACCACGAGGAAGTGCTCGAGGCAGGCACGTCGGCGGCCACCCGGATGGGCTCCCTGCTCGCGAAGGTGATCCGCGAACTGCGATGACCGATGTCCTGGACCTGGCGCGCGCGTGGGCGGCGAGCGACCCCGATCCCCAGACCCGCGAGGAACTGCTGGGCCTGATCCATGCTGCCGAGTCCGGCGACGGGCCCGCGGCGACCGAGGTCGCAGATGCGTTCGCCGGGACCCTGCAGTTCGGCACGGCGGGCCTGCGTGGACGCCTCGGACCTGGGCCCAACCGCATGAACATCGTCGTCGTGGCCCGGGCCGCGGCCGGGCTGGCCGCGTACCTGAACGAGTCCGGCGGCGGTGCTGTCGTCATCGGCTACGACGCGCGGCGCAACTCCGAGGCATTCGCTCGCGCGACGGCGCAGATCATGACCGGCGCCGGACTCGCTGCATACGTGCTCCCGCACCCGCTGCCGACACCGGTGCTGGCGTTCGCCATCCGGCGACTGGGCTGCGCAGCCGGCGTGATGGTCACCGCGAGCCACAACCCGCCCGAGGACAACGGGTACAAGGTCTACCTTGCCGATGGCAGCCAGATCGTGCCGCCGGACGATGCCCGGATAAGCGCGCACATCGACGCCGTGGCCGACCTGGGGCCGGTCGCCGGACTGCCGCACGGCGATGAGTGGACCATGCTCGGGGACGACGTCGTCGATGACTACGTCGCGCGGGCCACGTCGCTTCTCGAGCCGGGCCCGCCGTCGGATCTGCTCGTCGGCTACACCGCCATGCATGGCGTGGGAGGCGAGGTCTTCCTGAGGGTCATGCGCGAGGCCGGCTTCCGTCACCCGGTCGTCGTGACCGAGCAGTTCGCCCCGGACCCCGACTTCCCGACCGTCGCCTTCCCCAACCCGGAGGAACCGGGCGCCATGGACCTCGCCTTCGCGACGGCACGTGCGTCCGGCGTCGACATCGTCATCGCGCATGATCCCGATGCCGACCGGTGCGCGGTTGGCGTCCCGACCCCTGCTGGCTGGCGCATGCTCAGTGGGGACGAGGTGGGCACCCTCCTCGGCTGGTGGATCGCCTCGGGCAACCGACGCGTGGCCCGACACGGTGTGTTCGCGCAGTCCATCGTGTCCGGGTCACTCCTGCAGTCCATCGCGGACGACTTCCACATCGGCTATGCGCAGACGCTCACAGGCTTCAAGTGGATCGCGCGGGTGCCCGACCTCATGTTCGGCTACGAGGAGGCCCTCGGCTACTGCGTGGACCCCAATGGCGTCCGCGACAAGGACGGCATCACGGCGGCGCTCATGGTCGTCGAGATGGCCTCCCGGCTGCAGCAGAAGGGTCGCACGCTGCTCGATGTACTCGACGACCTGGCGTTCCTCCACGGCGTGCACGCGACGGCGCAGGTCTCCGTCCGGGTGACGCACCTGGATCGCATAGGGGAGGTCATGCACGCCCTCCGGACCGACCCGCCCCGCGAGGTCGCCGGCCGGGCCGTCACGGGCTTCGCCGACCTCAACCAGGGCGCCGATGGCCTGCCGCCGACCGACGGACTGCGCTTCACCCTCGACTCGGGTGCGCGCATCATCGTGCGGCCGAGCGGGACGGAGCCCAAGGTGAAGTGCTACCTGCAGAGCGTCATGCCGGTTCACGATCACGACCTGGCGGGCGCCCGGGTATCCGCCGACGCCGAGCTCGCCTTGCTCAAGGCCGCCGTGGCCGACTGGCTGTCCTGATCTCGTTCAGGCCGGCGCAACTGCCGCGCTGGCTAGAGTAGGCGGGTGACCGCAACGCTCCCCGACGCCAGCCCCGCATCGCTGCGGCGCTTCCTGCACGGGCTGCCCGGCGTCGACGAGGTGGGCGCGCACGGCCGCGTGGCGATGCTGGGCACGCGCTCGATCAAGAACCAAGCCAAGGCATGGGCCATCGACCTGGCCATCCGCATGGTCGACCTGACCACCCTCGAGGGCATGGACACGCCCGGCAAGGTGCGTGCCCTGTGCGCCAAGGCGCTGCGGCCCGACCCCACCGATCCGACGACGCCGAGTGCGGCCGCCGTCTGCGTGTACGGCGACCTCGTCCAGGTGGCCCGCGAGGTCGTCGGTGACCGGGTCCACGTCGCGGCCGTCGCGACCGCGTTCCCCTCAGGGAGGGCGAGCCTGGCCGTGAAGCTCATGGACACCCGCGAGGCCGTGGCGGCTGGTGCCGACGAGATCGACATGGTTATCGACCGCGGCGCCTTCCTCGCCGGCGACTTCGCGCTGGTCCACGACGAGATCGTCGCCGTCAAGGACGCGTGCGGTCCGGCCCATCTCAAGGTGATCCTGGAGACCGGCGAACTGCGCACGCTCGACAACGTCCGCCGCGCATCGTGGCTGGCGATGCTGGCCGGTGCGGACTTCATCAAGACGTCGACAGGCAAGGTCGTGCCGGCCGCCACTCCGCACGTGACGCTCGTGATGCTGGAGGCCGTGCGCGACTTCGAGCAGGCGACGGGGCGACGCGTGGGCGTCAAGGCCGCTGGCGGCATCCGAACCAGCAAGGATGCGATCAAGTACCTGGTTCTCGTCAACGAGACCGTGGGCGACGGATGGCTGGACCCGGACCACTTCCGGTTCGGGGCATCCACGCTGCTCAACGACCTGCTGCAGCAACGGCAGCGCATGGCCACGGGTCACTACTCAGGGCCCGACTACGTCACCATCGACTAGGGATCCACGCTTATGAGCTTCGAGTACGCCCCGGCACCCGAGTCCCGCGCCGTTGTCGACATCGCCTCGTCATACGGCCTGTTCATCGACGGGCAGTTCACCGAACCCGTCGATGGCAGCACCTTCAAGACCGTCAACCCGGCCACCGAGGAAGTCCTCTCCGAGGTGTCGGAGGCGGGTGCCCACGACATCGACAGGGCCGTGCTCGCCGCCCGGCGTGCCTACGACGAGGTCTGGGGACCCATGAGCGGCCGGGAGCGGGCCAAGTACCTGTTCCGCATCGCCCGGCTGGTGCAGGAGCGCTCCCGCGAGTTGGCCGTGCTGGAGACGCTCGACAACGGCAAGCCGATCCGCGAGTCTCGCGACGTCGACATCCCGCTCGTGGCGGCTCACTTCTTCTACCACGCTGGCTGGGCGGACAAGCTCGAGCACGCAGGCTACGGACCCGACCCGAGGCCGGTCGGCGTTGCCGCCCAGGTGATCCCGTGGAACTTCCCGCTGCTCATGCTCGCGTGGAAGATCGCGCCCGCGCTCGCCTGCGGCAACACCGTCATCCTGAAGCCGGCAGAGACGACCTCGCTCACGGCACTCGCCTTTGCCGACATCTGCCGGCAGGCCGACCTCCCGCCCGGAGTCGTCAACATCGTCACGGGCGCCGGCGAGACCGGGCGCCTCCTGGTGGAGCATCCAGGGGTCGACAAGGTGGCCTTCACCGGGTCGACTGAGGTGGGCAAGGCAATCATGCGCTCGCTTGCGGGCAGCACGAAACGGCTCACGCTGGAGCTCGGCGGCAAGGCTGCCAACATCCTGTTCGACGATGCCCCGATCGACCAGGCCGTCGAGGGCATCGTCAACGGCATCTACTTCAACCAAGGGCACGTCTGCTGCGCCGGCTCACGCCTCCTGCTGCAGGAGTCGATCGCCGACGAGGCCATCGATTCGCTGAAGCGCCGGCTCGGCACCCTGCGCCTGGGCGACCCGCTGGACAAGAACACCGACATCGGCGCCATCAACAGCGCCGAGCAGCTAGCCCGGATCGATTCCCTCGTGAAGTCCGGAGAGGACGAGGGGGCCGACCGGTGGAGCGCGCCGTGCGACCTGCCCGAGCGTGGCTACTGGTTCCCGCCGACCGTCTTCACCGGCGTGACCCAGGCCCACCGCATCGCCCGCGAGGAGATCTTCGGGCCGGTCCTGTCGGTCCTGACCTTCCGCACACCCGACGAGGCCGTGGAGAAGGCCAACAACACCCCGTACGGCCTGTCTGCCGGTATCTGGACCGAGAAGGGCAGCCGCATCCTGTGGATGGCCGACCGGTTGCGCGCCGGCGTGGTCTGGGCCAACACGTTCAAC
>JAUXRN010000054.1 GCA_030681835.1 Actinomycetota bacterium
TGCCGACACCTTGATGACCGGTGCGTCCTCGTCGAACTCCTGGGCGGCCAGCAGTTCGCGGACCTCCATCTCGACGAGCTCGATGATCTCGTCGTCGTCGACCATGTCGGCCTTGTTCAGCGCGACCAGGATGTAAGGCACGCCGACCTGACGGGCGAGCAGCACGTGCTCACGCGTCTGGGGCATCGGGCCGTCGGTGGCGGCAACAACCAGGATCGCGCCGTCCATCTGAGCCGCGCCGGTGATCATGTTCTTGATGTAGTCAGCGTGACCAGGGCAGTCGACGTGCGCGTAGTGGCGCGACTCGGTCTGGTACTCGACGTGCGCGATCGAGATGGTGATGCCGCGCTGGCGCTCCTCGGGAGCCTTGTCGATCATGTCGAACGGCGTGAACGGGTTCACGTCCGGGTACTTGTCGTGCAGCACCTTGGTGATGGCGGCAGTCAGCGTCGTCTTGCCATGGTCGATGTGACCGATGGTGCCGATGTTGACGTGCGGCTTGGTGCGCTCAAACTTGGCCTTCGCCACTTGAGTTCTCCCTTGTCCTCTTGCCGTCCGGCGTTGTCGCGGATCGGTGTTCTGATCTCTTGGTTATCGGTGTACTGATCCGCGACTACTCGCCGCGAGCCTTCGTGATGATCTCCGTCGCCACGTTCGTGGGAACCTGCGCGTAGGAGTCGAACTGCATGCTGTAACTGGCCCGGCCCTGAGTCCGGCTGCGCAGGTCACCCACGTAGCCGAACATCTCGGACAGCGGCACCAGGGCCTTCACGACCCGTGCGCCGGACCGCTCCTCCATGGCCTGGATCTGGCCACGGCGTGAGTTGAGGTCGCCGATCACGTCGCCCATGAAGTCCTCGGGCGTGGTTACCTCAACGGCCATCATGGGCTCGAGGAGGACCGGACCGGCCTTGCGGGCTGCCTCCTTGAACGCCATCGAGCCGGCGATCTTGAAGGCCAGCTCTGAGGAGTCGACGTCGTGGAATGCGCCGTCCTGGAGGGTGACCCGGATATCGACCATGGGGTACCCGGCGAGGACGCCGCTCTCCATGGCCTCCTGCGCGCCAGCATCGACCGAGGGGATGTACTCCCGCGGGATGCGGCCACCGGTGACCTTGTTGACGAACTCGTAGCCGCCCTCTTCGGTGCCGGTCGGCTCGATATCGATCTGGACCTTGGCGAACTGGCCGGAGCC
>JAUXRN010000084.1 GCA_030681835.1 Actinomycetota bacterium
GTTCCGCTGGGCGTCGTCGGCATGATCTACGAAGCCCGGCCCAACGTGACCGTCGACGCCGCGGGCCTGTGCCTGAAGAGCGGCAACGCGGCCCTCCTGCGGGGATCATCGTCGGCGTCCGCGAGCAATGCGGCGCTGGCCGGCGTCATGCGCGACGCGCTGGCCGGCGTCGGCGTCCCGGCCGATGCCATCCAGCTCGTCCCCGGCGAGACGCACGAGTCGGTCAAGCACCTGATGACCGCACGCGGACTCGTCGACGTGCTGATCCCGCGGGGCGGGGACTCGCTCATCCGCAGCGTGGTCGACAACTCGACCGTTCCGGTGATCGAGACAGGCGTGGGCAACTGCCATGTCTACATCGACAAGGACGCCGACATCGACAAGGCGGTGCGGATCCTGCTCAACAGCAAGGCGCAGCGCGTCAGCGTGTGCAATGCCGCCGAGACCGTCCTGGTCCACAAGGACATCGCCGATGCCTTCCTCCCCGCGGCGCTCGCCGCCCTGAAGGAGGCTGGCGTCACCATCCACGGCGACGATCGCTTTGCCCTGCACGCGACCGCCTCCGGCATTGACTTCACCGAGGCCACCGACGACGACTGGGCGGCGGAGTACTACTCCCTCGACATCGCCGCGGGGATCGTCGACGACATCGACGCCGCCCTCGCGCACATCCGCAGGTGGTCGTCGGGCCATACCGAGGCCATCGTCACGGACAGCCAGAGCGCCGCCCAGCACTTCATCGCCGGAGTCGACTCGGCAGCGGTGATGGTCAATGCATCGACCCGGTTCACCGACGGCGGGGAGTTCGGCTTCGGGGCCGAGATCGGCATCTCCACCCAGAAGCTGCACGCGCGCGGACCCATGGGACTCCCCGAGTTGACCACCACCACATTCATCGTGACGGGCGACGGGCACACCCGCGCCTGACGTGGCAGTGCCGCTACAGTGAGGCTGGCCCGGACCAGGACAGGGGGAGGATCCCGATGAGCGTCATCACCACCGCTATCGCGATGAGCGAGGAGGCGGCTGCCGAGGGCACCCAGGTCTCGCCCTACGTCTTCGGGGCTGCGTCGTTCGTCGTGCTGTGCGCGCTCCTCGTCGTGACCATGATGATCAAGGTCGGCGACTGACGGGGAGCCTCCCCGCAGCGCCCGGAGTCAACCCGTGACCCATAGCCGCATCGGAGTCATGGGCGGGTCGTTCGACCCCATCCACCACGGGCACCTCGTGGCCGCCTCCGAGGTCGCCCACCGCTTCTCCTTGGATCGCGTCCTGTTCAGCCCGACGGGACAGGCCTGGCACAAGCAGTCCGCGAACGCGGCCTCGCCCGAGCTGCGCTACCTGATGACCGTGGTCGCCACTGCCGGCGACCCGCGCTTCGACGTGACCCGCGTGGACATCGATCGCCCCGGGCCGACGTACACGGTCGACACGCTCCGCGACCTGCAGGCCGGCTTCGGCCGGGCGCATCCGCAGGACACGGCCGACTGGTTCTTCATTACGGGTGCGGATGCCCTGGCCGAGGTGGTGGCGTGGCGCGACCCCGACGGCATCCTCGAGCGTGCCCACCTGATCGGAGTCACGCGGCCGGGCCATGTCCTGCGCGACCCCGGCCTGGCGGCCGGCTCGGCAACCCTCGTCGAGGTCCCGGCCCTGGCCATCTCGTCGACCGACGTGCGGGCCCGGGTCGCGCGCGGCGAGCCGATCGGCTACCTGGTCCCCGACGGGGTAGCCCACCTCATCGCCAAGCATCGCCTCTACGCCGCGCCGTGACGTGGGCCACGTGGTGACCGACGAGCACGTATACCCCTTTCCCTGGCGCCTCATGGCGGTCGTGGCGGCTGTCGTGATCGCCGCCACGGTCGTGACCGGCCTCGTCGTGGCCCGCAACCGGGTAGCCGTGCAGGTCCCGACCGAGTCGTCCGGTCTGACCCCGGCGCCGGACCTCCTGCCAGTTGAGGAGCGGCGCCAGGTGACCATGTTGATCCAGGTGCGCGACGAGGACGGGGGGACCGTCAGCAACGCGCTGCTCGGCGTGGGCGGCGGGACCGGGTTCATCGCCGAGTTGATCCTGCCGCGCGACCTCTTGCTGCCCACGGTGCCTCCGGTGCGGCTGGAGGAGGTCTCCGGGCCGGCCGGGCCAGTGGGGGCCCAGGGGCCGCTGGAGGTCCTGCTGGGCGTCCAGATCGACGCGACCTTGGCCCTGGACCGGCTTGCATGGGTCGGGCTGCTGGATTCCCTGAGCGGCGCGGTGGATCCTTCCCACGGGCTGAGCCCGTCGTCGTTCCCGCTGATGCTGGGGCGGATCCTGGCGTCGCTTCCCGAGGACCGGGATGCCCTGGGCCAGCTCCTGACCAGCCTGGGCTCCATGGCGCACACGTCGGTCACCAACGATGACGCCGCGTACGTGCTGTCCTTGCTGGTGGCCGGCATCTCCAGCCAGCCCACCCATCGTGAGGTGCTGGCCGCGACGCACGTGCGCGCCGGTGACGAGCGGGTCGCCGTGGCCCGGCAGCCCGCTGCCGACGCGGCCGTCCGACGCCTGTTCCCGCAGGCGCTGCTCCAGCCCGGGCACGCAGGCCAGGTGCGGGTCGTGGTCGAGCGCGGCGGGACCACCCTCGGCGCGGCCACCTCGGCGCGGCTCGCCCTGAACGAGTCGGGGTTCGGGGTCGTGCTCTGGAGCGCGCTCCCGGGGACAGCGGCGACGACCGAGGTGCTCGTGCCGGATCCGTCCACGGATTCCGTGGCCCGCGGTGAGGAGGTGGCGGCGGCGTTGGGACTGCCCAGCACGGCCGTCGTCGTGTCGGGCAGTCCCGACCCCACCGTCGATGTGCGCGTGGTGCTGGGCACGGACTTCCGGGTCGAGTGACGCTCCAGCCCGTGTGAGAGGCTGAACACCCGCTCGACGTGAGGAAGCCCGTGACCGCAAGCCCCGAAGCCGCGACCCTGGCGATTGCCGCGGCGCAGGCCGCCTCGGACAAGATGGCCGAGGAGATCGTCGCCATCGACGTCAGCGAGAAGCTCGTCATCACGGACGTCTTCTTGCTGTGCTCGGCCGCCAACGACCGGCAGGTACGCGCAGTGGTCGACGCCGTAGAGGAGCGCCTGCACGGGCTGGGGTCCAAGCCGCTTCGTCGCGAGGGGGAGGGCGAGGGGCGCTGGGTCCTCCTGGACTTCGGCGACATCGTCGTCCACGTCCAGCTGGCTGAGGAGCGGATCCACTATGCCATCGAGCGCCTCTGGAAGGACTGCCCCCTGATCGAGCTGCCGGCCGAGGTCCATCAGGGTCGGCGCCGCGTCGAGCCCGCCGAGTAACGGCGCCGGCATGAAACGGCGCATCGTCTTCTGGCGTCACGGACGGACGTCCTGGAACGCGCAGCAGCGGTTCCAGGGCCAATCCGACGTCCCACTCGACGAGGTCGGACTGGCCCAGGTCGTGCAGGCGGCCCGGGCCCTCGCCCTGCTCGAGCCGGCCCGGATCATCTCGTCCGACCTCGCCCGGGCGGCCGCCACCGCCCAGGCGCTATCCGACGTGACCGGCCTGGCCGTGGAGGCCGACCAGCGGCTCCGCGAGACCTGGGCCGGGCAGTGGGAGGGCCTGTCGAGGGCGGAGATCGACCAGCGCTTCCCGGGGGAGCTGTCGACGTGGGCAGCGGGCTCCGACCTGCGCCCGGGCGGCGGGGAAACCCGTGTCGAGGTGGCCGAGCGGATGGTGGCGGCGGTGCAGCCGGCCGCCGACGCGCTCGCCGAATCAGGCACCTTGATCGTCGCGACGCATGGTGGATCGGCCCGCGCGGCCATCGGGATGCTGGTCGGGCTGCCACCGGATCACTGGGCCGCGCTGGGTGTCCTGGCGAACGCCGCCTGGTCGGTCCTGCAGGAGAACAGCACCGGCTACGGCCCCGCCTGGCGGCTGCAGGAGTACAACGCGAAGTCGCTCCCGGTCGAAGCCCTCGCGGATGATCGTTGACGTGAGTCTTATATGCTTCTGTCTCCCGTAAGGGGCTGTAGCGCAGTTGGTAGCGCACCTCCATGGCATGGAGGGGGTCAGGGGTTCGAATCCCCTCAGCTCCACACTCAGTTGATCGGCGACTCCAGACTCGGCAGGTCGGCATCGCGCCGCCCGGTGCGCTCCGCTGCGATCCCTGCGAGCACGACGCAGCCGATGCCGACGAGCTGCGGCGCGGTGGGTATCTGGTGCAGCACCGTCGCCCCGATGCCTAGCGCGATCGCCGGCTCGACTGCCATGAGGGTCCCGAAGGCTGACTTCGTGAGGCGGCGAAGGGCGTAGAGCTCCAGGGTCCACGGGATGAGTGGCAGAAGGAGCGCGGCAGCCAGTCCCACGAGGAGCACCTGCAGGTTGATGTGCCCCCATGCCTGCGGCAGGCCGACGAAGGCAGTGACCAGCGCGGCCACGGGCAGCGCGATCGCCAGTCCGTCCACTCCGGCGAAACGGTCACCGACGTGCTGGGTGATGACGATGTACAGCCCCCAACCGACGGCCGCGAGCAGGGCAAAGGCGACACCGGCCACGCTCGGGATCTCGTGCCACGGCTCGGTGAGGAGCAGGACCCCGATGAGGGCCAGTGCCGGCCAGGCGAGCGCGCGGCGACTGCGGCTGTGCACGGCCGCCACCGTGAGGGGGCCGAGGAACTCGATGGCGACCACCGTGCCCAAAGGGAGGAGGTTGATCGCCGCGAGGAAGCTGAGGGTCATCCCCGCAGAGACGACCCCGAGCAGGACGGGGGCGCGAAGCTGCCGCCAGGTCCACGTCCAGTAGCGGGGCCGGGCAATGAGGACGAACCCGAGGGCTCCGAGGGTCAGCCGCAGCCACGCGGTGCCGGCAACCCCGATGTCGTCGAAGAGGCCAACCGAGATCGCGGCGCCGAGTTGCACCGACAGCATGGCCACGACCGCGAGGGACCACGCGGGGGCCTTGTCGAGAACGGGTGCCATGGTGAGGATAGATAGTGCACTACCCGGGGACCGGCGCTACTCTCGGCGACGTCCAATCCACCCAGGAAGCCTGGAGGCCCGCATGCCGTCGTCGACCCGCCGTCCCTTGGCCCTGCTGCTGGCCGTCGTAGGCGCGTGGCTGCTCGTGTTGACCGCGCCGGGGGCTTCTGCCTCGGCCCCAGCGGCGCCCGCGTGCTGCGGAAACGTCCAGACCGTCTTCAAGCAGGTCGTCCCGGTCGACGGGAGCACCTACGCGAACGAGGCGGTCGGCCAGGTCCGCGTGTCGAACGGAACCATCGAGGATGCCCAGGGCGACCAGATCGGCACCTTCTCGGCAAGCCACACGATCCTGTCGATCAACCCGGCAACCGGGATGCGGAAGGTCCAGAACTCCTGCACCATCACGCTGGGCAACGGCTCGATCATGACGTCAGGCATCGACTTCTGGCCGGTGGGCTCCGCGCCGGCGTCAGGGACGGAGAACACCGTGGCGATCGTCGGCGGCACGGGCTTCTACGCGGGGGCGACGGGCGTGGCGAAGCAGACGTTGATGGCGAACGGCTTCTACAAGACGCGGCTGATCTTCAAGAACGCGCGCTAGTCGCGGGTCACGCGTGCGGCTCGGACTCCAGCGCGGGAGCCCGGCGCGTGGCGAGCCATGAGCCGAGGAGAACGAGCGGGAATCCGATCGCGATCCCGAGCGTCATCGGCTCGTCGAGGATGACGATGCCGAGCACGACCGCGACGGCTGGGTTGACGTACGTGATCAAGGTGGTGCGAGATGGCCCGACTTCGGCGATGAGGGCGAAGAAGATCATGAACGCGGCGGCCGTGCAGAGCGCGCCAAGCAGGACCACGGCCCACCAGGCCTGGGCCGGCACCGGCTCGGTTGGCCGGGTGACCCAGGCGAAGGGCGCGTAGATGAGCGCGTTGATGGTCAGCGAGACGGCGATGACCGCCAGGCTCGGGACGCCCTGCAGCCGGCGGTCCACGATGATCGGGCCGATCGAGTAGCCGACCACCGTCACCACGAGGGCGGCGATGGCGAGCAGGTCGCCCCCGCTGACGTCCAGGCCCACGAGCGCCCCGACGCCGATGAAGCCGACCGCGAGCCCCACCAGGCGGGTGCCGGTCAGCCGATCGTCGAGCCCGAGCCTTCGGGCGAGCAGTGCCGTGACCAGCGGAACGGTCGCGATGAACAGCCCGGCGAGGGAACTGGAGATCCGCTCCTCGGCCCAGGTGAGGGCCCACCACGTCAAGGTCATCTCGACGAGGGCGAAGGCGATGACCCAGCGCCAATGGCCACGCAACTGCCCCACCTGGCGGGTCGCCACGGCGATCGGCAGCAGGATGACGGCGGCGATCGCGAGCCGGGCGAAGACCACCATCGGCGTGGACAGCCACTCGACCCCGACCTTGATCAGCAGGTAGGGCAGTCCCCAGATCAGTCCCAATGACGCGAAGAGGATCCAGCCGCGTCGGGACACCGCCGAAGGCTACCGCCGCGGTCGATAGACTCATTCCTCACCCAAGACATGCCAGCCGAGGAAGCGCCACTGATGTCAGAGAGCCCGGACGACGGCCGCGAGGCCTACGACTTCGCCTCGATCCAGGATCGCTGGCTGCCCGTCTGGGACGAGATGGCTCCGTTCCGGTCGGGCCGGCCCGACGACGAGCGTCCGCGCAAGTACGTCCTCGACATGTTCCCGTACCCCTCCGGCGACCTGCACATGGGCCACGCCGAGGCCTACGCGCTCGGTGATGTCATCGCCCGATACTGGGTGCAGCAGGGATTCAACGTCATGCACCCGATCGGATGGGATGCCTTCGGGCTGCCCGCGGAGAATGCCGCGATCAAGAACGGCGAGGACCCCGTCCGGTGGACCTACGAGAACATCGAGCAGCAGAAGTCGTCGATGCGCCGATATGCGTGCTCATTCGACTGGGACCGGTTGCTCAACACGTGCGACCCCGAGTTCTATCGCTGGAACCAGTGGCTGTTCCTGCAGATGTACGAGCGGGGCCTGGCGTACCGCAAGGACAGCGCGGTCAACTGGTGCCCGAAGGACCAGACCGTGCTCGCCAACGAGCAGGTGGTCGCGGGGCTGTGCGAGCGCTGTGACACGCCGGTCACCAAGAAGAAGCTGAACCAGTGGTACTTCCGGATCACCGACTATGCGGACCGGCTGCTGGAGGACATGCAGCAGCTCGAGGGGGCGTGGCCGGAGAAGGTGCTGCTCATGCAGCGCAACTGGATCGGTCGCTCCACGGGCGCTGAGGTGCAGTTCGCGGTCGAGGGACGGGACGAGCCTGTCACCGTCTACACGACCCGGCCCGACACCCTGTACGGGGCGACCTTCTTCGTGGTCGCGGCCGACTCCGACCTCGCCGCCGAGCTGGCCACCGGCACCGAGGCGGAGGCCGAGTTCGCTGCGTACCTCGAGCGGGTCAAGCGGCTGTCTGACGTCGATCGCATGGACTCCGCCCGGGCGAAGTCCGGCGTGTTCCTCCATCGGTACGCCGTCAACCCCGTCAACGGGGAGCGCATCCCGATCTGGGCCTCCGAGTACGTCCTGTCCGACTACGGCACCGGCGCGATCATGGCCGTTCCCGCACACGACCAGCGCGACCTGGACTTCGCGCGAGCCTTCGGGCTCCCCGTGCGCGTCGTCGTCGCGAGCGAGGCCGATCCCGCCGTCACGGGAGAGGCGACGGCGGATGACGGTCCGCACGTCAAATCCGGGCCGCTGGACGGGCTGGGCAAGGCCTAGGCCATGGCCGCGATCATCGAGGTGCTTGAGGAGCGCGGTACCGGCCGCCCCGCAGTGAACTACCGGCTGCGCGACTGGCTGATCTCGCGGCAGCGGTACTGGGGCACCCCCATCCCCATCGTCCACTGTGCCTCGTGCGGCGAGGTGCCAGTGCCTCTCGACCAGCTGCCGGTCACGCTGCCGCCCGTCGAGGGCCTGGACCCCAAGCCGCAGGGCACGTCGCCCCTCGGCGGGGCGACCGACTGGGTTGCCACGGCCTGTCCCCGGTGCGGTGGCCCGGCCCTCCGCGACACCGACACCATGGACACGTTCGTGGACTCCTCGTGGTACTACCTGCGGTACACCAACCCGCAGGACGACACCGCGCCGTTCGACCCAGACCTGGTCCGCGAGTGGCTGCCTGTCGACCAGTACGTCGGTGGCGTGACTCATGCGATCCTGCACCTGCTGTACAGCAGGTTCTTCACCAAGGTCCTGTTCGACATGGGGCTGGTCGACTTCACCGAGCCGTTCACCCGCCTGCTTAACCAGGGCATGGTCGTCATGGACGGGTCAGCGATGAGCAAGAGCCGCGGGAACCTTGTGCGGCTCTCGGATGAGCTCGCCGTTCACGGCGTCGATGCCGTGCGCCTGACGATGGTGTTCGCGGGGCCTCCTGAGGACGACGTCGACTGGGCCGAGGTGTCCCCGTCCGGGTCCAAGAGATTCCTCGCACGGGCGTGGCGGCTGTCCGGCGACGTGGCGAGCGAGCCCGGCGTAGACCCCACTGCCGGCGACCTCGGGCTGCGAAAGGCGACGCATCATGCGCTGCACGACGCAGCCACCGCCGTGGAATCGTTCCGGTTCAACGTTGCCGTGGCTCGCGCCATGGAACTGGTCAACGCCACACGCAAGGCGATCGATTCCGGGCCTGGTGCCGCCGATCCGGCCGTCCGGGAGGCAGCCGAGGCGGTCGCGATCATGCTGTCGCTGGTGGCGCCGTACACCGCAGAGGACATGTGGAGCCGGCTCGGCCACGAGCCGACCGTGGCCCTGGCCGGCTGGCCGGCCGTCGACCCCGCACTGCTGGTCGAGGAGACCGTGACGTGCGTGATCCAGGTGGCCGGCAAGGTGCGCGATCGCATCGACGTACCGCCGGGCATTGGAGAGGAGGACCTTCGGGCGCTGGCCATGGCCTCACCCGGCCTGGTCAAGGCGCTCGAGGGGCGTGCCGTGCGCACCGTCATCGTCCGCGCTCCCAAGCTGGTCAACGTCGTCCCAGCGTGATCGAGCTCGCCGCCGACGACGCCCGGCGTGCAGCGTTGCGCTTCGCGGGACTGCTGGCGACGGCGCCCTCGCCTGCCGTCGCGAGCAAGGCGTCGGCCCGGCGGCAGTCATCGATCGTTCGGTCCATGCTCGGCTCGCTGGGCGCGGTCCAGCTCGACACGATCTCCGTCCTTGCCCGGTCCCATGAGCTGATCGCCTACGCGCGCTACGGCGCGGTCCGCCGCACGGCCATCGAGCAGGCCTACTGGAGCGACGCACACGCATTCGAGTACTGGTCGCATGCGGCCTGCATCCTGCCGATGGAGTCGTGGCCCCACTTCGCGTTCCGGCGCCGGCACTACCTGGGCAAGGGCGAGCGTTGGCACGGAGTGCCCAGACATGACCTGGCCGCGCTGTTGGGGACGAT
>JAUXRN010000062.1 GCA_030681835.1 Actinomycetota bacterium
TGCCGAACTATCTATCGCCCGGCGTCTACGTCGAGGAGGTGGAAGCCGGGTCGCGTCCGATTGAGGGCGTCGGTACTGCCGTCGCCGCATTCGTCGGACTCGCGGCCCGCGGGCCTGCGAACACGCCAACGCTGGTCACGAACTGGAACCAGTTCACGGCCAACTTTGGCGAGTTCGTCGAGGGCTCGTACCTCGCGCACGCCGTCTACGGCTATTTCCTCAACGGCGGGGGTGCTGCCTATGTCGTGCGCGTGGGCGCCGACGGGGTCATGCCCACCGCCAGCGCCGAGCTGCCCAGCGCAGCCGACAAGGGCAAGTCCGCGTTCCGGGTCGCAGCCCTGGAGTCCGGCCCGTCCGGCAACGACCTGACGGTCGAGGTCGAAGCGCCGGCCGATGCCCCGGAGGGCACCTTCAAGCTCGTCGTCAAGCAGGGCGGCAAGTCGATCGAGAACTACGACAACCTCTCGACCGGCAAGGGCAAGCAGAATGTCGCCACCGTCGTCAAGGCCCAGTCCAAGACGATCACGATCGAGGAGGTCGGCACCGTCGGCGCTCCGGCGTCCGGGTCGGTCGCGCTCGCGGGCGGCGGCACGGCGATGCCCGCGCGCGTCAGCCCCAAGGACTACGTGGGCAACTCCTCCGACCGGACCGGCTTCGCCGGCCTCGAGGCGGTGGACGAGGTCACGATGCTCAGCGTGCCGGACCTCATGTCCGTGTACGAGCAGGGCATCATCGATCTCGAGGGCCTCCAAGCCGTGCAGCTGGCGATGCTCTCCCACTGCGAGCTGATGGGCGATCGCGTCGCCATCCTCGACGCGCCGCCAGGCCTCAATGCGCAGCAGGTCAAGGAATGGCGGGTCGACAAGGCCGGCTACGACAGCAAGTACGCGACCCTCTACTGGCCGTGGATCAAGGTCTTCGACCCCCTCTCCGGCCAGGCGCGCTTCGTGCCGCCGTCCGGTCACGTTGCCGGCATCTGGGCGCGCAACGACGACACTCGTGGCGTCCACAAGGCGCCGGCCAACGAGGTCGTCCGGGGCGCGATCAGCCTGGCGCTCAACCTGACCAAGGCGGAGCACGACCAGCTGAACCCCAACGGGATCAACTGCATCCGGGCGTTCCCCGGGCGCGG
>JAUXRN010000064.1 GCA_030681835.1 Actinomycetota bacterium
GCACAAAATCAAATGGGGTTTACGCTGGATAATGTGCCGCTGGGCGACATGAGTTACGGCAACAACAATGGTTTGCATATCAGTCGCGCCATCACTTCAGAAAACATAGGTCGCGTAACGCTGTCGCAAGGTTCTGGTGCAGTAGGAACTGCATCAACCAGTAACCTGGGCGGCACCGTTCAGTTTTTCTCTTCAGATCCGACCACTGACTTCACTCTCACTGGCGCCCAGACTTTTGGCAGCGATAAGACGTCTCGCACGTTTGCCCGTGTTGATACCGGCCTGCTGTCTAGCGGAACCAAGGCTTACTTCAGCGTTACACGTCACCGCGCCGAGAAATCAAAAGGTAGCGGCGCACAAGACCAGGATCAGTTCAATTCAAAATTGGTGCAAACTTTTGGCGAGAATAAACTGACTGCCTTCCTCAATTACTCCAATCGCAAGGAAGTCGATTATCAGGATATGTCTTTGGAAATGACCAAGCGTCTCGGCTATCAGTGGGATAACTACGCACCAGACTGGCAGCGTGCAGTGAATGCGGCAAAGGGCATTTATACAGGCGCAGTGAACAGCCTGGACGATGCTTATTTCCAGGGTAGCGGCCTGCGTAAGGATTATTTGTTTGGCGCCACGCTGGACAATAAACTGACGGATGCTGTCGATTTGAAAACCACCGTTTATCACCATAGCAATGATGGTCAGGGCCATTGGTATACGCCGTACACCGCATCCGCTACCGGCGCGCCGATTTCGATTCGCACTACCGAATACTCCATCGATCGTAATGGCATCATTGCGGATGTATCCTGGGATTTGGGCCAGCACGCGATCAATGCGGGCGTATGGGCAGAACGCAGCGAACACACGCTGACACGCAATTTCTACAATGCCAGCGGGCCGCAAGACATGAATTATTTCTTGACTAATTCATTCGCTACGGGTTTTAAACAAGACTTCACCACCACAACGACACAGTTTTATGCGCAAGATACTGTCTCATTAATGGCCGATCAACTGAAGTTGAATTATGGCTTTAAGACACCCAAAGTGGCGATTGATGCCACCAGTCTGGTAGGTACCCGCGCATCCGGGCATATCGCTGCATCCAAGTCATTTTTGCCTCAGTTGGGTGTGAGTT
>JAUXRN010000074.1 GCA_030681835.1 Actinomycetota bacterium
CTTCTTCGAGTCGGTTGTGAGAGATCACTCGAAGGATCACCCGATGACCGTCGCCTACGTCAGCGCGACACGCTCACCGGGATCCGTACACCACTCTGCCGGACGCAACTCCTCCCAGGTCGGGTACTTCTCCCGCAGCCACTCTCGTTCGTCCTTTGAGACTCCTGCGTTGGGCTTCCAGAAGAGCGTGGGGCGCCAGTACCAAGTCCCGATATGCAACGCGTGGTGCCCGTTCTCCAAGGAGTGCATGAACTGATCCCAATACCACGGCTTCTTGAGCCCATAGTCCTCAAGAATGCGTTCGTGGTGATTCACTATCCACTCAAGCATGAACTCCTTGAATGACATCTTGCGCTGATCAAGCGGCGTGTAGTAGTCCATCGCAGGTCCAGTGAGTACCTGAAACAGTCGGGTCGATCGCCAGAACGCGACGTCTAGCGATGTTTGTGCGCGCGCCGGATCTGTTTCCATCAGCACCGCCAGGGTCGGAAAGCCAACCTGTGCGTGGCGCGCCTCATCAGTCTGGATCGAGGAGAGTAGGTTCGACCAGTTGACGTCACCGGCGGCCATTGCATCCGCCGCGAGCGCAACGAACTGAATGTTCGTAAAGCCGTGTTCGACCGTAAGGCTCGCGGCGAGCGATGCTTCCACGCAGTCCGCGCTGAGCATAATGTCATCGAAGAAGTTCTTGACGGCGAGGACGCCCCATTCATTGGTATGGAAGGCCTTTTGTGCCCAGTCGAATCTCGGATCAAACTTAAGGAGGTCGTGTGAGAAGAGAAGGTCAAGTTGGGCATGGCGGGTCTCGTCGAGCATGCCGAACACACCGAGATTACGCCAACGTGGCGACGGGGCAAACCGACAGAAGCGACTCTGCATCGTGACCGCCATTTGCTCGACCATGCAGGTTGTACCCATGTGGAGGTGGGATGCTGCGACGTGTCCTGCATCTAGCTTCTCGTAGACCCCCGCGCGCATCATGGCGCTCCTCACCGCCTTGACACCGGACTCCTTCTCCCGCTGAATACGGACGTAGTCCCGGTATGACACGCGGAACGGCTCATCCCATGCCTGCCATGCGTCGGCGGATTCCGCGCCGACTCCGCTCCAGCGAGCGGGAAACGCGTCAGACGCTTCCACATACGTGAAAGTCCAGTCCAGGTCGCGCGACGTGTCATACCAGTCGTCTCGGTTCAGCAACATCGATGAATCCCTTTCCTCGTCTTAGAACTCAAGATGCTCGGCATGCATTGCGGAGCGAAGTCGGTACATTTCGTGCGCGTCCTGGAAGTTCTCGGACGCGACGACGCGACGGCTCACCGTGAATGGCCGAGCGGTCTGACTTGGACCACCGGCCGACGCCTCATCCCGAAATGTCGGCTGACGCGTACGGCCGACGCACAGTTGGGTTGACGCGCAACGTAGAACCGGTCTTCCAGCCATTGGTGAGTCCATATCTATGGTCTGTTCGTATCTATGGTCCGGCCATAGCACCCAAGGCCTACGGCCACAAGGAAAATCGATAAGTCGCACGAGCTCGTGACGCGTATGACTACGCGGGACAATCCTTATCCAAGTCGCCGATGCGGGCGGCGAGCCTCGCTCTCGGCGCTCTCGTGAAATTGCGCGTCGCCACCCGTCTGATGCGCCGATTTAGTCTGACGGGTCGGATTACCGCGGCACCCATACGGCTCGCTGCAACCCAGCATTCGAGTCGTTACATCGCAAGTTAACGGTGCCAACGGCCGGGGCGACGTGACCTCAACGAGTTGGTCGGTCCATCTTGTCAATGGTGGCCGGCGTTAAAACGACCGTCGTCGACGGCTGGGCCCCGCGGCGTCATCGGTGTGGTCAACTGCGAGCAATCGCAGATTGTCGACGAGATACGGGCCAGCTGCCGACGGGAACTTCACGAGTCTGTGCGTTCTGCTAACCGTTCGACTGGCCGTAGAAATGCTCGATGTGACCCCGTACGAGTTCCGCAGCGCGGGCGCCGTCACGCTTTTCGAGAGCTTCGAGGATCTCCTCGTGCTGGTCACGTAGGTCGGTAACCATCGCGGCAGGATCAGGTAGCGTGTCGAACACGGCGACCATTTCACGCCGCATCGCGTTACGCAGCCCGCTCATCAACAACCCGAGCAGGCTATTTCCCGAAATGCTGCTGACGGTGACGTGGAAGGCAGTGTCCAACTCATTGAAAGTCGCGTAAGGCAGGTTCGGTTCGCGCATCTTGCTGAGAATGTTGCGTAGCGCATCGAAGTCGGCAACAGTCGCTCGCTCAGCAAGCTCACGGACCGCCCACGCCTCAAGCTGCATTCGAACCTCGACTAGGTCTCTCTGACTGAAAGACGCGAGCGCGAGGTGTAGCCTGAGTAGATTGCCGAGCGCAGGGGTCACGTGGCCGTCAATAGTCGACCCAGACGTCGGCCCCGATCCAGAGCCGACGCTGATGACGCCCATCGATTCAAGTACTCTAAACGCCTCGCGAACCGCTGAGCGACTCACCCCGAGCGCTTCGGCCAGTTGGCGTTCCCCAGGTAGGCGGTCGCCAGGGCGGAGTCGCCCCTGAACGACTTGATCCTCGATTTGGGCGAGGACGTACTCGTGCGTTCGAAACCGCTCGACCGGCTTCCAGTCCACCGCGTCGTCCTCGGGCACGACACCCTCCCGTTGTATGTCTCTGGCGGTGCAACCACACAATTCTATTGAGCCAAGACTATCTGAGTTTGTCAACTTCATTTGGCCCCACCTTGACGAGGCGAATTCCAGCGAACGTCGCAACGTTCGGTCACGTTGGGGTCGGCTGTAGTCCGGCGAAGACGTCGGCGGGGGTGCGCCATTGCAGGCACTTGCGGGGATGATCGTTGAGTTCGTCCTGCACCCGGGCGAGATGATCCGCTGAGTGCACCGACAGGTCGGTTCCCTTGGGGAAGTAGTCGCGCAGAAGCCCATTGCTGTTCTCGTTGCTGGGCCGCTGCCATGGCGAATGCGCGTCGCAGAAGTACACCGGCGTGCCGGTCTCAGCGGGGATCCGCTGGTGCTCAGCCATCTCCTTGCCCTGGTCCCAGGCCAACCACAGGCGCAGGTGCTGGGGAACCTCGCCCAGGGCGTTGATGCCCCGTCGGCGACGGCTCGAGCGTTTCGCTGACCGTCGGTTTGGGCCAGCAGCCCGAACCTGCTGGTCCGTTCCACCATCGTGCCGAACGCGGTCCTGTTGCCCTGGCCGGTGATGGTGTCGCCCTCCCAGTGACCCGCCACCGTGCGGTCATCAGCTTCCGCCGGCCGCTGATCGATCATCGTCATGTTGATCAGCCGCCCTGCCGGGCATCGGGGCGGCGGTGGGGTCGCCGGCGACGTCGCCGGGTTCGCAGGCGTGCGTGCGCGTCACGGCCCAGTGGCGTGGCTGGGTCGTAGATCGCCTGGTAGATGCTCTCCACGGCTCGGTGCCGCGAGGGCCGGTCGACATGACGCACCCGCAGTTTCGTGGGCGATCTGCTCCGGACCCCACCGCACCTTCAGCAGGTCCTGAACTCGCGAGCGCAGCCCCGCGTCCGTGGCGATTCGCCGCTGCCGGGGACGGGCCCGCCGTGTCGACGCGCGAGTGTTTGCTGCGTGCGGCCGGTAGCGGCCGTCGTCGCCCGCGTTGCGGTCAAGCTCGCGACTGATGGTCGACAGCGCGCGGCCGATCTCCACAGCGATGGCGCGCACGCCCAGGCCACCGTGATGCAAGTCAGCAATCCGCACGCGCTCGTCCTGAGACAGGTATCGATCCGACAGCGGCCGCGCGGGCGAGAGCGTCACTGCCGGATAGTCGCGCACTTCGCCCGAAGGCGTCGTCAACCTTCGCCCGTGGCGCCAGCGCTGGCCCGTTCGCCGGTTGACTCAGACCTGTCGACAGGCTTCGGCAATGCAGGCGCCTCGACTGATCAAGCGAACGAACTGCTCCCGCTTCTCCGTCAGCGGCGCCGCACCAGGGTCGCGCGGACGACCACGACTTCCAGACATACACCCTCCAACGCCACTCGGTGTTGCGACGTTCGCTGGAATTCGCCCTGTCAGATTCAACTATCTTCGCCGAGGTGGGTCACGCATCGAGCTATCTCAGTCGAGTTTCGCGATGTCCCAGTCGACGACTGGTCGCGCGGAGTCCTCGCTCACCCCAAGGTCCAAGTATGCCTGCTCCTCGCCTACGAAGAACCTACACGTTGCGGTCACCGTTCGCGCTCACGGTGCTAGACGTCCAGCCTGCTCCTCGGATTTCTGCCACTTAGTGATCGCCTGCAACGGCGGCACGGTGGCCAGACCAGCTCTTGAATCAGGTGAGGGGACATCTTGTGTCACGAGCACATCGAGCACGGCGGGTGTGTTCTGCTGTGCCCATGCGAGCGCGGCCGGTAGGTCCTCCGGGCTTGTGACCCGCCGTCCCGACGCACCAAGCGCCTGCGCAAGCAGGTCGTATCGACACCCAGGCAGATCGACGCCGACCGTCCTACCGTCGTACCGCTGGAGTTGGTCGGTCTTTTCGATATTCCAAGCTTGGTTGTTCGCGACTACGTAGACGACGTTGAGGCGGTGCCGGACCGCTGTATCGATTTCCATTGCGGAAAACCCAAATGATCCGTCGCCGATCACCGCAAGCACCTGACGCCCCGGCAAGCTCATTGCCGCCGCATTGGCGAAAGGAAGCCCGACGCCCAGGCAACCAAGCGCACCAGAGTCGAGACGCGGCGGTGGGTTGAGCGCGACGCGCGCGAACGACAGGGTATCCCCACCGTCGGCGACGATTACGGTTCCCTGGTCTACGAAGCTGTTTATGGCGGCCATTAGCTGGTACGGGTGCATGAAGCCGTCTGATCCCAGGGAGGCCGTTTCGGACAATTCCGCTAGGCGTTTGACCGCACCAGCGTTTGCAACTCGCAGCGATTCGACCCACTCGGTGTCGAGGTCCGGCACGGTCAGATGGTCACCCATCGAATCGACGAACGCCGCGACCGAGCAGCGCAGTTCCACAGTTCCGCGTCTGTTGTCGGATAGTTGCGAGGCGTAACTCGCGATCCGTAGGAACTTTGCGTCCGGGTGGAAAACAGCCGGAGAGCCATACGCGAACTGGAAGTTCAGATTCCGATCCAACGTGATGACGAGATCGGCTTCCCGGATAGCGACGCCGCGAACGGCGGACACGACGTTGGGGTGATCGACCGCCACAGCACCTCGGCTCTCGCCACTGTCGACGTAGGGTATCCCAGACCCCTGGAGCAGCGTGGTTAACGGTCCGCTTACCTCGCGCACTCCGCGCCCGCCAATCACAAGGGGCCGACGCGCCGTCGCCACGAGCTGCCTGGCGCGAGCGACGTCAAGAGCGCTTGGCATTACCTGGGGCGGGCTAATCGGCGTCATCGACCAGTTCCGAACGTCGCTCGGCCGTACCATTTCGTCGAGCACGTCCGTTGGGAAGTCGAGGTAGGCGGGTCCCGGTGGCGCATCGTAGCCGGCCGCAGCCATCATCACACGATCCAACTCTGCGAGGACGCGCCGGGGATTGTCGACCGTCAGCGTTGCGCGGCACAACGGAGCCACTACGAGGTCCTGTGGTAGCTCCTGGAGCGCGCCGCGTCCTGTCTGGGGTCGCGGAGGACGCCCACAAAGAAGCACTACCGGCGCACGCGATACCGAAGCATTCGCCAAACCGGTGACCGCGTTCGTCAGCCCAGGGCCCGCCGTCACGAGCGCAATTCCCGGTCGACCGGTGAGTTCGGCTTCCGCATGTGCCATGTAAACGGCAGCGCACTCGTGTCTTACGTCGACGATTGCGATTCCTCGCCGAGCCATTGCATCCCAAATCGGCTGAATGTGCCCGCCGCACAGGCCGTAGACCCTTTGGACACCTCGCCAGACAAAGTACTGGGCAACGAGTTCCGCCACCGTGCCGTCCAGCCAGTTCCTCGCCTGGCCGGACAGCACGGAGTCAATGGTGGGTGCTGCCATCACATCGGCAAGACCCGACGGCCCAGCATCGTGTTCGACAACACCGCTGCCGACGCATACAGGGCGAGCAGTGCGGAAGCGACACCGATCCACGCACCCGTCTTCAGAAGCGACTCGTTGCCTGCAAAACCAAATGCGAGCAGGATCAATGAGGCCCATACGCCGATGAATATGACGGTGAACAACTTCGGATAAGTAAAGGCCAAGATCATCAAGTAGGTGATGATGATGATCCACCCTCCGAGGAATGTAGCGAAGGCCGCGCCGGGGTCGCCTGCGGAAAACGCCGTCACCTTTACTGCAAGGAAATACTGCACTAGCGCAAACGAAAGGAAGAATGCAGAAAGCGAGGTGTAGGTGAAAGCTCCGAAGACATCGCCCAACTTGAACGACACGATGCCAGAGATGAGAAGGGCGAGCGTTCCGTAAGCGAGGGCAAGTGGCAAGACAATCGTGCTGACATCGGCGGACACAGCCCCCGTCATCGTGAGTGCAATCACCCCGAACGTGAGCCCGACGGCAGCAAATGCGAGCGCCGTAGGGTCGGCCAAACCTTTCGCCGCGGCTGGAGCTTCGGCAGCAGCGGACTCTTGGACAGTTGTCATTTGGTTGCCTCTTCCATGGCGTTATGTGGGTTGGGTCCAAGCGGAACGATCGGATATCCAGCAGTCGCGGTCAGAATGAGTCCGGTGCCGACGACATGCCGCGCAACCGCCATCAGCGGAACGCGGTCTTCAAGCGGTCGATAACGATGTCCGGCTTTTCGACCATCATGAAATGACCGCCATCCTCGATGAGCTCCATTGTGTAGTTGGAGTAGTACGGGGGAACCTGATCGACGAGGATGGCAGGCACCACGGGATCACCGACGCCCCACAGCATCGTCACGGGCAGATCGGTGGAGGTTTGATCCAAGTCCGTCCATGGGTTACTCGTGACGGAGAGGTTGGATCGGTAGTAGTTGAAGCCGCCATTGACGTTGCCCGGCTTCATGCAGTTGTCGACGTGGATTTCCAGTTCCTCGTCAGTGAGGAGCGTGTCGCGGTACGACCAGTGGTCCATGAAATGCTTGAAGTAGATCTTGCATGCCTCACGACTCGAAGTCACCAACTCGACCGACATGTCCGTCTGATGGAATTGCGAGTACCAAGACTCCGCGATGTGCGGAATGCCCAGGTAGAAGGGGCCGAAGTCTGGCGTGATCGGATCGAAGATCGCAGCCTTGATAACGCGCTCGCGATACTTACGAATGAACTTGTGTACGACAATCGCCGCGTAGTCATGCCCGACGACGTAGGCCTGATCAATTCCGAGCGCGTCCAGCAAGCCGGCCTGATCGTCAGTCGTCCGGTCCAGCGAATACTTGGAAAGGTCTTTCAGATCAGGCTTTTCCGAATCGCCGAACCCGCGCAGGTCGGGAACAATCACATCGAAACTCTCCGCGAGTGGGCCGATAACCTTGCTCCACTCCCACCAGAATCCCGGCCAGCCATGCAATAGCAGAAGCGGCGGACCAGAGCCCTCGCGGACGTAGTGAATCTTGATGTCGGCAAGCTGTACCTCATGGTGCTTGAAATCTTCTGGGCGTCTGATTGCCATTTCTTTACCTCTCTTCGTTGTCGTTCCTCGATCCGGGCATCGATTCCGAGCCCGGAATAACTACCTAACGCTTGGAGTTGAATAGGTCCTGAGTCCGTACGCTCAATCGACGCTGCCGTACGGGGATTCCGCTCCCGGAGTAAGTGCCATTCACGGTGCGACGTATCGCCGTCCCCGTGCGCGTACCCGATCCGTGATCTCCTGGATTTCGTCGTAGTCGGGTTCAAGTGACAGGGCCTCTTGGCCCGGATACCTCAAGCGGAGCCTGACGTCGTCGCTCAGAAAGTACGCTCCGGCGATCATGTGGCTGACACATTGAAACTCTGCGTCGCCGAGTCCTCGGAGTGCGTCAAGGCCGTCGGCCGGTTCATCGGAAGGCAGTCGGCCAAGCGCAGCAACGAACGCTCCACTCAAGTCGGGGCGGGCCTTGAGAGCTCGCGGGAGCAGCGTGTCAACCATTCCGGCATCCGTCGCCGACGGCATGCCGTTGACATCATCGGTCGGAATCAAGACATCACTGGCCCAGGTTGCTTGAGCGCGAACGCTAGTCAAGTCCATTTGGATCTCCTTCTGAAGGTTGAGGATGTTCACCGCGTTTCTGCACTCACGGGCTGGGACCTGGCTGACTCGACCGCGGCTTCAGCGTTGCGCAAGGCCAGCGCCGCTACGGTTCCCGTCGGGTTCACGCAACCCGACGTCGGCATAACGCTTCCGTCGAAAACGAAGAGGTTAGGCACGTCGTGCGCACGGCCGTAGCCGTCCACTACCGATGTCCGAGGGTCAGTGCCCATGCATGCGGTGCCGAGGAGGTGCCATCCAGTCTCGCGAACGATCGGAGACACGACGGTGTCGTAGGCGCCCGCCTCGCGCATCGACATGTCCGCGTGCTGCTCATGGAAGGCAAGCAATCGTCGAGTGTTCTCCGAGGTTCGGTACGACACCTTGGGGGCGGGCATGCCGTCCGAATCTCTGAGTTCGGGATCGAGAGTGATCTGATTGCTCTCCTCGGGGAGATCCTCCGCAATGATGCCCCAGATTGCGGAGTGCCCGAATCGACTCCGTACCTGCTCGTGGAAACTCGGGCCCCATGCACCTGAGCCGCCCCAAGTCGACTCGGTCGCGGCGAGCGGCCCGCCGGTGCCCATCAACTGCCACTTCGCACCACGGAGGAAATCGCGGTCGGGGCTGGATTCGGCGAACTCGAGGGAGTATGCCCTCTGACCGTAGGGTCCTTGCCAGTCTTCGAAGAACTCGTTGAACAGTCCCACCACCGTACTGAACGGATGGATCATCAGTCGCTTGCCGACCATGCCTGAAGAGTTTGCAAGTCCATCCGGGTGCGTCGAAGAAGCCGACGCCAGGAGGAGTCGCGGCGTGCCGACGCCGTTGGCTGCGATGACTACCGTGCGGCCCGCTTGGAAGTGGACTGTCCCGGTCGCACGGTCGACGTAGGTGACCCCAGTTGCAAGGCCAGCCTTGTCGGTCTCAACCTTGATGACACGGGCCCGCTGAATTAGCGTGACTCCCAAGGAGATGCACAGTGGCCAGTGGGTCCGATCCACGGATGCCTTCGCGGCGTCGTTGCACCCCCACAGGCAACTTCCTCGACGCACGCACGGCGAAAGTGACCCGTGTTTGACCGTGGCGATTGCGTTGGAGCCGGGCCACCAGTGCCACCCGAGCCGGTCATGCGCGGCGGCAAAACGGCGTTCCATGTCACCAAGCGCAAACGGTGGCAGCGGAGGCTCAAAGCCGTCGGGGAATGCGGTGTCTCCGGGCACTCCCGAAACCGAGAAATCCTCTTCGACCCTCGCGTAGAAGGGCGCTAGTTCTTCGTACGTCATGGGCCAGTCGTCGGCAACGCCATCCAGCGTGCGGACCCGGAAGTCGCTCGGCTTGAACCGGTGCCACGCCGCAGCATAAATAACCGAACCGCCGCCGACGCCATTCCACATCAGAGGCGATACATCAGACTCTGCGTCGTTGATGGGGTAGTCCGACGGTGCCTGACGGCGATTCGGGTTCCAGCTGAAGTACTGGTCGCGGGTGAGCTCGAACTCCGGGTCCTCGCCCCGGCTCTGCGAATAGTCCGGATACTCGCCCTGCTCAAGACAGACAACCGACATTCCCGCTTCGGCGAAGCGTTTCGCCGCGACCGCCCCGCTCGGTCCAGCTCCAACGATTACGACGTCGTAGACATCGCGCGGTCGAGATAGTAGATCCATCTTCGTTGTGCTCCAATCTAGTTCCGGACTGTTGGCGAGACTCTTGCGTCGAGTACCGCGAAATCAGGACTGCGCTTAGCCGACTGATGCCTCAGATGACTACAGGGGGGCGGCGGCCCAGTCGGACGTATCGACAAGGGAGTCACTCAGGTTGATACACACATGCTTTACCTGCGTGTACCCCTGAACCGTCTCAAGACCTTCTTCGCGACCGGTGCCACTCTGCTTATGGCCGCCGTGGGGAGCCATCGGAAGTTCGCCGAACCAGTCGTTGATCACGACTCCCCCGACCTGCAGTCGGCGCGCAGTCGACAGCGCGTCGCGGAGGTCCTGCGTCCAAATCGCTGCGAACAGTCCAAACTGGGAGTCATTGGCCTGCCGTACGAGGTCGTCGACGTCGGACCATCCCAACACTGAGAGCACCGGTCCGAAGATCTCCTCACGAGCGATTCGGGCGGTCGGGGCCACGTCGATGAAGACGGTCGGTTCGACGAAATAGCCTCCATCAGCAACCCCCGAAGGCCGCCCGCCACCGTAATAGAGGGTCGCCTCAGACTTGCCAATGTCGATGTAACTCAGTACCCGATCCAACTGCTCGCTCGACACGAGCGGGCCGAACTGAGTTCGACTCTCGAAGCTGTCCCCGATGCGCACAGACTCAAGTCGTTGGGTCAATTTGCCCAAGAACTCATCCCGGATGGCATCGTGGAGGAAAAGCCTGCTTCCTGCGATGCATACTTGGCCGGCATGGGAGCAGAAGCCCTGAATCGTTGCCTCCACCGCGTCATCGATCTTGGCATCGGGAAACACGATGACTGGACTCTTCCCGCCCAGTTCCAAGTTCACCTGGGCGATATGGTCCGCGCCCAACTTTGCAACAATCCTGCCCGTTTCCGTTGATCCCGTGAACGTGATACCGGCGACGTCCGGGTGCGCGGCAAGCGGCGCACCGGCCTCCTCCCCAAATCCCGTCACGACGTTAAAGACCCCGGTAGGGAATCCGGCTTCCTCGACGAGCCTGGCAAAATAGAGGGCGGTCAACGGTGTCTGCTCAGCTGGCTTCACGACAACTGTGTTGCCCAGCGCGAGCGCCGGCGCGATAGATCGTGCCATGACCAACAACGGGTAGTTCCAAGGGACGATGTGAGCAGTGACTCCGAGTGGCTCAAGTAGCGTAAAACTCAGTTTGTCGCCAGGAACCGGAATGGTGCGGCCACCCACTATGTTCGCGAGGCCTGCGTGGTAGTCCAACCAGAGCGGAAGCGCCATGACAAGATCGCGCGCCTTGTCGATGTAGTGCCCGGAGTCGAGCGCTTCGAGCCACGCCAACTCGTCTACATTCTCGACCACGAGGGCGCCAAGCTGGCGCAGCAGCGCAGCGCGAGTGAGGGCATCGGTGAACTGCCAGGCGACGGCGGCATCCGCGGCAGCTTTCACCGCACGGTCGACATCAATCGAGCCGGCCCTCGGCACCGAGGCGATGACCCTGCCTGTGCTCGGATCTACGGTGTCGAACGTCGCGCCCGATTCCGCCGACTGCCACTCGCCACCTATGAACATGCGAACCCCATCGACGGTCCGCGCCATACGATCGATCAACAATCCATCGGACAGTGTCTGTGTCATTCGTGTCACCTCGTCGTTTTGAAGGATCCACGGCCCTTCCGACCCGTGTGCCCTTGACGTTGGCCCTCTGGCGGCCCTTGCCGAGACGCTATTCCGCAAGACCGTGCCGCAGCCCAGACTCGCCTCATAATGCGTGGTCCTCCTGTATGTGGTACGTCCGTATCTATGGTCGGACCATAGAGTAGGATGTGAGGGTAATCAATAGGAACGCGGAAAAGGTTTCGAGTCATTTGCTTCGCGTCAATTCCGCGCATGCACCGGGAGCGAGCCGTTGGTCCGGCGGCCCTTGTACGCTCCGGGTCCTGCAGACGCGCCCGCGGCATAGCACCGCGAGCCGAGAGCATGCCGTCGCCTGGTCAAGTCCTGTGAGGTGGTGTACGACGGCTGATCCTTCGTCGTCGTGGTTCAGGCGCTCAGCGCCTGCAGCGTGATGTCGTCGGTGGCCTCCTGTTCGTTGCTGGTGACAGCTTGTGACTTGGCGAGGGCGTCGAGGCCGAGGTAGCGGCGGCCTTCGGCCCATTCATCGCGCTGCTCGGCCAGGACGGCGCCGACCAGGCGGATGCTCGAGCCTCGGTCGGGGAAGATGCCGACGACGTCGGTCCTGCGCCGGATCTCGCGGTTGAGCCGCGGGTTCGTCGACTAGGTCTGCCGCCAGATCTCCTTGGGGAAGGCGGTGAACGCGAGGATGTCCGCGCGGGCGCCCTCGAGGTGGTCGGCGACGTCGGGCAGCTTGGTCTCCAGGGCGGTGATGACGCGGTCGAACTGGGCGTGCACGGCCTCGGCATCGGGCTGGTCATAGATCGAATGCAGCATCGTCTTGACCCACGGCCACGATGACTTCGGCGTGATCGACATCAGGTTCGCCGAGTAATGCGTGCGGCACCTCTGCCACGCTGCGCCCTCACAGGTCGCCCCGATCGCGGCCACCAGGCCGGCGTGCGCGTCCGAGGTGACGAGCTTGACCCCGGCCAGGCCGCGGGCGACCACGTCACGGAAGAACCCCAGCCAGCCGGCGCCATCCTCGCTCGTGGTCACCTGCAGCCCCAGGATCTCCCGATGACCGTCCACGTTGACGCCGGTCGCGACGAGGGCGTGGACGCCCACGACGCGGCCGCCCTCACGGACCTTCAGCACCAGGGCGTCCGCAGCCACGAACGTGAACGGGCCAGCGTCATCGATCCGGCGCGTGCGGAACTGCTCCACGTGCTCGTCGAGGTCCTTGGCCATCTCCGAGACCTGCGACTTGCTCAGGCCCGTGATCCCCAAGGACTGCACCAGCCTGTCCATCCGGCGCGTGCTCACCCGAGCAGGTAGCACGTCGCGATCACCGATGTCAGGGCCCGCTCGGCGCGCTTGCGCCGCTCCAGCAGCCACTCCGGGAAGCAGGTCCCCGACCGCAGCTTCGGCAACGCCAGGTCCAGCGTCCCGGCACGGGTGTCGAACTCCCGCACCCGGTAGCCGTTGCGGCGATTCGTGCGGTCCGGGCTCTGCGTTCCATACGCAGCGCCGCAGACCGCGTCCGCCTCCGCACTCATCAGGGTGTTGATGAACAGCGTGAGCAGCTCCCGCAGCAGGTCAGGAGACGCCTGGGACAGCTGCTCCTCGATCAGGCGGGCAGGGTCGATACTTGGATTGACGGTCATCGTGATGTCCTTCTTCGAGTCGGTTGTGAGAGATCACTCGAAGGATCACCCGATGACCGTCGCCTACGTCAGCGCGACACGCTCACCGGGATCCGTACACCACTCTGCCGGACGCAACTCGTTGAGGCCGCGGTGCCTCGCACTCGGGGATCGCACAGTGGCGATGTCACTCCGAATGCGAGGCACCGAGGGGGTCGCACCGTTGACCGGAATGAAGGGGTATTCGAAGAGTGCGTTTCAACGTTGCGTTGATACGCCGACAGAGTTAAGGGGTAGCCATGAGCCAGGCGGTCGCTGACCTTCCCACCGAGATCACAGTCTTGCCTCGCGCGCTGTTCACCGCAGTGGAAGTCGCGACGGCGCTGTCCGTATCCACGACCTTCGTGCGCCAACTCACGATCGACGGCGTGATTCCCTGCCGGCGCATCGGGCGCCTGGTGCGCTACGCGCAGGAGGACATCGACGCGTTCATCGGTGCACGCGACGAGCGCGCGTACTGACCCTGAGGCGTTATCCACAGGCTCCTATCGCGTCTCCACACACTGAGGGCAGCCGGTATACGTGCGACCGCCACTTACGAAGACTGGTGCCGTCGCAAGTCACGAACCGTCCACTGATCTCGGAGGCACAGGTTGGGACGTCAGAAGGGCGGACTCGAGGGATCAGTCCGGCAGAACCCGCCAGGCTCCGGGATCTGGCAAGGCCGGCTTCCCACACGCGTGGACCGGCACCGCCGCCCCATCCCCGGTTCCTTCGACACCGCCGCCGCTTGCCGGCGTGCCCTCAACGAGGCGATCGCCGACATCGACCGTGGCCGCAAGCGCAAGCCAGTCGGCCAGCCCGGGGCACCGGCGCGGCGCCTGGAGACCGTGATCTCCGAATACATCGTCGACCGCCGCAACGACGGCCTCGACCCGATCGCCGTCAACACGGTGCGCGACTATCGGGAGGTTCTCAAGAACGTCATCACCCACCCCCGGGCCAACCTCGGCAGGGTCCCCCTCAGCCGCCTGGACAGCCCCGCCCTGGACGCGTGGCTGCGGGACATCCGCGAGGTCGGCGTGTCCCACCGGCGCGCGTCGAAGGGATACGCGGTGATCCGGGCGGCCCTCGCGTGGGAGGTGCGCAAAGGCCGGCTCGCGGTGAACCCGGCGCGGGAGGTCCGCCGAGCCAGCACGAAGGAAGGCCGAAGCCGGCGCCTGACGGCAGACCCCGTCCTGCTGCCGTCCTGGCAGGAACTGGCCGTACTCGCCTCCCACCCGCCCCGGCGAGAGGACCGCCTCCTGATCCTGCTCATCGCCTGGGCCGGCCTGAGATGGGGCGAGGCCGTCGGCCTGTCCGTGTCCGACGTGTGGCCCGAACGCCCCAAGCTCAGCGTCCGGCGGATCTTCGTATGGAACAACGAGGTCGCCGGCTGGCAGGTCGAGCAAGTCAAGGGAGGCAACGCCGCCACCGTGCCCCTGCCGACCCCCCTGTGGACGGCACTGATCGAGTTGGCCGAGTCCCGCGCCATTGAGGATCGGCCCGGAGGTGACCTGCTATTCCGCCCGACTCGCTACGGGCGCGGCATGAAGCCCACGATGACGATCGACCACACCGACTGGAGCAAGCGCGTGTGGTACCCCGCCCGAAAGGCCGCCGGCCTGACGGGTGACCGTACCCTCCCTGAACTCGATCCCCGTCGCCGCGCCCTGCACATCAAGGACCTACGCGCCTACGCGGCCAGCGTCGTCGTCGACAGCGGCGGCACCCAATACGAGGCCGCAGCCCTCCTGCGGCACTCCGACGTCATGACAACGAACCGCTACTACGCCCGCGCCCAGGACGAGAAGAGCCACGACCACGAGCGGGCACGCCTGCGAGTCGACATGGACCTCACCCTGCCCCAACGGATCGACGCCCTCTGGTCCGCCTGGTGCACCGTGCACCCTGCGCACACCGCAGGACTCCTCACCACCACGGACTGACGGACGCCCGTCCGCCACGTCCGAGCGCCCACCGCCACACCCCGGCCCTCGCCAGCCCGACACCGACGTCGAACGAGCCATAGTCTCCGACGGTCCCACGCAGGACCTGACCGGCGAACACCCTCCATGCGCGACCCAGGGCCCATACGGCCGCCGCCAACACCGAGGTCCTTCGCACGCGTCGAGACCCACCGGGACGCGGGTCGACTCATATGAAAGGGCTAAAGAAAGGGCTAGCGGCTCACAAATGAAGAGTACTGAAAACGCCGACACGGCTGATAGTTGTTGGTATCAAACGACTATTCGAAGGTGGGTCGCCGGGGGCTCGAACCCCGAACCTACGGATTAAAAGTCCGCAGCTCTACCATTGAGCTAGCGACCCGAGGCTCGGCGCGTGGTTCGTCAAGCACCCCGCGCCACCCTCCACGGAACCCTCTCACACGGTTACCGACTTCCCTACACGTGAACCCGGCAGACCCAGGTCGCGCGCATGGTCGACTCACCGGCAGGGCGTGAACTGTATTCGTCGGCCACCCCGATGACGTCAAGCCCGGCGTCGGCGAGCGCGGCCCGGACCTCGTCGTCCGGGTGAAAGTACTGGCGGTGCGTCTCGCTGGCGGCGCCCTGGTCATCCTCGAAGTCGATCGTGGTGTCCACCGTGCGCGCGGCCGGGTCGACGGCGTTCGCCAGGGAGAAGGCGTGTCCGTCCTCCTCGCCGTCGATGCGGGGGTTCTCCGCAGCCAGGGCCAGCATCGCGTCGGTGTGGATGTCGAAGACCAGCCAGCCGCCCGGACGAAGGCACTGCGCGATGGCAGCGAGGCTGGCCCGGAAGTCGCTGGGCGAGAGGTAGTTCAGCCCGTCGAACGTGCAGACGCCCGCATCGAAGATGCCGTCGACCGGCAGCTCCGGGAGAGTCGCCCGTCGAAGGTCGACGCCGGGCCCGAGCCGGGCGCGCGCGCGATCGAGCATCGGCTGGGACGCGTCGATGCCGACCACGGCATAGCCGCGCGGGATGAGCTCCGCCGCCAGCAGTCCCGTACCGCAGCAGACGTCGAGGACCGTGCGCACCTCGACGGCATCCGAGCGCCACAGGGCGTCGAGGAAGTCGGCCCACACAGGAAAGCAGGGGTCCACGACAAGCTCGTCGTAGACCCCTGCCAGCCGTGAGTAGGGCTCGACCTCGCCCACGGGTGCTGCGTCGATCAGATGCCGAGGACCTTGGCCTTGGCGGCCGCGAACTCCTCGTCGGACAGCACGCCCTGGGTGTGCAGCTGGGCGAGGTTCTGCAGCTGCGTCATCTGGTCGTCCTCGGCCGGAGCGGCCGGAGCCGGTGCTGCCGCGGCCTGCTGCTCAGCTGCCTGGTCGTTGTACTTCGCGGCCTGCCGGTGGGCGACGCGGCCCGAGACCGCGGTGGCGGTCCCGGCGACGACGGCGGTGCGGGCGGCCATGCGCATGAGTCCCATGAAGGTGCCTCTCGTTTCGGTGGAAGGTGACTAGCCGGCGGTGACGACGGCGTTGACGACGTCGACGGGGATGCGGATCTGGTCGATGACGAAGCCATCGGCCGCCTGGACCGCCTTGACGAACTGGGCCGCCCACGTGTTCTCGAAGGCGATGAGCATGGCCGCGCTGTTGAGGGGCAGGTCCTCGGCGACCTCGTCTGCGTCCTCGTCGTTCAGGGCGCCGGGCTGGACGATGTCGATCGTCAGGAAGCCCTCCAGGCCTTCGCCGAGGTTGCCGGCCTCGATGGTGGTGATGCTGCCGTCAGCATCCTTCATGATGAAGAGCAGGTCGATCACGCGGATCGTGCCGGCGTTCACGAGGTCGACGATCGCGGGAGCGATCTCGCCGTTGAACTTGTTGCCGGGGAAGCCGATGATGACGACGTCGACGGGGCCGACTGCCATGCGAATCTCCTTGTGGCTAAGCGGCGCGAGGATGGCCCGCGCCTTCTCGGCGCAGGTTATCAGCGGTCCGGCGTCCACGCTCGGGCGTCGCCCTAGCATGGCCAGATGTTCACCCCGGCTGCCGTCCACGGACCGCCCGGCTCGGCTGCCGTCGCCGCGGGTTCCGCAGAGGCGGTCGGCGCTGCGGTCGAGACGCTGCGGTCAGGCGGCTCCGCGGTCGACGCGGCCCTGGCCGCTGCGCTTGCGGCGGCCGTGTCCGAGCCGGTCCTCACCAGCCTCGGCGGGGGCGGCTTCCTGCTCCACATGGAGCCGGGGCGCGCGGCCGAGGTCCTCGACTTCTTCGTCGCCGTCCCGGGCCTGGGCCTCGGCGCGGCTGAGCCTCACGTCGAACGTGTGGTCATCGACTTCGCCAGCGGCGGGCCCGCCGCCACGGCCAGCGAGCAGGCGTTCCACGTCGGCTGGGGCACGGTCGCGGTGCCGGGCTGCTTCGCGGGGTACGCCGAGGCGCACCGCCGGTGGGGGCGGCTCCCGCTGGCCGCGCTCGTGGCCCCGGCGACGCACCTGGCCAGGGCCGGCGTCGACCTCGCTCCGGTGCAGCTGGCCTTCGAGCGGATCCTGCGCGACCTGCTGCTGCTGACCCCCGGCAGCCGGGCCCTGTTCGCTGACGTCGATGCCACCGGCCGGTACGCCAACCGGGACTACGCGCGCCTGCTCGAAGCCTGGGGGTCGGGATCGGTTGCCGGGCCGGACGATCCCGCCTACTCCGGCAGGCTGCTGGAGGGCTCGCAGGCGGGAGGCGGGCTGATCGGCGCCGAGGACCTCGCCGCCTACTCCCCCGTGCTGCGCGAGGCCCTGGCCGTCCGCCACCGCGGAGTCGAGATCTCGACGAATCCGGGGCCCTCCGCCGGCGGCCGGATCGTCCTGGATGCACTGTCGAGGCTGTCGCCGTTGGGCGCGGTCGCGTGGGGTGACCTCGTCGCCGCGCAGGCCGATGCCGTCGAGGCGCATCGTGGCCGTGGGCAGGTGCCGACCGGCACGACGCACATCTCCGTCGTCGACGCGGAGGGGACCGTCGCGGCACTGTCGACGTCCAACGGGTCGGGCTCCGGCACCGTGGTCCCGCACTGGGGCATCCCGCTCAACAACATGCTGGGCGAGGAGGACCTGCAGCCGGGCGATCCCCTGCGGCCGGGCGCGCGGATGGGCTCGATGATGGCGCCGACGATGCTGCGCTGGCCGGACGGCAGCACCGTCGCCATGGGCACGGGCGGCAGCGAGCG
>JAUXRN010000078.1 GCA_030681835.1 Actinomycetota bacterium
GACGCTGACTGCCGCCATCACCAAGGTGCTGCACGACAAGTACCCGGACGTGAACCCGTTCACGCCGTTCGACATGATCGACAAGGCTCCCGAGGAGCGACAGCGCGGCATCACCATCTCGATCGCGCACGTCGAGTACCAGACCGAGGCGCGTCACTACGCCCACGTCGACTGCCCGGGTCACGCCGACTACATCAAGAACATGATCACCGGCGCAGCCCAGATGGACGGCGCGATCCTCGTGGTCGCGGCCACCGACGGCCCGATGCCGCAGACGAAGGAGCACGTCCTCCTGGCCCGCCAGGTCGGCGTCCCGTCGATCGTCGTCGCCCTGAACAAGTGCGACATGGTCGATGACGAGGAGCTCATCGAGCTCGTCGAGATGGAGGTCCGCGAGCTGCTGTCCATCTACGAGTTCCCGGGCGACGACCTTCCCGTGGTCCGCGTGGCGGCCTTCCCGGCGCTGCAGGGCGACGCCAAGTGGGGCGAGTCCATCCTCGAGCTCATGAACGCCGTCGACACCTACATCCCGACTCCCGAGCGTGAGGTCGACAAGCCGTTCCTCATGCCTGTCGAGGACGTCTTCACGATCACCGGCCGCGGCACCGTCGTGACCGGCCGGATCGAGCGCGGCATCGTGAAGGTCAACGAGGAGATCGAGATCGTCGGCATCCACCCCGGCCCGGCCACCAAGACGGTCGTCACCGGCGTGGAGATGTTCCGCAAGCTGCTCGACGAGGGCCAGGCCGGCGAGAACGTGGGCCTGCTCCTTCGTGGCGTGAAGCGCGAGGACGTCGAGCGTGGCCAGGTGTGCTGCAAGCCCGGCTCGATCACCCCGCACACGGAGTTCGAGGCGCAGGTCTACATCCTGTCCAAGGACGAGGGCGGCCGTCACACGCCGTTCTTCAACAACTACCGGCCGCAGTTCTACTTCCGGACGACCGACGTCACCGGCGTCGTGACCCTGCCGGAGGGCAAGGACATGGTCATGCCGGGCGACAACACCGAGATGCTGGTCGACCTGATCCAGCCGATCGCCATGGAGGAAGGCCTGCGCTTCGCCATCCGCGAGGGCGGCCGCACCGTGGGCGCCGGCCGCGTCACCAAGATCCTCAAGTAGCCGACGGCTACCAGGATCACCTGACTTCGTGGTGGGCGGCGCGACCCGCCGCCCACCACGAAAGCCAAGGACCACCAGAACGACCAGCACGGACCACGTAGCGGCACTACACGAGTAAGGACACCAAGCCCCCATGGCGGGACAGAAGATCCGCATCCCGCTCAAGGCCTATGACCACGAGGTCATCGACTCCTCGGCACGCAAGATCGTCGAGACGGTGACCCGGACCGGCGCGCAGGTCGCGGGCCCGGTGCCGCTGCCGACCGAGAAGAACATCTACTGCGTCATCCGATCGCCGCACAAGTACAAGGACAGCCGCGAGCACTTCGAGATGCGCACGCACAAGCGGCTCATCGACATCCTCGACCCGACGCCCAAGACCGTCGACTCGCTCATGCGTCTCGACCTTCCGGCCGGCGTCGACATCGAGATCAAGCTCTGACCGCGCTCCTCTAGACCACGAAGGCAAGGACACAGCAGATGGGCACCAACGTGAAGGGCGTTCTGGGCGAGAAGCTCGGCATGACCCAGGTCTGGGACGACAGCAACAAGGTCGTCCCCGTGACCGTGGTCAAGGCCGGGCCGTGCGTCGTCACCCAGGTCCGCTCCCAGGAGAACGACGGCTACTCGGCCGTCCAGATCGCCTTCGGCGCGATCGATCCCCGCAAGGTGAACAAGCCGCAGGGCGGCCACTTCGCCAAGGCCGGCGTGACGCCGCGCCGTCACCTCGTCGAGATCCGGACCGATGACGCCAGCGAGTACACCCTCGGGCAGGAGCTAGGCACCGACGCGTTCGAGGCCGGCCAGGTCGTCGACGTCGTCGGGACCACGAAGGGCAAGGGCTTCGCCGGCGTCATGAAGCGCCACGGCTTCCACGGGCTGAAGGCGTCCCACGGCGTGCAGCGCAAGCACCGCTCACCCGGCTCGATCGGCGGCTGTGCCACGCCGGGCCGCGTCTTCCGCGGCATGAAGATGGCCGGTCGCATGGGCGGGGTTCGCCAGACCACCCAGAACCTCGTCATCCAGGGCATCGACGCCGAGCGCGGCCTGCTCCTCATCAAGGGCGCCGTTCCCGGCCCCAAGGGCGGGCTCGTGTTCGTCCGCACGGCCGTCAAGGAGGGCAAGGCATGACCGCCATCGACGTACGCACGCCGGCAGGCAAGGCGTCCGGCAGCGTGGAGCTGCCCGCGGAGATCTTCGACGTCCAGGTCAACGTCCCGCTCATTCACCAGGTCGTCGTGGCCCAGCTCGCTGCGGCTCGCCAGGGCTCGGCCAGCACCAAGACCCGAGCCGAGGTGAGCGGTGGTGGCCGCAAGCCGTACAAGCAGAAGGGGACCGGCCGCGCTCGTCAGGGCTCGATCCGCGCACCCCAGTTCGTGGGCGGCGGCGTCGTCCACGGACCAACCCCGCGGGACTATTCCCAGCGCACCCCCAAGAAGATGAAGGCTGCCGCGCTGCGCGGCGCCCTGTCTGACCGGGCCCGCGACGGCCGGATCCATGTGGTCACGGAGCTCATCGCGGGGGAGACCCCCTCAACCAAGGCGGCCATCGCGGCCCTCGCGGCGCTTGGGCTCGAGGGCAACCTCCTCGTGGCCATCGACCGCGACGACGAGGTGTCGGCACTGAGCCTGCGCAACGTTCCCGCGGTCCACCTGCTGTTCGTCGACCAGCTCAACACGTACGACGTGCTGGTGAGCGACCAGGTCGTCTTCACCCGCGCTGCACTCGATACCTTCCTTGCCGGTCCTGCTTCGGGCAAGTCGGTCAAGGCTGTCGCCACCGAAAGTGAGGCCGCGGAATGAGAATCGCAGATCCCCGCGACATCCTGATCTCGCCGGTCATCTCGGAGAAGAGCTACGGGCTCCTCGACGAGAACAAGTACACCTTCGTGGTGGCGCCCGGCGCGAACAAGACGCAGATCAAGATCGCCGTCGAGCAGGTCTTCGGCGTCAAGGTCACGTCGGTGAACACCTTGAACCGCGAGGGCAAGCGACTGCGGACGCGCACCGGCTTCGGCCGTCGCCCGGCCACGAAGCGCGCCATCGTCACGGTGGCCGCCGGCGACCGCATCGACATCTTCGGAGGCCCGGTCTCCTGACCGGGTCCTGACTGGACTGAAACTCACGAGACGGAAAGAACGCCATGGGAATCCGCAAGTACAAGCCGACAACGCCGGGCCGTCGTGGCTCGAGCGTCGCCGACTTCGTTGAGATCACCCGGTCGGAACCGGAGAAGTCGCTGGTGCGGCCGCTGTCGAAGAAGGGCGGCCGAAACAACTCGGGCAAGATCACGACCCGGCACCAGGGCGGCGGCCACAAGCGGGCGTACCGGGTCATCGACTTCCGTCGTGCGGACAAGGACGGCGTGCCGGCCAAGGTCGCCCACATCGAGTACGACCCCAACCGCACCGCGCGCATCGCGCTCCTGCACTACGCCGATGGCGAGAAGCGCTACATCATCGCGCCGAACAAGCTGAAGCAGGGCGACCCGATCGAGACGGGCCCGAGCGCGGACATCAAGCCGGGCAACAACCTGCCCCTGCGCAACATCCCCGTCGGCACCGTGATCCACGCCGTCGAGATCAAGCCAGGCGGCGGCGCGAAGATCGCTCGCTCGGCCGGGGCGTCGGTGCAGTTGGTTGCCAAGGACGGTCCCTACGCGCAGCTGCGCATGCCATCCGGTGAGATCCGCAACGTCGACCTGCGCTCGCGCGCCACGGTCGGCGAGGTGGGCAACGCCGAGCAGTCAAACATCAACTGGGGCAAGGCCGGACGCATGCGCTGGAAGGGCAAGCGCCCGACCGTCCGAGGCGTCGCCATGAACCCGGTCGACCACCCGCACGGTGGCGGCGAGGGCAAGACCTCCGGTGGACGCCACCCCGTCAACCCCAATGGCAAGCCCGAGGGTCGCACCCGCTCGGCCAACAAGGCCAGCGACAAGTTCATCGTCCGCCGCCGCAAGTCCGGCAAGAAGCGTTAGGAACGACATGCCACGCAGCCTGAAGAAGGGCCCGTTCGTCGACACCCACCTGATCAAGAAGGTGGATGCGCAGAACGAGGCGGGTTCCAAGAACGTCATCAAGACGTGGTCGCGTCGCTCGATGATCGTGCCGGCAATGCTCGGCCACACCATCGCGGTGCACGACGGACGCAAGCACGTGCCGGTCTTCGTCTCGGAGAACATGGTCGGCCACAAGCTGGGGGAGTTTGCCCCGACGCGGACCTTCCGTGGGCACGTCAAGGACGACCGCAAGGCCAAGCGCCGCTAGGCGCTGGCTCATCGACGAACAGCAACTACGAGCAAGGGGATAGACATGGAAGCCAGGGCCCAGGCGCGGTACGTCCGCGTCACGCCCATGAAGGCGCGCCGCGTCATCGACCTCATTCGAGGGATGAACGCGACGGACGCCCAGGCGGTGCTGCGGTTCGCACCCCAGGCGGCCAGCGAGCCGATTGGCAAGGTGCTCGACAGCGCCATCGCGAACGCGACGAACAACCACGCCATGGACGCCCGCGTCCTCGTGGTGAGCGAGGCCTATGTCGACGAGGGCCCAACCATGAAGCGGATTCGTCCGCGTGCCCAGGGTCGCGCCTACCGCATCCGCAAGCGCAGCAGCCACATCACGGTGATCGTGTCCGACGGCATCGCCCCCGTGGCCAAGGCCAAGCCGGTTGCGGCGCCGGCGGCCGCCAAGGCCCCGACCGCCAAGGCCAAGCCGGTTGCTGAGGCTGCTGCCACGCCGGCGGCGGACAAGGCTCCGGCCAAGAAGGCTGCGGCCAAGAAGGCTCCGGCCAGCAAGGCCACCGCCACGAAGGCTCCGGCCACGAAGGCTCCGGCCAAGAAGGCTCCGGCCAAGAAGGCCACCGCGAAGAAGGCGTCGGCTTCAGAAGCCGCCGCGACGAAGGAAGGGTGACCCGACAGTGGGCCAGAAAGTAAACCCGCACGGCTTCCGGCTGGGCATCACCACCGACTTCAACACTCGTTGGTTCGCCGACAGCTCCAAGCCGGGCCAGCGCTACCGCGACTACGTGTCCGAGGACGTCCAGATCCGCAAGCTGCTCTCGAAGGGCATGGAGCGGGCCGGCATCGCCCGGGTCGAGATCGAGCGCACCCGTGACCGGGTGCGCGTCGACATCCACACTGCGCGTCCCGGCATCGTCATCGGCCGCCGCGGCGCCGAGGCCGACCGGATCCGTGGTGACCTGGAGAAGCTCACCGGCAAGCAGGTGCAGCTGAACATCCTCGAGGTCAAGAACCCCGAGATCGAGGCCCAACTCGTGGCCCAGGGGATCGCCGAGCAGCTGTCCAGCCGCGTGTCCTTCCGTCGTGCCATGCGCAAGGGCATGCAGAGCACCATGAAGAGCGGCGCCAAGGGGATCCGGGTACAGGTTTCCGGGCGCCTCGGCGGCGCGGAGATGTCACGCACCGAGTTCTACCGTGAGGGCCGGGTGCCGCTGCACACGCTGCGGGCGGACATCGATTACGGCTTCTACGAAGCTCGTACGACGTTCGGGCGCATCGGCGTGAAGGTGTGGATCTACAAGGGCGACGCTCTGTCATCCCGCGCCGAGCGCGAGGCCGCAGCGGCAACGGCGCGCCTGAGTGGTCCTCGCACGCGTCCCGACCGACCGCGACTGGCTCCGGGTGCGGTGGAGACGCCGGTTGTCGAGGCCGTTGTCGAGGCTCCGGTCGAGGTCGCGGCCGCCGCAGAAGGCCAGGAGGGCTAGCAGCCATGTTGATACCCCGCAGGGTCAAGCATCGCAAGCAGCACCACCCCACGCGGCGTGGCGTTGCCAAGGGCGGCACCGAGGTGACGTTCGGCACGTACGGCCTCCAGGCCCTCGAGCCGGCGTACGTCACGAACCGGCAGATCGAGTCGGCGCGTATCGCCATCACGCGTCACATCCGCCGCGGTGGCAAGGTCTGGATCAACATCTACCCGGACCGGCCGCTGACCAAGAAGCCGGCCGAGACGCGCATGGGCTCGGGCAAGGGCTCGCCGGAGTGGTGGGTCGCCAACGTCAAGCCCGGGCGCGTGATGTTCGAGCTGTCGTTCCCGGACGAGAAGATCGCGAACGAGGCACTGACCCGTGCCATGCACAAGCTCCCGATGAAGTGCCGGATCGTTCGGCGCGACGAGGCAGGTGACAACTGATGGCCGCAGGCACCCAGGTTGGCGAACTCCGCAACCTCGACGACAGTGAGCTGGCAACCAAGCTTCGGGAGGCCAAGGAGGAGCTCTTCAACCTCCGCTTCCAGGGGGCCACTGGCCAGCTGGAGAACCATGGCCGGCTGCGCGCCGTCCGCAAGGACATCGCGCGGATCTACACGATCCTTCGGGAGCGCGAGCTGGGCATCACCCCCTTCGAGGGAATTGACACTGATGGCACCGAGGGTGCCGCATGAGCGCGAATGAGGCTGGCGTGATCGAGACCCGCGGCTACCGCAAGACCCGCGAGGGGCTTGTCGTGAGCGACAAGATGGACAAGACGGTGGTCGTGGCGGTCGAGGACCGCTTCAAGCACCCGATGTACGGCAAGGTCGTGCGCCGCACGAGCAAGCTCAAGGCGCACGACGAGGCCAATGCCGCCGGCGTTGGCGATCGCGTCCTCCTGATGGAGACGCGTCCCACGTCCGCGACCAAGCGCTGGCGCGTGGTCGAGATCCTCGAGAAGGCCAAGTAGCCCACTAGTTCCGCCAGGCTCAGACGAGAACCGGCAGACGATCAGGAGAATGCAGTGATTCAGCAGGAGTCGCGACTTCGTGTCGCCGACAACACCGGTGCCAAGGAGATCTTGTGCATCCGGGTGCTCGGCGGCTCGAAGCGTCGCTACGCGGGCATCGGCGACGTCATCGTCGCTACGGTCAAGGACGCCATCCCTGGCGGCAACGTCAAGAAGGGCGAGGTCGTCAAGGCGGTCATCGTGCGCACCCGCAAGGAGCGCCGCCGGCCCGACGGCTCGTACATCCGCTTCGACGAGAACGCCGCCGTCATCCTCAAGGGCGACGGTGAGCCGCGCGGCACCAGGATCTTCGGTCCGGTCGGCCGTGAACTTCGCGAGAAGAAGTTCATGAAGATCATCTCGCTGGCCCCGGAGGTGCTGTAGCCATGTCGCTGAACATCCGCAAGGGCGACCTCGTCCAGATCATCTCCGGCAAGGACCGCGGGGTGAAGGGCAAGGTCATCGAGGTGTACCCCGAGTCCGACCGCATCATCGTCGAGGGCGTGAACCGCATCAAGAAGCACACCAAGGTGGGGCAGAACGCCCGCGGCGCCAAGACGGGCGGCATCATCACGACCGAGGCACCCATCCATGTCTCGAACGTGATGGTCATCGACCCCGAGGACGGTCGGCCCACCCGGGTCGGCTTCCGCAAGGAGCAGGTCGAGAAGCGCCGCACCGACGGCTCGACGTATGCCGCCGAGCGCAGCGTCCGCATCTCCCGCCGCACTGGCAAGGACATCTGAGGAAGCCATGACTGCCACTACCGAGACCACGATCCCGCGCCTGAAGGCGCGCTACCGGGCTGAGATCATCCCCGCGCTGCGGGAGGAATTCGCCTTCGCAAACATCATGCAGGTCCCGACGATCTCCAAGGTCGTCGTGAACATGGGCGTCGGCGACGCGGCCCGCGACTCCAAGCTCATCGAGGGCGCCATCCGCGACCTCGCTGACATCACCGGCCAGAAGCCGCAGGTCACCAAGGCCCGCAAGTCGATCGCGCAGTTCAAGCTGCGCGAGGGCCAGCCGATCGGGGCGCACGTCACCCTGCGCAACGACCGGATGTGGGAGTTCCTGGACCGGCTGCTGTCGATCGCACTGCCCCGTATCCGTGACTTCCGGGGCCTGTCGCCTCGGCAGTTCGACGGCCGGGGCAACTACACCTTCGGCCTCAACGAGCAGTCGATGTTCCATGAGATCGACCAGGACAAGATCGATCGCGTCCGGGGCATGGACATCACGATCGTCACGACCGCTATGACCGACGACGAAGGCCGCGCCCTGCTGCGCCTTCTCGGTTTCCCCTTCAAGGAGGCATGAGCCGAATGGCTAAGAAGGCGCTCGTCCAGAAGCAGCAGAAGACCCCCAAGTTCAAGGTCCGGGCCTACACCCGGTGCACCAAGTGCGGCCGTCCGCATTCGGTCTACCGCAAGTTCGGCCTGTGCCGGATCTGCGTGCGGGAGATGGCCCACGCGGGCGAGCTCCCCGGCGTGACCAAGAGCAGCTGGTAAACCACGACGCTGCAGGTCCGAAGGGCACCCCGCCCCGATGGATACCACAGCGAGGAAGGCCAACAAGGCCATGACAATGACCGACCCGATCGCGGACATGCTTGCGCGACTGCGCAATGCCAACTCCGCGTACCACGACGCCGTGGCGATGCCCCACTCGAAGATCAAGGCGAACATCGCCGAGATCCTCAAGGCCCAGGGCTACATCGCCGGCTGGCACGTCGAGGATGCCACCGTCGGCAAGACGTTGACCCTCGACCTCAAGTACGGCCCGTCGCGCGAGCGATCGATCGCGGGCCTGCGCCGGGTGTCCAAGCCCGGACTGCGCGTGTACGCCAAGAGCACGGCGTTGCCGCGCGTCCTTGGCGGCCTGGGCATCGCGATCCTCTCGACCTCGTCCGGACTCCTGACCGACCGTCAGGCCGCGCAGAAGGGCGTAGGCGGGGAAGTCCTCGCCTACGTCTGGTAGGGGAGGACGACATGTCGCGTATTGGACGCCAGCCCATCCCCGTGCCTGCAGGAGTGACCGCGAAGGTCGACGGCAGCCTCGTCACGGTGACCGGCCCAAAGGGCACGCTCAACCTGACGGTTGCCGACCCGATCATCGTGTCCGAGGAGGAGGGCGCACTCATCGTCACCCGCCCCGACGACGAGCGCGCCTCACGCTCCCTGCAATGCCTGACCCGCACCCACGTGGCCAACAAGGTCACAGGTGTGACTCAGGGCTACGAGAAGGGCC
>JAUXRN010000108.1 GCA_030681835.1 Actinomycetota bacterium
AGGCCACGAGCTCCCGCGGTCGGGCCGACGGGTACAGCCCACCGTCCTGGAGCATGACGCCGACCCGGGCCCGCTCCGCGGCCGGAGCGGGGCGGGAGGGGTCGCGGCTCGACCCCAGGAGCGTGATGCGACCCTTCCAGCCGGTGACCAGGCCCACGCATGCGGCCACGGTGGTGGACTTGCCCGCCCCGTTCGGGCCCACGATGGCGGTGACCTGCCCCTGGGGGGCATCGAAGCTCAGGCCGGCGACGGCGGGCCTGGAGCCGAACTGCACGACGAGGTCGCTCACGCTCACGGCAGGCACCGGGGGAGTGTATGCAGGACCCCGCCGGTTGCGCTTTCGGGCATTTACGCAACAATGATGATGTGAAATTCCCCGGAGAGGCGGCCGAGCGGGTTGCGCGCACCCTGCTCACCCACGGCCCGTCGACGGCGGGCGAGCTCGCCGACGCTCTGGAGATGAGCCAGGCGGGGGTGCGTCGCATTCTGTCCGGGCTGGTCGACACCGGCCTGGTCGCCTCCCACGAACGAGCCCCGTATGGCCCGTCGCCCAAGCGCGGCCGGGGACGTCCCAGCAGCGTCTTCTCGCTCACCCCGCAGGGACGGGCCGCCTGCGACCAGGCGTACGACGACCTGGCCCTGCAGGCCCTGCGCTTCATGAGCGCCTCCTACGGGCCGTCGGCCGTCGAGGCGTTCGCGGCAGACCGGGCCCACCGCCTGGCGGGCACGGCTTCACTTGATGGGCAGGTCGCCACCCCGCACGACGTTGCTGCTGCGCTGAGCGCGGCCGGCTACGCGGCGGAGATCCAGCCGCTGGGCGACCATGCGGTCCAGCTCTGCCAGCACCACTGCCCCGTCGTCGATGCGGCCCGGGAGTTCCCGGCCTTGTGCGAGGCGGAAACCGCCGCGCTCGGCGAGGCCCTCGGCCGTCACGTCACTCGCCTGGCCACGCTCGCCCATGGCGACGAGGTCTGCACCGCCGTCTTCTCGCTCGACGCCACCGTCATCACGCGCGACAACCTCGGAAAGGTCCCGGCATGAGCACAGCAGCGCAGGACACCGCAGCGACCATCGATGACATCGGCCGGTACGAGTACGGCTGGCGCGACGCCGACACGGCCGGGGAGACCGCACGCCGCGGGATCAACGAGGACGTCGTGCGCGACATCTCGGCCAAGAAGGACGAGCCTGCCTGGATGCTCGACATGCGGCTGAAGGGCCTGCGCCTGTTCCAGAAGAAGCCGATGCCGACGTGGGGTTCCAACCTCAGCGGCATCGACTTCGACAACATCAAGTACTTCGTGCGCTCCACCGAGAAGCAGGCCACGAGCTGGGAGGAGCTGCCCGAGGACATCCGCAACACGTACGACCGGCTGGGCATCCCGGAGGCGGAGAAGCAGCGCCTCGTCGCGGGTGTCGCGGCCCAGTACGAATCCGAGGTCGTCTACCACGCCATCCGCGAGGACCTCGAGGAGCAGGGCGTCCTCTTCCTCGACACGGATACCGGGCTGCGTGAGCACGAGGACGTGTTCCGCGAGCATTTCGGGTCGATCATCCCTCCCGGAGACAACAAGTTCGCGGCGCTCAATACGGCCGTGTGGTCCGGCGGCTCGTTCATCTACGTGCCCAAGGGCGTCAAGGTCGACATCCCGCTGCAGGCCTATTTCCGCATCAACACCGAGAACATGGGGCAGTTCGAGCGCACGCTGATCATCGTCGACGAAGGTGCCTACGTGCACTACGTCGAGGGGTGCACGGCGCCGATCTACTCCAGCGACTCGCTGCACTCGGCGGTGGTCGAGATCATCGTGCGCAAGGGCGCCCGATGCCGGTACACGACCATCCAGAACTGGTCCAACAACGTCTACAACCTCGTCACGAAGCGCGCCGTCGCGCAGGAGGGCGCCACCATGGAGTGGATTGACGGCAACCTCGGCTCGAAGGTCACGATGAAGTACCCCGCCGTGTGGATGACGGGCGAGCACGCCAAGGGCGAGACACTGTCCATCGCCTTCGCCGGCGAGGGCCAGCACCAGGATGCCGGGGCGAAGATGGTCCACGCTGCGCCCAACACCTCCTCGACCATCGTGTCGAAGTCCGTGGCGCGCGGCGGCGGCCGCACGTCCTACCGCGGCCTGGTCCAGATCCTCGAGGGCGCGCACAACGCCAAGAGCACCGTCCGCTGCGATGCGTTGCTCATCGACGACATCTCGCGATCCGACACCTACCCGTACGTCGACGTCCGCGAGGACGACGTGTCGATGGGCCACGAGGCGACCGTGTCGCGCATCAGCGAGGAGCAGTTGTTCTACCTGATGTCCCGAGGGCTCACGGAGGACGAAGCCATGGCAATGATCGTGCGCGGCTTCATCGAGCCGATCGCGCGGGAGTTGCCGATGGAGTACGCAATCGAGCTGAACCGGCTCATCGAGATGCAGATGGAAGGCGCCGTCGGGTGACGACTCTCACCGCCCCACCGCTGGACCTTGCACCGCGCCTGGCCTCCGCGAACATCGAGGACTTCGACGTGCCCACCGGGCGCGAGGAGGAGTGGCGATTCGTGCCGATGGTCGATGTCGCTGCCTTCATGCACCCCGATGCCGACGCAGGCACCTTGATGGCCGAGCCGGGCCCGCATGTCACCATCGTCGATGCCGCCGCGGCGGATCGCACCGGGTGGATGCCCACTGACCGGCCGTCGGCGATCGCCCGCGCCGGGGTCGCGTCGGTGATCCAGGTGCGAGTGGGTGCGGATGAGTCCGTGCCCGAGCCCATCGTCGTTCGCCTCACCGGGCCCACGGCCCGCTCCTACGGCCACATCGACGTGCGGGTCGGGGCGCACGCCCGTGCCACCGTGGTGCTGGTCCACGATGCGGGGGTCGATGCGAGCGGCTCCATCGTCGTCGAGGTGGGGGCCGGTGCCGACCTCACCATGCTGTCGGTCATCGACGGCCCGCCCGAGAACGTGCACCTCTGGCAATGGCATGCCGACATCGGCAGGGACGCGCGGTTCACGGGCGCCGTCATCACCATCGGCGGTCGTGTCGTGCGGATCATGCCTTCCGTGTCGTACTCCGCCCCGGGCGGCACGGCGGAACTGCTCGGCGCATTCCTGGCCGACGGACCGCAGTTCCTCGAGCACCGGATCTTCGTCGAGCACGACCAGCCCCATTGCTCCAGCCGCGTCGTGTACAAGGGAGCGCTGAGCGGGCATGGGGCCCACACCGTCTGGATCGGTGACGTCCTCGTCCGGCGCGAGGCCATCGGCATCGACACGTACGAGCTCAATCGCAACCTTCTCCTCGACGACGGCCCGCGGGCGGACTCGGTGCCGAACCTGGAGCTGGAGACGGGCGACGTGGTGAGCGCGGGCCACGCGAGCGCGACCGGTCGGTTCGACGACGAGCAGCTGTTCTACCTGCAGTCGCGCGGCATCCCGGAGCAGCTGGCCCGGCAGCTCGTCGTGCGGGGCTTCTTCGTTGATGTCCTCGCACGCATCGGCTCGGAGTACTGGCGTCACGAGATCCTCGAGAGGATCTCGTCGAGGCTGGGCATGTCCGACGACCACGCCGACCTGCTGCGCGACCTCGAGGGGACCGATCCGTGACCGAGTTCCGGCCTGTCGCCCTCGTGGGCGACATCGCGCCCCGCACGGCGCTGCGCGTGTTCGTCGACGGGACGGCTATCGCCGTCGTGCGCACCGATGAGGGCATCTTCGCGATCCTGGACCGCTGCTCCCATGCCGACGTCTCCCTCGCGGACGGCGACGTCGACGGGTGCGCCATCGAGTGCTGGCTGCACGGATCGGCCTTCGACCTGCGCACGGGCCTGCCGTTGAGCCTGCCGGCCACGGTCCCGGTTCCGGTCTACGCGGTGGAGATCCGCGGCGAGGGCGAGACCGCCCAGATCCTGCTCGACCCCACACCCATCCAGGCCGCCAGCAGCGGCCCGCCCGCCTTCAACTAGCCCGTACGTCAACTGCCCAGCACGAGCCAGACCAAGGAACCGAGGACACATGAGCACCCTGGCCATCACCGACCTGCACGCCTCCGTCACGACCGACGGCGGCCCTCGCGAGATCCTCCGGGGAGTCAGCCTGACCGTCGAGGCTGGCAGCACGCACGCTGTCATGGGCCCCAACGGATCCGGCAAGTCCACGCTGGCCTATGTCATCGCCGGGCATCCCAAGTACGAGGTCACGGCCGGGTCGGTCACCCTCGATGGCGTGGACGTCTTGTCGATGAGCGTCGACGAACGTGCGCGTGCCGGGCTGTTCCTCGCGATGCAGTACCCGGTCGAGGTACCCGGCGTGTCAGTGTCGAACTTCCTGCGCACCTCGGTCACTTCCATCCGCGGCGAGGCGCCCAAGCTGAGGACGTGGATCAAGGAGGTCAAGGAGGCGATGTCCGACCTCCAGATGGATCCCGCGTTCGCGGAGCGCAACGTCAACGAAGGCTTCTCGGGCGGCGAGAAGAAGCGGCACGAGATCCTGCAGATGTCGCTGCTGAAGCCCCGGATCGCGATCCTCGACGAGACCGACTCCGGCCTTGACGTCGATGCGCTGCGCATCGTCTCGGAAGGCGTCAACACGTTCCGGGAGCAGACGGGCGCGGGCGTGCTGCTGATCACCCACTACACGCGGATCCTGCGCTACATCGCCCCCGACGTCGTGCATGTTTTCGTCGACGGCCGCATCGTCGAGAGCGGCGGCCCCGAGCTTGCTGACGTGCTCGAATCCGAGGGCTACGAGCGTTTCGTCACGACACCCGCCTAGCCATGGTCGAGTCACTGGACGTTGCCAGGATCCGGAAGGACTTCCCGATCCTGGAGCGGCGCGTGCGCAGAGACCGGCCGCTTGTCTACCTCGACAGCGCCGCCACGAGCCAGAAGCCCACCGTCGTCCTGGATGCCGAGCGGCACTTCTACGAGACGAGCAACGCGGGAGTCCACCGTGGTGCGCACCAGCTGGCCGAGGAGGCCACCGACGCCTATGAGGGAGCGCGGGCCGAGATCGCCGCCTTCGTCGGAGCGCAGCCCGACGACCTGGTGTTCACCAAGAACGCCACCGAGGGCCTGAACCTGGCTGCGTACGCCTTCTCGAATTCCAGTGCGCTCGTCGCCCACGCGCCCGAGCGCGTCGACCCCAGGTTCGTCCTGCGGCCCGGTGACTCCGTCGTCGTCACCCAGATGGAGCACCACGCAAATCTCGTGCCATGGCAGGAGGCGTGCGCGAAGACGGGTGCAACGTTGCGGTGGATCGGGCTCACCGACGACGGCCGCCTCGACCTTGCCGACCTCGATCGGGTCATTGACGGCACGACCAAGGCTGTCGCGGTCGTGCACCAGTCCAACCTGCTCGGCACCGTGAACCCGGTGCGCTTGCTCATGGATCGCGCCCACGCAGTCGGTGCGATCGGGGTCGTCGACGCGTGCCAGTCCGTGCCGCACATGCCCGTCGACGTCCCATCACTCGGCGCGGATCTCGTCGCATGGAGCGGCCACAAGATGCTCGGGCCTACCGGCATCGGCGTGCTCTGGGGAAGCACTGACGTGCTTGCCTCGATGCCGCCGTTCCTCACCGGCGGTTCCATGATCGAGACCGTCCAGATGGAGCACAGCACGTATGCCGCGCCCCCGAAGCGATTCGAGGCAGGCACTCCCATGACGGCGCAGGCAGTCGGCCTCGCGGCCGCCGTCCGCTACCTGTCCGACCTGGGCATGCATCGGGTGGCCGAGCACGAGCATGCGTTGACGGGATACGCGCTCGCGGCCTTGCAGGCGCTGACCGGCGTCCGGATCATCGGACCGGCCACCAACCACGACAGGGGCAGCGCCGTGTCCTTCGCCGTCGACGGCATCCATCCGCACGACGTCGGGCAGTTCCTCGACGACCGTGGTGTCGCCGTGCGGGTGGGGCATCACTGCGCGTGGCCGACCTGCCGTCGCTTCGGCGTCCCCGCGACGACCCGACTGTCCACGTACGTCTACAACGACGAGTCCGACATCGACCAGGCCATCGACGGCATCCTTGCCGCCCAGGCCTTCTTCGGGGCCTGACATGAATGTCGAGGCGCTGTACCAGGACATCATCCTTGATCACTACAAGCATCCTCGGGGCCGAGGCCTCCTCGCGGAAGCGTCGGGGGAGTCCCACCAGGTCAATCCCACCTGTGGCGACGAGGTGACCGTGCAGGTGTCGCTCGGCCCCGAGGGCGGGCTGGTCGTCGGCTACGAGGGCCAGGGCTGCTCGATCTCCCAGGCGAGCGCGAGCGTGATGAGCGAGCTCGTCACCGGGGTCCCGGCCGCCCGGGCGGACGCGATCAGGGCGGAGTTCCTCGAGCTGATGCGGGGCAAGGGGGCCGTGGAGCCCGACGAGGACGTGCTCGGTGACGCGGTGGCCTTCGCGGGAGTGGCCAAATACCCAGCCAGGATCAAGTGCGCCCTGCTCCCGTGGACCGCGCTCCAGGATGCCCAGGCCCGGGCGGGCATCATCGCTGACACCCAGCCCGACGAGGGATCCATGTCGACACAGGAAGAAGGACGGTCATGACGGTTGCTGCCGAGGACGACGTCATGGAGGCCATGAAGGACGTCGTCGACCCGGAACTCGGGATCAACGTGGTGGACCTCGGCCTGGTCTACGGCGTGTCGGTCGACGACGCCAACATCGCGACCGTAGACATGACCCTCACGTCGGCGGCGTGCCCGCTGACCGACGTGATCGAGGACCAGACCCGGATGGCGCTCACCGAGGTGGTGGCCGACTTCCGGATCAACTGGGTCTGGATGCCCCCGTGGGGTCCGGACAAGATCACCGACGACGGCCGGGAGATGCTCCGCGCCCTGGGCTTCAACGTCTGACCCCTCGGACGTGGTCGGAGCCCGGTGCGGCGCAGCGTAAACTCGGGCGGCCATGATTTCCACGACGGACCTCGACGTCCGCGCCGGCTCCACCCTCCTGATCGAGCAGGCCTCGTTGCGCGTGGGCAAGGGGGACCGGATCGGCCTGGTGGGGCGCAATGGTGCCGGCAAGACCACCCTGACCCGCATCCTGGCCCAGGAGACCCTTCCCGCGGGCGGTCAGGTGAACGTCAGCGGCACTGTCGGCTACCTGCCGCAGGACCCACGGTCGGGGGACCCTGCGGAGATCTCCCGGGACCGGATCCTGTCGGCGCGCGGACTGAACGCCGTGGTGCGCCGGATGCAGGAGTCCAGCCTGGGGATGGGCACGAACGACGAGGACGAGCGCGAACGGCTCATTGCCCGCTACGCCCGCGCCGAGGCGGAGTTCGAGGCGCTCGGGGGATATGCGGTGGAATCGCAGGCGGCGGCCATCGCTGCGAGCGTCGGACTCCCCGACCGGATCCTCGATCAGCCCCTCGGCACGCTGTCCGGCGGCCAGCGTCGACGGGTCGAGCTGGCCCGGATCCTGTTCGGCGGTGCCGATGTGCTGCTGCTCGACGAGCCCACCAACCACCTCGACGCCGACTCGATTCGCTGGCTGCGCAAGTTCCTCTCCGGATACGAGGGCGGCTTCATCGTCATCAGCCACGACACCGAGTTGCTCGAGGACACCGTGAACAAGGTGTGGCACCTCGACGCGAACCGGCGTGAGATCGACGCGTATGCCATGGGCTGGAAGGCCTACCTCACCGCGCGCGAGGCAGATGAGCGGCGGCGGCGACGGGAGCGGCGCAACGCCGAGCAGCAGGCCGAGGCGCTGCGCACGCAGGCCGAACGCATGCGAGCCAAGGCAACCAAGGCGAAGGCGGCTCAGTCGATGCTCAAGAGAGCCGACCGGATCCTCGCCGCAAGCGACGAGGTACGCCGCACCGACAAGGTCGCCGCCTTGCGTTTTCCCGAGCCGAAGCCGTGCGGCAAGGTGCCCCTGATGGCGTCCGGGCTTTCCCGGTCCTACGGGTCGCTCGAGGTCTTCACCGACGTCGACCTGGCCATCGATCGCGGCAGCCGCGTGGTCATCCTCGGCCTCAACGGGGCCGGGAAGACGACGTTGCTGCGGATCCTCGCCGGAGTCGATGCGGCCGATACCGGGAACGTCGAGCCCGGGCATGGCGCCGTCATCGGCTACTACGCGCAGGAGCACGAGACGCTCGACCCCACCGCGACTGTGCTAGAGACCATGCGGTCGGCAGCGCCGCACCTTGATGACACCCGCCAGCGGACGGTCCTCGGCTCCTTCCTGTTCGAGGGAGATGCCGTCAGCAAGCCGACGGGAGTGCTCTCGGGCGGAGAGAAGACCCGACTCGCACTGGCCTGCCTCGTCGTCTCCGGAGCGAATGTGCTGTTGCTTGACGAGCCCACGAACAACCTCGACCCGGCCAGTCGCGAGGAAGTGCTCGGCGCGCTCGCCCGCTACGAGGGAGCCGTGGTGCTCGTGACGCACGATCCCGGAGCGGTCCTCGCCCTGTCGCCCGAACGGGTCCTGATCCTCCCCGATGGGGACGAGGACCTCTGGAATGAGGGCTACGCGGACTTGGTTGAACTGGCCTGACGGCCTGCCGCACTAGCGTTGCGACGGTGCCATCGCACCCGGCAGCGACAGATCGAAGGAGCACCCATGAGCGGGTACGGCGAGCAGGACCACGTCCGCATCGAGCGCGACGGGAACGTCGTGCGCGTCACGCTGTGCAACCCGGCTGCCCGAAACGCCCAGACCCCAGCCACCTGGCGCCGGCTGGCCAGCGTGCCTGACCTGCTCGACGAGCAGGTCAGGGCGGTGGTCGTCGCCGGCGAGGGCAGGGGATTCTCGGCCGGCCTCGACCGTCGGATGCTCACCCCGGAGGGCGTGCCGGGGGAGGAGTCGATCCTCACGCTGGCAGGGCAGGACGCGTCCCGCATGGAGCCGTTCATCGCGCAGGCCCAGGCCGCCTTCACGTGGTGGCGGACGGTGCCCCAGGTCACCATCGCCTTGGTCCACGGCCATGCGATCGGGGCGGGATTCCAGCTCGCCCTCGCCTGCGACGTCATGGTCGTGGCCGACGATGCACTGCTGGCCATGCGGGAGACATCGCTCGGGCTGGTTCCCGACCTCGGCGGAACACAGCCGCTCGCCAACCGGGTGGGCTACTCGCGGGCCTTCGAGATCTGCGCTCGGGGGCGCTTCGTCGCGGCGGACGAGGCCGTGCGCCTCGGCATTGCCATCGAGCAAGTCCCGGCGCCGCAGTGGGATGCGTGGTTGGCGGAGTTCCTCGACCCCATCGTTGCCGCCATGCCCAATGCCGTCGGCGAGCTCAAGGGCCTGCTCAACGGCGCGGCTGCCGCCGCCGACCAGCCTGCTCGCGAACGTGCCGCCCAGCTGCGACGGCTGGCGGAGCTGCGCACGCTGCTCGGCGGCTGACATGAGCATGGACGGCGGCTGGCAGATGTACCGGTCACTTACCCGTGACCGGTCCGTCGCGAAGAACAAGGTCAACGGCGCCCTGGTTCGGCGCATCCTCGGCTACGCCCGCAACTACCGGGGCTACATCGCGGCCTTCCTCGTGACCCTCGTCCTCGCGTCGCTGCTGAGCGTGGCCCAGCCGCTTATGATCCCCAGGCTGGTCGACGACGGCATCAACCAGGGGAACAGCCAGGTCGTCACGGTCATGGCCCTGATCATCGCGCTGCTCGCGATCCTCGACGCCGGGGTGGGGCTCATCAGCCGCTGGTACTCCTCGCGAATCGGTGAAGGGCTCATCTACGACCTGCGCGCCGAGGTCTACGACCATGTGCAGCGCCAGTCAGTCGCGTTCTTCACCCGTGCGCAGACCGGCGCCCTGATCTCCCGGCTCAACAGCGACGTCATCGGGGCCCAGCAGGCCTTCACCTCCACGCTGGGCGGGGTGCTGGGGAACATGATCTCCCTCGTGATCGTGCTGACCACGATGTTCCTGCTGTCGTGGCAGGTGACCCTGGTCTCGCTGCTCCTTGTGCCGCTCTTCCTGCTGCCCGCGCGATGGATGGGGCGCAGGCTGCAGTCGCTGACCCGCGAGTCGATGGGCCTCAATGCCGACATGAGCACCCAGATGAGCGAGCGGTTCAACGTCGCGGGCGCCCTGCTGGTGAAGCTCTTCGGCCGGCCCGAGGACGAGGCCGGCTCCTTCTCGGGCAAGGCCGCCCGGGTGCGGGACATCGGTGTGCGGATGGCGATGGCCAACCGGTGGTTCTTCACGGCCCTCACCCTCGTTGCGGCACTGGCGACGGCGATCGTCTATGGCCTCGGCGGCAACCTGGTCATCTCCGGAGTGCTGACCATCGGGACGCTCCTGGCGCTGGTCGGGCTGCTGGCCCAGCTGTACGGCCCGCTCACGGCGCTGTCCAACGTCCGCGTCGACGTCATGACCGCGCTCGTCAGCTTCGAGCGGGTCTTCGAGGTCCTCGACCTCCAGCCCATGGTGAAGGAGCGTTCCGACGCCGTCTCCCTGCCCGGGGGGCCGCTGTCGGTCGAGTTCGATGACGTCACGTTCGGATACCCGACGGCGGCGGAGGTGTCCCTTGCCTCCCTCGAGTCGGTGGCGCGCGAGGAATCCGCTGCCAACGGCCAGGAGGTCCTGCGGGGGGTGACCTTCGAGGTACCCGCGGGGACCATGACGGCGCTGGTCGGGCCGTCCGGCGCGGGCAAGACCACCACCACCGCGCTCCTCGCGCGGCTCTACGACGTCACCGGTGGCGCAGTCCGCATCGGCGGCGTCGACGTACGTGACGCGACGCTTGCGTCGCTGCGGGATGGGGTCGGCGTCGTCACGCAGGATGCCCACCTGTTCCACGACACCATCCGGGCGAACCTGCTCTATGCCCGGCCGGAGGCCACCGAGGCAGACCTGCTCGAGGCCTGCTCCTCGGCGCAGATCAGGGCGCTGATCGATTCCCTTCCCGACGGGCTGGACACGGTGGTCGGGGATCGTGGGCATCGCTTGTCGGGCGGCGAGAAGCAGCGCATCGCCCTGGCCCGCCTGCTGCTCAAGAGCCCGCGCGTCATCATCCTCGACGAGGCCACCGCCCACCTCGACAGCGAGAGCGAGGCCGCGGTGGCGCGAGCCCTTGACAATGCCCTCGTCGGCCGCACGTCGGTCGTCATCGCGCATCGGCTCAGCACGATCCGGCGCGCCGACCAGATCCTGGTCATCGACCGCGGCGAGGTGGTCGAGCGCGGCCGCCACGACGAACTGCTCTCAGCGGGCGGCACCTACGCGGACCTGTACAGCACGCAGTTCGCGGAGGACGGCCAGGTCACGGCTGGCGCGTGACGCCGCCGTCCACGCGCACGAGCGTGCCCGTGACGTAGGACGCCGCCGGGCTCAGCAGGAAGGCAGCCACCCGGCCGAACTCCGCGGGCTCGCCATATCGGCCCAACGGGATGGCCGCCGCGGCCCGTGCACGGGCCTTCGGGGCGTCACCCGTTGCGTCATCGAGCGAAGCGATGCGATCCGTGGCAATCCGGCCGGGCAGGAGCCCGTTGACCCGCACCCCCCTCGGCCCGACCTCGTCGGCGAGGTCCTTGACCAGCATCGCCAGCCCCGGGCGCAGCCCGTTGCTCGTCGACAGGCCGGTGAACACCTCCACGGCCGACGTGGACAGGACCCACGCGATCGCGCCGCCGTCGGTACCGCTGACGAGCATGCCGTCGACGACGCTGCGGGCAGCCCTGACTGATCCGAGGAACACCGACTCGAATGCGGCCCGCCATTGCTCGTCGGTCGTCGTCAGGACGGTGCCTGCCGGCGGCCCTCCGACGCTGAGGAGGGCCCCGTCTACGCGTCCGAAGGTGGAGAGGGTGGCATCAACTGCCCTCGTGGCCGCGTCCGGCTCGGCGAGGTCGCCGACGAGGCCGGCGGCCGAATCCCCGAGTTCGGCAACAGCGGCCGACATCGTGGCACCATCCCTGGCGATGAGCGTGACGCGGGCGCCTTCGGCGACGAGCACGCGCGCGGTGGCCAGGCCGAGGCCTCGGCTGCCGCCGGTGACGATGTACGCGCGATCGGCAAGCCCGAGGTCCATGGTGTTCTCCTAGCCTGGTGTGACGGATTCAGCCATCGCATCCTCTCGCGCCTCGCGGCGCAGGAACAGGAACCAGCCCCCGAGGGCGACGGCAGCGAAGATCAGCCACTGGATGGCGTAGGAGATGTTGCGTCCCTCGTCGACCGTGGGCAGGGGCACCGCGATCAGCTCCTCCTCCGGCGGGGTGGACTCGGCAAGCTGGAGGTACCCGGGGTAGGCCGGGCCGGTCGACGGAAGGGCCGACGGGGCAACCGCCCCAATCTGCCCGCCCGGGAGTCCGTCGTTCGCTCCCGCGGCGGCCTCCTCGAAGGCCCGCACGTAGCCGATGACCTCGACCCTGCCGGACGGGGGCGCGGGCACCACCGGCGACGACAGGGCGTCGCCCGTGGCCGGCAGCCAGCCCCGGTTGACCCAGAGCACCCGACCATCGGCCTGGCGCAGCGCAGCAAGAGCCCAGAAGCCGTTGCGTGCGTCGAGCGGCCGCTTGCGGGCGAGGACCTCGGTCCCGGCGACGTACTCCCCGGTCGCGGACACCTGCCGCCACACATCGGCGTCCGCCAAGACGCCCGCGCCCAGCTCAAGATCCGTCAGCGGGATCACTGTCGACGCCAGTGCTGCCTGGAACTCGATCCGGTCGGCCCGCTTCTCCTCTGCGCGGTGCCATTGCCACAGGCTGAGTAGGCCAAAGGCCACGATCACCACGATGACAAGCCCCGTGAAGCCCAGCCATCGGGGCGTGCGCAAGAGGGAGAGCACGCGTTGCTCCTATGTCAAGCAGCGATCGCGAATGTGTTCGCGGTCGTGCTGGTCGTCGGGGCGATGAGGGTCTTGAACACGCGTCGGGCGACCTTCCGCTTGAGGGCT
>JAUXRN010000109.1 GCA_030681835.1 Actinomycetota bacterium
GCAATGACATCATCCCCGAACATCTCTCCCCAACGGTCAAAGGATTTATTGGTATTTAAGATAATAGGCCCCTTTTCATACCTTCTGCTGACCACTTGGAAGAAAAGGTTGCCCTTCTGGGCGTCTATTGGCATATATCCCAGCTCATCCACGATTAAAAGGTCAATCCTTGCCAGTACCTCCAGAGTCTTACCCAGGGTTCGGGATACGGTAGCAGCTACCAGATTTTCCAGAAGAGCCGTAGCAGAGGTAAAGAGCACCCTCTTCCTCAGGCCACAGGCTTTGATTCCCAGGGATATGCTCAAGTGGCTCTTGCCGCTGCCGGGCGGACCCACAAAGAGGACATTATGAGCATGGTCAATAAAGCCCAGTTGGGCCAGTTCCTTTATCTGCGTCATGGGTAGGGAAGGCTGGAAGCTGAAATCGAAGGATTCCAGGGTCTTGAGGGCCGGAAAGCGCGCCTTGTTAATCCTGGCATTGACTGACCGGTCTGTCTTACTGGCTAACTCTTCATCCACCAGGTGGGCCAGGAAAGCAGTGTAGCTCATCTTGCTTTTTACCGCCTTCTCAGCCTCGGCCTCGAAGATATCGGCCATAGTCTTTAGAGTTAATTTCTTTAGTCTTTCTCTGATTCTTTCTATCTCAGTCATGATTTAACCTCCATTAGCTTTTGATAAGCCGATAGATCGGCATTCACCTGAATGGCAGGAAAGCTCCATAAAGTTCCGGCCCTGGGCTCCGGCGCTGCCTCAGTCGGCGCCTCTTTCTCCAGCAGGCCCCGGATGAAGTGGCAGGAAAAGGTATTGTACTGATGGGACAGTTCAAAGACCTTTAGCATAACCTCTCTGGGATAAAGATTGGCCAGTTCCACTATAGGCCTGAGGTGGAAGATCGGGTTCAACTTCTTCTGAGCGTAGAGCTTTTCCAGGAAATCTTTCTGATCCGGGAACTTCTCCAGGAAGGCCTTCTCCAGCACTATCCTGGTCCTGAATCCGTTCTTTTTCAATTTCT
>JAUXRN010000091.1 GCA_030681835.1 Actinomycetota bacterium
CCGCGCCGCGTGCCGTGCGGCACGCCACGATCTACGCTGGCGGGATGCCGACCGTCCTGCTCATCCGCCACGGGCGCACCCGGGCCAATGCCGACGGGGTGCTCGCGGGCTGGGCTCCGGGCACCGTCCTCGACGAGAAGGGCCGTGAGCAGGCGGCGGCGCTCGGCCTGCGCCTGGCCGGCATCCCGCTGGCGGCGGTCGTCTCGTCGCCGCTCGAACGCGCTGTCGAGACCACCGACCTCATGCTCACGGCCGCCGGGACCACTCCGCCCCGGCACGTCGACGACCGGGTGGCCGAATGCCGCTATGGGGACTGGACCGGTCAGTCGCTGAAGGTGCTCGCCAAGGACCCCCTGTGGAAGGCGGTTCAGGCCCACCCCAGTGGCGTGGTCTTCCCGGGCCCTGAGGGTGAGGCGATGACCGACATGGCGCACCGGGCTGTCGCCGCCATCCGAGACTGGAACGAGCGGCTCGGCCCGGACGCTGTCTATGCCGTGGTCAGCCACGGCGACGTCATCAAGGCATGCCTGGCCGATGCGCTCGGCCTGCACCTCGATCAGTTCCAGCGGATCATGGTCGACCCGTGCTCGGTCAGCATCGTGACCTACTCGCCGCACCGCCCGTTCGTCGTGCGGAGCAACGACACCGGTGGGGACCTGTCCTGGCTGGCCGCCAAGCGCCCAGGTCGGCGCGGGCGACGCCGCGCGGCTGACGCGCCCGTCGGCGGGGGTGCCGGCCGGTGACCCGCCGAGTTCACGACTTCGCGTCGCCGGGCAGGTTCGTGGCCGGCACGGTCGGGATGCCGGGGGAGCGGACCTTCTTCCTGCAGGCCCGTCAGGGCAATGAGTTGACGAGCGTGGCGCTGGAGAAGGCGCAGGTGTCGGCGCTCGCGGACCGCGTCGACCAGCTCCTCGACGAGGTCGCCAGCACACGGGCCGAGGAGGGGGAGATCCCCGCTGAGGTGCCGCCCGGGCTGGCCGACGCCGAGCCGCTCGAGGCCCCGATCGTCGAGGAGTTCCGGGTGGGGGCGATGGCGATCGGCTGGGATGACGCCAGCCGCCGGGTGGTCCTCGAGGCGCATGCGGTGACCGAGGACGACGAGGACGTGCCCGACATCGCCGACGACACCACGGAAGGGCCGGACACCCTCCGGGTCTGGCTCGAGCCTGCCCGTGCGCGCGCATTCGCCCAGCGGGCCCGCATCGTCGTGTCGGCCGGCCGGCCACCGTGCCCGTTCTGCAGCCAGCCGCTGGACCCGTCCGGGCACGTGTGCCCACGGGCGAATGGCTACCGCAGGCGCGCATGATCGTGCCCCGGACGGCGAGCGCCGTGCTGGAGACCCTGGCAGCCGGGGAGCTGGTGGTCGAGGGGCGCATCGCGGGCGCGTCCAACGCGACGCTGCTCGCGACGGCGGGCGACTTGCGGTGCGTCTACAAACCGGTCCGCGGTGAGCGTCCCCTGTGGGACTTTCCTGACTGGACCCTGGCCCGCCGGGAGCTGGCCGCCTACGCCCTCTCGGAGGCCGTTGGCTGGCACGTCGTGCCGGCCACGGCGTGGCGCGAGGACGGGCCGGCTGGCGAGGGCATGTGCCAGGCATGGATCGAGTCGGATCCCGACGACGCACCGGTCGACGTGGTCCGCCCCGGGCACGCGCCAGGCGGGTGGCGGCATGTGCTTGATGCCACCGACGGCGCGGGCCAGGACGTGCAGCTTGTCCACGCCGACACCGTCGCCCTGCAGCGGATCGCGGTCTTCGACGTCCTGGCCAACAACGCCGACCGCAAGGGTGGGCACCTGCTGACCGACGCGGCCGGTCGTGTGTGGGCCATCGACCACGGGGTCACGTTCGCCACCGAGTCGAAGCTGCGCACCGTGCTGTGGGGCTGGTCCGGCGAGCCTGTGCCGCAGCCGATCCTGGACGAGGTGGCAGGGCTCGCCGCGGTCCTGGGCTCGGCCTTCGATCCGGTGGACCGCTGGCTGGACGACGCGGAGCGCGACCGGCTGCGCCGGCGGATCCAGCGGTTCCTCGCGCGCGGGGTCTTCCCGGCGCCGTCCGGCCGTTGGCCCGCCATCCCCTGGCCGGTGTTCTGACGTCTGCCGGCGGCCTCCCGGGCCCTCACGCCGCGGATAGGGTGTCCGCGTGAAGTCGTGGGCCATCCCGTCGATACCCGACCTGCCCGGCTCCGGGCTGCCCCTGCGCCTGCACGACACGGCCTCCGGCGAGGTCCGGGCCACCGATCCGGGGCCGCTCGCACGCATGTACGTATGCGGCATCACGCCGTACGACGCCACGCACATGGGGCATGCCTTCACCTATGTCACGTTCGACCTGATCAATCGTGCCTGGCGGGACGCCGGCCACGAAGTGCACTACGTGCAGAACGTGACCGACATCGACGACCCACTGCTCGAGCGCGCGGTGGCCACAGGGCAGGACTGGCGGGCGATCGCGGACCGCGAGACCGCCCTGTTCCGCGAGGACATGGCGGCACTCAACGTCATCCCGCCGCGGGACTATATCGGCGCGGTGGAGGCGATCCCGTCCGTCGCCAACCACGTGGCGACGCTTCAGGAGCGGGGGAGCGTCTACGCGGTTGACTCCGACCTCTACTTCAGGGTCCGCAGCGACCCGACGTTCGGCTCGGTATCGCGCCTGGATGCGGCGGAGATGACCCGCATCTTCGGCGAGCGCGGCGGCGACCCGGACCGGCCCGGAAAGGAGGACCCACTGGACTGCCTGGTGTGGCAGTCGGCCCGGCCGGACGAACCGGCCTGGGACACCCCGCTCGGGCACGGCCGGCCCGGCTGGCACATCGAGTGCGCAGCCATCGCCGTGGACCACCTCGGCATGGCCATCGACGTCCAGGGGGGCGGCACCGACCTGATCTTCCCGCACCACGAGATGAGCGCCGCCGAGGCGCAGGTGCTGCACCAGTCCCATCCGTTCGCGCGCCACTACGTCCACTCCGCCATGGTGGGGTGGCAGGGCCACAAGATGTCCAAGTCCCGCGGGAACCTCGTGTTCGTGTCGACAGAGAGGCACCGCGGTGTCGAGCCCGCCGCGATCCGGCTGGCGCTGCTGGCGCATCACTACCGGTCTGAGTGGGAATGGACTGCCCAGGGACTCGCCGAGGCGCAGGCGCGGCTGGACCTGTGGCGTGCGGCGACCGGCGCCGAGCAGGGCCCACCGGCCGATGCCACGCTTGCCGGCATGCGGGAGGCCCTGGCCGACGACCTCCAAGCCCCCGCTGCCCTGGCCGCCGTTGACGCGTGGGTGCTGGCCCAGCAGGCGGGCGCAGGGGAGGGCAGCGCGGACCCGGCAGCACCCCGCCTGGTGCGCGCGGCCGTCGACGCCCTGCTCGGCATCAGGCTCTGATCGACGGGAAAGGTCCTAGGAGTCGGTCTTCTTCTCGTCGTGCCCGCCGAATTCCTTGCGCATGGCACTGAGGACCTTGTCGGCAAACAGCCCGCCGCCCTGGCTCTCGAAGCGCTCGTAGAGCGAAGCGGTGAGCACAGGAGTCGGGACGCCCTCCTCGATCGCGGCGATCGACGTCCAGCGACCCTCGCCCGAGTCGGACACGCGCCCGCTGAACTCGTCGAGTTCGGGTGACTTCTGCAGTGCCAGGGCCGTGAGATCGAGCAGCCATGACCCGACCACGCTGCCGCGCCGCCACACCTCGGCGATCGCCGGGATGTCGAGGTCGTACTGGTAGTACTGCGGGTCGCTCAGGGGTGCGGTCTCGGCATCAGCGTCGCGTGACTGCTTCCCCGCATTCGCATGCTTGAGCACGTTGAGGCCCTCCGCGTAGGCAGACATGAGCCCGTACTCGATGCCGTTGTGGACCATCTTGACGAAGTGGCCCGCACCCGAAGGCCCGCAGTGCAGCCAGCCGCGCTCCTCGGGCGGCGGCTCACCCGTGCGGCCCTCGGTCCGCGGTGCGCTGTCGACGCCGGGCGCGATCGTGTCCCACAGCGACGAGAGCCGGTCGACCGCCCGGTCCGGCCCGCCGATCATCAGGCAGTAGCCGCGATCCTTGCCCCACACGCCTCCCGACGTGCCGACGTCGAGGTAGTCGATGCCCCGGTCCGCCGCCGCGATGCCCCTGCGGATGTCGTCCCGGTAGTAGGAGTTGCCGCCGTCGATGAGGCAGTCGCCGTCCTCCAGCAGCCCGGTCAGCTCGGCCACGACGCTCTCGGTGATGTGTCCGGCCGGGACCATGACCCACACGGCACGAGGAGCCGGGAGCGCGGACACGAGGTCGGCAAGGCTGGTGGTGGCGGTCGCCCCCTCGGCCGCAAGGTCCGCCACGGCCCCGGGATGCGAGTCGTAGACGGCCGCGGAGTGGCCGTCGGCCATGGCCCTGCGGACCAGGTTGGCCCCCATGCGGCCGCAACCAACCATGCCGAGGGCTACTCGCGGGCCGACGGTTCCCTGTGGCGAAGCGCTGACATCGGCCATGTTCTCTCCTTGCTGGGCGGGGCTCACACGCTAGTGGAAGGCTGCGCACCATGACGTCGAACCAAGCCGCAGCCGACCCCACCCTGACCCCCGCCTGGGCCGAACTGGCCGCCCTGGCGGCCGCGCTCGACGGCACGACCATCCGGGCGCTGTGCGAAGGCGACCCGCAACGCCTGGACTCGCTGGCCTGGACGGGAGCGGGCGTGAGCCTGGACGCCACCCGGCAGCGGGTGACGCCCGACGTCGTCGCTGCGCTGTTGCGGCTGGCCCAGGAGCGAGACGTCCTGGCCCGACGAGACCAGATGCTGGCCGGGGGGCACATCAACGTGACCGAGGACCGCGCGGTGCTGCACACCGCGCTGCGTGCCCCTGCGGGCTCGGCACTCGTCGTCGACGGGCAGGACGTGTCGGCTGACGTGCAGGACGTACTCGCGCGCATGTCCGCGTTCGCGGACGACGTGCGGTCGGGCGCGTGGATGGGAGCCAGCGGTCAGCGCATCTCGGCGGTCGTGAACATCGGCATCGGCGGGTCCGACCTCGGCCCAGCGATGGCGTACCTCGCCCTGCGGCACTTCAGCGACCGCGACATGACCTTCCGATTCGTGTCCAACGTCGACCCGACGGACATGGTCGAGGCGCTGCATGGCCTCGACCCGGCCGAGACGCTCGTCATCGTGGCATCGAAGACCTTCACCACGCTCGAGACCATGAGCAACGCCCATGCCGCGCGGGACTGGGTCGTCGGCGCGCTAGGCGAGGACGCGGTCAGCCGGCACTTCGTTGCCGTGTCGACGAACGCGGAACTGGTCGAGCGGTTCGGCATCGACACCGCCAACATGTTCGGCTTCTGGGACTGGGTCGGCGGACGGTACTCGATGGACTCCTCGATCGGCCTGAGCACGATGATCGCCATCGGGCCGGCAGGCTTCCGCGACCTGCTGGCCGGCTTCCATGCGATGGACGTGCACTTCGCGAGCGCGCCGGCCGAAGCGAACCTGCCCCTGCTGATGGGATTGCTGGCCGTCTGGAACCGGAACTTCCTCGGCATCCAGATGACCGCGGTCCTGCCGTACTCGCAGTACCTGAGCCGGTTCCCGGCGTACCTGCAGCAGCTGACGATGGAGAGCAATGGCAAGAGCGTGCGGCTCGACGGCGCGCCGGTCGGCTACGACACGGGGGCCGTCTTCTGGGGGGAGCCCGGCACGAACGGGCAGCATTCCTTCTACCAGCTGCTGCATCAGGGCACCACGACCGTGGCGTGCGACGTCATCGTGGTGGCGCGCTCCGACAACCCGCTCGGCGATCAGCAGGACATGCTCGTCGCAAACGCCCTCGCGCAGGCCTCGGTCCTGTCGATGGGCCGCACGTCCGCGGAGGTTGCGGCCGACGGGACGCCGGCGGCGCTGGTGCCGCACAAGGTCATGCCGGGGAACCGCCCGGTCAGCGTGATCATGGTTGAGAGCCTGAGGCCGCACGCCCTCGGAGCGCTGGTCGCGCTGTACGAGCACAGTGTCTTCACGCAGGGAGCGGTCTGGGGGATCGACTCCTTCGACCAGTGGGGGGTGGAACTGGGCAAGAAGGTGGCCATGGGAATCCTTGGCGACCTGCGGGCCGGCTCGGCGGACGATCCGGTACTGGACGGCCCGACCCGGGCGTCCGTGGAGCGCTACCTCGCGATGCGGGGCTAGCGGTCGTCGGCGCCGCGGCGCCTCAGATACCGCTCGAACTCCCGCGCGATCGCCTCGCCGCTTGCCTCGGGCAGGTCGGTGGCGTCGCGCACCTCCTCGAGTTGCTTGACGTACTCCGCCACCTCCTCGTCCTCGGCCGCGAGCTCGTCCACCCCGGTCTCCCACGCGCGGGCCTCGTCCACGAGGTCACCGAGCGGCACCGGCATGTCGAGGATGTCCTCGATACGCCGGACGAGTGCCAGCGTGGCCTTGGGACAGGGGGGCTGGGCGACGTAGTGGGGAACGGCCGCCCAGAGGGACAACGACGTCAGGCCGAACCGGGTGCAGGCGTCCTGCAGGACCCCCACGATGCCGGTCGGGCCCTCGTACGTGGATGGCTCCAGGCCGAGGGTGGCCTGCAGTTCGGCGTCAGCAGTGGTCCCTGTCACGGGGACAGGACGGGTGTGCGGGATGTCGGACAGCAAGGCGCCGAGCGTGATCACGAGGGACACCTCGAGCTCGGTGGCCAGGCCCAGGATCTCCCGCACGAACTGCTGCCACTTCATGTTCGGCTCGATGCCCTGCACCAGGACGATGTCCCGCGGGTACAGCGGCACGCGCGCGATGTAGATGCGTGTGGCGGGCCAGGTCAGGCTGCGCACCCCCGTGGAGTCGACGCTGATGTGCGGACGGTTGACCTGGTAGTCGTAGTACTCCTCGGAGTCGAGGTCGGCGAGCGGCTGCGCATCCCAGACCTCCCGGAGGTGGGCGATCGCGCCGGACGCCGAATCGCCTGCATCGTTCCAGCCCTCGAAGGCGGCCACGAGGACAGGGTCGACCAGCGTCGGGAACTCGTCGAGCTCGATCATCAGGCGCCACCTCCCAGGGCACGGTCCGCGGACGACTCGTCGACCAGGGCGTCGATGAAGCCGGCCACCAAGGATGGCCACTGCAAGGGTACGTCGTGGATAGCACCCGCCCAGCGGTGGACGAGAAGGTTCGGCCGCGCGGCGGCTTGCGCCACGGCGGCCCCTTTCAAGCCCGCCCAGGCATGGTCGTCGCCAGCCTGGCCAGCGGGCTCGCAGACGATGGCCCAGAGCGGGGTCCCTGCCGCGGTGCACGCGTCCAGGTCGACGGCAGGGTCCACATCCAGCAGTCCGTCCAGAACGGCCAGGTGCCGGTCCATGCCGATCCTGCTGCGGACGAGGCCTTCGTCATCGACCACGAACGTCGGCTCGAGCGCAGCCCGCACCTCGTCGGTCAGCCGGGTGGTGGGCGCCTCTCCCCGCACCATGGCCCAGAACTCCTCCTGCGGCATTCCCAGCGGCGGAGGGGTGAGCGCGCGACGTACCTCGTCCCTCGGGCCGAGCGCCGCCGGGGACCACAGGCCGCCGTCGACCAGCCCCGCCGCGCGCACGCGGCCGGGGGCTGCGGCGGCAGCCGCGAGCGCCACGGAGCCACCCCAGGAATGACCGACGACCACCGCCTGGGGCCAGCCGACTGCGTCGAGCAGCGCCAGCACATCCGCAGCGCACGCCGCCACGGAGAAGTCCGACCCCAGCGGGGTGTTGGATTCGCCGTGGCCTCGCTGGTCGAGGGTGGCCACGGGTCGTGCCCGCATCCGGCGGACCACGGGCCCCCAGAACGCGCGCTGCTGGCTGAGGCCGTGCAGGAGCACGACCGGCAGCCCGTCCGCGCCCGAATCGTGCACGGTGTATGCCAGCTCGATCCCTGGTGCGGCAGCCAACTGCCCATGACTCGTCGCCATGCCCGCCACCGTAGTCGGATCGGCTGGGCTCCACGGCGGGTCGCTAGGCTGGCCCGACCATGAGCACGAGCACGCATCCCACCCACGGCCGCGGATCCCTTCGCGATGCTCTGGCCCGCCGGGTGGTGGTGGCCGACGGCGCGATGGGCACCATGCTCCAGGCTGCCGACCCGTCGCTGGACGACTTCCAGGGTCACGAGGGCTGCAACGAGATCCTCAACGTCACCCGTCCGGAGCTGGTCGCGAGCGTGCATGACGCCTACTTCGCCGTCGGTGTCGATTGCGTCGAGACCAACACCTTCGGGGCCAACCTCGCCAACCTGGCCGAGTACGGCATCGAGGACAGGATCTTCGAGCTGGCCAGGGCCGGCGCGCAGATCGCGCGGACGACTGCCGATGGCTGGTCGACCCCCGCTCACCCGCGGTGGGTGCTGGGATCCATCGGGCCGGGAACCAAGCTGCCGAGCCTAGGCCACGCGCCCTACGCGACGCTGCGGGACGCCTACGAGCAGGAGGCCGCCGGGCTCATCGCCGGAGGAGCCGACGCGCTGCTCGTCGAGACCGCGCAGGACCTGCTGCAGGCCAAGGCCGCACTGGTGGGCTCCCGCAGGGCGATGCGGGCCGCCGGGGTCGACATCCCCTTGATCGCACAGGTGACCGTCGAGACCACCGGCACGATGCTGCTCGGCACGGAGATCGGCGCTGCCTTGACGGCCCTTGCCCCCTTGGGCATCGACTTGATCGGGCTGAACTGCGCCACGGGACCCGCCGAGATGAGCGAGCACCTCCGCACGCTGGCCCGCACGTCCGCCGTCGCGCTGTCGTGCATGCCCAATGCAGGCCTGCCGGTCCTCACGTCCGATGGTGCGCACTACCCGCTCACGCCCGCTGAGCTCGCGGACGCCCACGACCACTTCACCGTCGACTTCGGCCTGTCGCTCGTCGGCGGCTGCTGCGGGACGACCCCCGAGCACCTCAAGCACGTCGTCGACCGGGTGCGCGGGCGCGACCTCGCCCCGCGATCGGCCCGCATGGAGGCCGCCGCCGCGTCCCTCTACCAGTCCGTCCCGTTCCGGCAGGACACGACGTACCTGTCGATCGGCGAGCGCACCAATGCGAATGGCTCCAGGGTCTTCCGTGATGCCATGCTGGAGGGTCGCTGGGACGACTGCATCGAGATCGCGCGCGACCAGATCCGCGATGGAGCACACCTGCTCGACCTGTGCGTCGACTACGTGGGCCGCGACGGGGCTGCAGACATGCGCGAACTGGCCGGCCGGCTCGCAACGGCCTCGACCCTCCCGATCGTCCTCGACTCCACCGAGCCCGAGGTGATCCGCGCCGGACTGGAGATGCTCGGGGGTCGCGCGGTCATCAACTCAGTCAACTTCGAGGACGGTGACGGCCCGAGTTCGCGCTTCACCCGCGTCATGCCCATGATCGTCGAGCATGGCGCCGCCGTCGTGGCCCTGACCATTGACGAGGAGGGCCAGGCCCGGACGGCGGACCTCAAGGTGGCCATCGCCGATCGGCTCATCCGCGACCTGACCGGCAAGTGGGGCATGTCGGTGGGCGACATCCTCATGGACACCCTCACCTTCCCGATCGCGACGGGCCAGGAGGAGACCCGGCGTGATGCCATCGAGACCATCGAGGCCATCACGCGGCTGAAGACGCTGCATCCGGGCGTCCAGACGACGCTCGGCGTCTCGAACGTCTCCTTCGGGCTCAACCCCGCGGCACGCCAGGTGCTCAACTCGGTGTTCCTGCACGAGTGCGTCAACGCAGGCCTCGACTCAGCCATCGTGCACGCGTCCAAGATCCTGCCCATGTCCAGGATCCCGGACGAGCAGCGCCATGTCGCCCTGGACCTGGTGTACGACCGCCGCGCGTACGACGCGGATGGCAACGTCACGTACGACCCGCTCCAGGCCTTCCTGCAGCTCTTCGAAGGAGTCGAGGCGCGGTCCCTGTCGGCATCGCGCGCGGAGGAACTCGCGCTGCTGCCGCTGTTCGAGCGACTCGAGCGGCGGATCATCGACGGTGAGCGGATCGGGCTCGAGGCCGACCTCGAGGAGGCGATGAGCCAGCGTTCGCCGCTCGAGATCGTCAACGACACCCTGCTGGCGGGCATGAAGGTCGTCGGAGAGCTGTTCGGCTCCGGGGAGATGCAGTTGCCGTTCGTGCTGCAGAGCGCCGAGGTCATGAAGACGGCCGTTGCCTACCTCGAGCCGCACATGGAGCGCACCGACGAGTCCGGCAAGGGCACCATGGTGCTCGCAACCGTCAAGGGCGACGTCCACGACATCGGCAAGAACCTCGTCGACATCATCCTGAGCAACAACGGCTACACCGTGGTGAACATCGGCATCAAGCAGCCGATCTCGGCGATCATCGAGGCAGCAGAGGAGAGCCGCGCCGACGTCATCGGCATGAGCGGGCTGCTGGTCAAGAGCACGGTCATCATGAAGGAGAACCTGCTCGAGCTGAACTCCCGGAAGGTGGCGAAGCGATTCCCCGTCGTCCTGGGCGGCGCGGCCCTCACCCGCTCATTCGTGGAGCAGGACCTGGCCGAGCTGTACGAGGGCGAGGTCCGGTACGCGCGGGATGCGTTCGAGGGCCTGCGCCTGATGGACACGATGATGGCCGTCAAGCGCGGGGTGCCCGGAGCGGCTCTCCCCGAGTTGCGCACGCGCCGGGTCACGACGGCTGCGCGGCCTCAGTTGACCGCGCCGGCGGACATGCCAGCACGCTCCGACGTCGCGGTGGACGTACCCATCCCCGCCACGCCGTTCTGGGGCGACCGGATCGTGAAGGGCGTGCGGCTGGCCGAGTACGTCCCCTACCTCGACGAGCGGGCCCTGTTCCTGGGCCAGTGGGGCCTCAAGCCCACCCGAGGCGATGGGCCGTCATACGAGGACCTCGTCGAGGCCGAGGGCCGGCCCCGGCTGCGCCGGTGGCTGGATCGCGTGCAGACCGAGTCCATGATCGAACCGGCCGTCGCGTACGGCTACTTCCCCTGCTACTCCGACGGCGACGACCTCGTCATCCTGACGGAGCCTCGCCCGGATGCACCCGAGCGGACCCGGTTCACCTTCCCGCGCCAGCGGCGCGACCGGCACCTGTGCCTGGCCGACTTCTTCCGGCCCCGGGAGTCCGGCGAGGTCGACGTCGTGGCGTTCACGGTGGTCACCATGGGCGAGGCCGCCTCACGCGCCACGGGCAAGCTGTTCGAGGCCGATGCGTACCGCGACTACCTCGAGCTGCACGGCCTGTCCGTCCAGCTCACCGAGGCGCTGGCCGAGTACTGGCATGCACGGGTGCGCGAGGAGCTCGGCCTGGCCGCATTCGACAGCGGGGACATGGACTACCTCATCGCCAAGCAGGGCTACCGCGGCTCCCGCTACTCCTTCGGCTACCCAGCGTGCCCGGAACTGGAACAGCAGGTCCAGTTGATGGAGCTGCTGCGTCCCGAGCGCATCGGCGTGCGGCTGTCCGAGGAGTTCCAGCTCCATCCCGAGCAGTCGACGAGCGCGATCATCGCGCACCACCCCGAAGCCAAGTACTTCAACGCGACCTGACGGTGGAAAGCGCCCTGGAGCACGGGCCCGATGCTGTCCTGTTCGACATGGACGGCACCCTCATCGACAGCGAGGGCCTCTGGCTGAGGGCCGAGGAGATCGTCATGGCCCGGATGGGGACCGGCTGGACGGAGGCGGACCAGAGGGAGTGCCTCGGCGGCCCGGTCGAGCGCGTGGCGCAGTACATGGTGGCCAAGGCGTCCAGCGACCGCGACCCTGTCGGCGTAGGCACCGAGCTCCTCGACGAGATGGAGTCGCTGTTCCGCAGCACGCCACTGGCCTGGCGGCCCGGGGCGCGGTCGTTTCTGGACGACGCCCGTCGCCGGGGGATACCCACGGCCCTCGTGTCGGCGTCGTGGGGGCGGCTCATCGACGCCGTCAGCGAGCAGGTCGAGGCAGAGGTGGGCGGCCCCGCATTCGACGTGGTCGTCGCGGGCGACGAGGTCGAGGAGAGCAAGCCGCATCCCGAGCCCTACCTCACCGCCGCAGCGGCGCTGGGGGTTGCGCCCGCCCGGTGCCTCGTGCTGGAGGACTCGCCGACGGGAGTGGCATCAGGCGTGGCCGCCGGGTGCCGGGTTGTCGCCATCCCGCATCTTGCGGTGATCGACATCCCCGGCGTCCGCGTCCTGGAGTCGCTCGTAGGTCACACGGCCGTATCGCTGTGGGCTCGCCACTCTGACAGCGCCTGACGCGCCCGAACGTCGGAGAAGTCGACTTCTTCGGCCCACACTTGACCCTTCCGCCGCTGTGGGGATCGGCGTACCGTGCTCCGCTACCGGTAGGCGGGGAGCAATGTGTTTCGCGCCACGCAAGGAGGCACGATGACGAACGAACCCGACAAGGCGACACAGCAAGGCAGTTTGCGTTGCCGTTTGGGCATGCATCGGAATGTCAAGGCGACGAACGACGAAGGCGGCCGCTACCTGGTCTGCACTCGATGTGGCAAGGAATCGTTCCCGCCGGACTCGGCAGGCCCGAGGATCGTCACCTGAGTTCACGGGCGTTCCGATGGCGCTGACCATTGATGACATGCCCACCCTGTCCACTCAGCGGCTCGTGCTTCGGCCGCCTCAGCCCGCGGATGCCGAGGACGCCCTTGCCCTGCTGCAGGATGAGCAGGTCGCTCGGTGGTACCCGGCGCCGGACGTGGTCGATCTCGCGTCGGCAGCGGCGTGGTGCACCCGCGGGGCCGACTGGAGCCGCGGGGACCATGCGACCTGGCACGGGGTCGACCCGGTCACGGGGCGCCTTGTGGTCAACATCTCGCTCTTCTCTATCGATGCGGAGCACTCGACGGCGAAGGTCTCCTACCGGGTGGTGCCATGGCAGCGGCGAAAGGGCTACGCCCGCGAGGCGGTCCTTGCCGTCACGTCCTGGGCCTTCGCCGAGCGTGGCCTGGCGCGTGTGCAATTGGAGCACTCCGTCGCCAACACCGCATCCTGCGGGGTCGCGTTCGGCAGTGGTTACGGCCTCGAGGGGACGCTCCGGTCAGCGTTCGTGACGGCGGACGGAGTGCGCCAGGACGTCCACGTCCACGGCCGGCTGGCTACCGACGCACCCATCCCTTGGGGCACTTCTTGCCAGTGAACTCCTTGATCTCGTACGTGGCCTTGTTCACGCAGCGAACAGTGCCGGGCCGCGCGACGAAGCTGAAACTGGGGGAGTCGGCGACCCCAAGCCCCCCGACGTCCAGCGACAGCAGGAGGCTCGTGGTGTCCTCGACGTTGAAACTGCACACCTGCACATTGACCCGGGCCTTCCGGGGATCGCTTCCCAGCACTATGGCCGAGCCCAGGTTGCTGCGAGTCACGGCGTCAAGCACATGAATTGAGGCGTGGCCGCCTGCGGGGAGCCCTGCGTACTCGACGGGAAACTGGCTGCACCCGGTCGGCTTGACCCAGGAGCCGATAGCCGTGGCGGTCGCTCCTCCCACGGTGGCCGTGGGGTCAGCGGCTGACGACGGCGCAAGCACGATGGACATGACGAGGGCGATGGCCGTGGCTAGGACGCGCACGGGTACGGTCCTTTGAGTCCGTCGGGGCAGGTGGCCCCGGTCCACGTCACTCCTGTCAGGTTGACTGAGGTCAGGTTGGCGTTTGTCAGGTTCGCGTTTGTCAGGTTCGCCCCGGTCAGGTTCGCCCCGGGATAGTCGCCACTCCCATATTTGCCTCCGGCCAGATCCGCGCCGGTGAGGTTCGCGCCAGTGAAGTTCGCGCGGGTCAGGTTGGCGCCACCCCCGATCGCGGTCTCGCTCAAGTCCGCCCTGGTCAGGTTCGCGTTTGTCAGGTTCGCCTCGGTGAGGTTCGCGCCATCCAGTTCCGTGTTGTTCAGGCTCGCGCCGATCAGTTTCGCGCGTATGAGCGTCGCCAGGAGCATGTACGCGTCGGTCAAGTTGGCCCGATGCAGGTTCGCGTCGGTCAAGTTGGCCCGATGCAAGTTCGCGTCGGTTAGGACCGCGCCGGTCAGGTCCGCCCTCGACAGGTATGCGTTGTTTAGGTAGGCGTCGGTCAGGACCGCATGACGGAGGTTCGCGTTGGTCAGGTTCGCGCCATGAAGGGCAGCCTTGGTCAAATCGGCATACCGGAGGTTCGCCTGTGCCAGGTTTGCGGCAAGCGCATACGTGTCAGTCAGGTTCGCGTAAGACAGGTCGGCTTTGGTCAGGTTGGCCTTGACCAGGCGCGTGTCGGAAAGATTGGCGTACCGCAGGATCGCTTGCCTCAGGTCGAACCCCCGGAGGTTCCGTCCATGGAGGTCCGCCCGTGGGCATATGACGGGACTCGCTTGGAGGTCACAGGAACTCCACCCGACATCGCCCAGCGGCACGATCGCTGACGCAGTGCCGCCTGCCGCCACAGACGGGACGCCGACCATGAGTGCTGCAGCGCCAAGGAGGACGAATAGGCGAGTGCGCATGACCAAGGGTCGCAGCAAATGGCGCATCCGTATACGGCCCTCGGCGCCCGATCTGTGCAGGCCGCTAGGGGGCGGCGTCCGCCTCCGCGACCGACTCGGCCCTCGAGCTCGACGTCGGCCAGTCCGCGCGAGCCGGGAGCGGGGGAGGGGTGCCGCCCCATGCCGGGCAGATCGCCTTGTGGCTGCACCAGTCGCAGAGCCGTGACGGTGACGGGGCGAAGTCCCCGGCGTCCGCGGCGCGAGAGATCGCGTCGCGCAGCGCGAGCACCTTCCGCTCGGTCGCGAGCAGGTCGTCGGCGTCCGGCTCGTACCGCAGGACCTCGGAGTTGCCCAGGTACATGAGTTGCAGCAGCCGGGGGATCGCCTCGGTCATGCGCCACCAGGCGAGGGCGTAGAACCGCATCTGGAACATGGCCTTCGCCTCGAAGAGCGGGCCTGGCGAGCGCCCGGTCTTGTAGTCGACGATGCGTACCTGGCCATCGGGCGTGCGGTCCACCCGGTCGATGAAGCCGCGCACCTCGAAGGATTCGGCGAGTTGGGCTGAGACGCCCAGCTCGCGGGCGTGCGGCTCCAGCCGCCGCGGGTCCTCCAGCGAGAAGTAGGCGGTGAGGAGCACCTCAAAGTCAGGGGGTGACCCGTAGGCAGCCGATACGACCGTGGCGGACTCTGCGTCATCGCGCTCAAGCTCGCGGAATGCCCGCTCGGCCAGCTCGGCGGCGGCGGCCGGGGTGCGCTCCGCCGCGGGGAGGTCGAACAGCGTCTCCAGGGCCCGGTGCACGAGGGATCCGCGAATGGCCGCCGGCGACGGCTCCTCCGGGAGCCGGTCGATGGAACGGAACCGGAAGAGCAGGGGGCAGGTCATGAAGTCGGAGGCCCGGGACGGAGACAGGGAGGCCGGGAAGGGCACCGGCACGGAGGACATGGCCTGAGCGTAGGCGGATAGCCTGACCGCCATGCCCGAGGACTCCGAGCACGTCGACCAGCACGTCATGCAGTGGCGTCGCCGCGGACACTTCCTCGCCGGTGACCTGGTCCAGCTGACCGACCCGCGGGGCAAGATGCACACGATCACCCTCGAGCCGGGCCAGGTCTTCCATACCCATCGGGGCCAGTTGCCGCACGACGACCTCATCGGCCGGCCGTCCGGCTCGGCGGTGACGTCGAGCAACGGCACGACGTACCTGGCCCTGCGACCGCTGCTTGACGATTTCGTGCTGTCGATGCCGCGGGGGGCCACGCCGATCTACCCGAAGGACGCGGCCCGCATCGTGGGCCTGTGCAGCCTCGGGCCGGGCGCTCGCGTCCTCGAGGCCGGCGTGGGGTCCGGGGCCCTCACCTGCTCGCTGCTGCGCGCCGTGGGCGATGAAGGGCTGGTGCACAGCTACGAGAGGCGCGCCGACTTCGCGGACGTGGCTGCGGCCAACGTCGCGGCGTGGTTCGGCGCTCGCCCTGTGTCGTGGCGGCTGACCGTGGGCGACCTCCTGGAGCGGATCGACGACTCGGAGATGGACGCCGCCGTACTGGACATGCTGGCTCCGTGGGAGTGTGTGGACGCTGTCGCGGCGGCCTTGGCCCCGGGCGGCGTGGTGGTGGGATACGTCGCCACGACCACCCAGCTCTCGCGACTCGTCGAGACCATGCGGCTGTCGGGTGACTGGACGGAACCCCGGGCCGAGGAGTCGCTCCTGCGGACCTGGCACCTCGACGGGCTCTCCGTCCGGCCGGACCACCGCATGAACGGGCACACCGGATTCCTCGTGACGGCCCGTCGGCTGGCCCCGGGAACCGTCCTGCCGGCCCGCCGCCGGCGTCCCGCCCCGGGGGCCTATGGCGAGGACTACGACGGTCCCGGAGCAACGCCGCCCGAGGCCTGAAAGCGCGTGTCGCGGGCCGCCATGGCGAGGCCTGCCGGGGCGCCGCGGGTTACAGTGGCGAACGAGTCCACCGGGAGGCGTCGTGACGGAGTCTGAAGGCCTGCACGCACGGGTGCGGTCACTCGAGTCTGCCCTGACCGAGGTCCGGGGGGAGCTCGCCGCGCAGAAGGACCACAACGCCCGGTTGATCTCGACGCTGAGGGACGCCCGGGAGCAGATCGTCACCCTGAAGGCCGAGGTCGACCGGCTTGCCGAGCCCCCGAGCGGGTTCGCCACCTTCGTGGCGAGGCACGCCGACGGCACCGCCGACGTCGTGTCGTCGGGCCGAAAGCTGCGGGTGGCAGTCACGCCCGGGATCGGCCTCGAGGACCTGGTCGTCGGCCAGGAGGTCATGCTCAACGAGTCGATGAACGTGATCGCCGCCCGGGCGTTCGAGAGCACCGGGGAGATCGTCATCCTCAAGGAGATCCTGGAGGACGGGGAGCGCGCCCTGGTGATCGGCCACACCGACGAGGAGCGGGTGATCCGGCTAGCGCAGCCGCTGCTCGAGATCAAGGTCCGGGCCGGGGACTCCCTGCTGTGCGACGTCCGGTCGGGCTACGCATTCGAGAAGATCCCCAAGTCCGAGGTCGAGGAACTCGTGCTGGAGGAGGTCCCGGACATCCAGTACCAGGACATCGGTGGGCTCGCCGACCAGATCGACGCCATCAAGGACGCGGTCGAACTGCCCTTCATGCATCCGGACCTCTTCGCCGAGCACGACCTCAAGCCGCCGAAGGGCATCCTTCTCTATGGCCCGCCCGGGTGCGGCAAGACGCTCATCGCCAAGGCGGTGGCTAACTCCCTGGCGCGCAAGGTCGCCGAGCGCACGGGTCGTGAAGAGGGCAGGTCCTACTTCCTCAACATCAAGGGCCCGGAACTGCTCAACAAGTACGTGGGAGAGACGGAGCGGCACATCAGGCTGGTGTTCCAGCGGGCCCGGGAGAAGGCCTCCGAGGGGATGCCCGTCATCGTGTTCTTCGACGAGATGGACTCCCTCTTCCGCACCCGTGGCTCAGGGGTGTCCAGCGACGTCGAGAACACGATCGTGCCGCAGCTCCTCAGCGAGATCGATGGTGTCGAGAGCCTGGAGAACGTCATCGTCATCGGCGCCTCCAATCGCGAGGACATGATCGACCCGGCCATCCTGCGGCCCGGCCGCCTGGACGTGAAGATCAAGATCGAGCGCCCCGACGCGGAGGCCGCGCGGGACATCTTCACGAAGTACCTCGTGTCGACCCTCCCGCTCCACCGGGACGACCTGGCCGAGCACGGCGGCGACCCCGAGGCATCCTGCCGCGACATGATCCTGCGCGCCGTCGAGCGCATGTACACCGAGTCCGAGGAGAACCAGTTCCTCGAGGTGACGTACGCCAACGGGGACAAGGAGATCCTGTACTTCAAGGACTTCAACTCCGGGGCCATGATCGAGAACATCGTCGCCCGTGCCAAGAAGATGGCGATCAAGGACTTCCTCGACCTCGGCGAGAAGGGGATCAGGGTCCAGCACGTGCTGGCCGCCTGCATCGATGAGTTCCGCGAGAACGAGGACCTGCCAAACACGACGAACCCCGACGACTGGGCGCGCATCTCGGGCAAGAAGGGCGAGCGCATCGTCTTCATCCGCACCCTCATCCAGGGCAAGAAGGGCTCCGAGCCGGGTCGCTCCATCGAGAACGTGGCGAACACCGGGCAGTACCTGTAGTGCCCCTGGCCGCAGCCCGGAGGGCGGCATGAGCGTCCATCGGGTGATGGGCATCGAGACGGAGTACGGGATCACCGTCCCGGGCCACCCCACCATGAACGCCATGGTGTCGAGTTCCCAGATCGTCAACTCCTACGGGCAGTTCGTCGCCCGGGACCATCGCACCAAGGCGCACTGGGACTACGACGTCGAGAGTCCGTTGCGCGATGCCCGCGGCTTCGACATGACGAGGGCCGATGCCGACCCGTCCCAGCTGACGGACGAGGACACCGGAATGGCGAACGTCATCCTCACCAACGGCGCCAGGCTGTACGTGGACCATGCGCATCCGGAGTACTCCACGCCCGAGGTGACCAATCCGCGCGATGCCGTGCTCTGGGACCGGGCCGGGGTGCGCGTGATGGAGCGGGCGATGGAGCTTGCGGCGCAGATCCCGCACGCGTCGCCGATCGTGCTCTACAAGAACAACACCGACAACAAGGGCGCCTCGTACGGCTGCCACGAGAACTACCTGATGCAGCGGGCCACGCCCTTCGCCGACATCGTGCGGCACCTCGTCCCGTTCTTCATCACTCGGCAGGTCTTCACCGGGTCCGGACGGTTGGGCATTGGCCAGGACGGCCGCACCACTGCGTTCCAGCTGACCCAGCGGGCGGACTTCTTCGAGGTCGAGGTGGGGCTCGAGACCACGCTCAAGCGCCCGATCATCAATACACGTGACGAGCCGCACGCCGACCCCGAGCGGTTCCGTCGCCTCCACGTCATCGTCGGAGACGCGAATCTCAGCGACAAGGCCACCTACCTCAAGCTCGGGACCACCGCCATCGTCCTGTCGATGATCGAGGCGGGCTTCCCGGGAACACGAGACTGGTGGCCGGCCCGGCCCGTCGCCGAGATGCACGCCGTCTCGCACGACCCCTCGCTTGCTCACCGCATCGAGCTCACCGACGGGGGTCGCCTCACCGCGCTGGACATCCAGCGGGGCATCCACGAGCAGGCAGTGGCGTTCTGCGCTCGCGAGCAGGCCGGGCCCCAGGACCCCATGACCATCGACGTCCTGGAGCAATGGGGCCGCGTCCTCGACGCCCTGGCGGCCGACCCGTCGACACTGGCGCGCGAGCTGGACTGGGTCGCCAAGCGATCGCTCATGGAGGGGTACGTCCGCCGTGACGGGCTGGGCTGGGATTCCCCGCGCCTGCAGGCGATCGACCTGCAGTACGCCGACATACGTCGGGATAAAGGGCTGGCCGCGAGGCTTGAGCAGCGCGGGCTGCTCGACCGGATGTTCACCGATGAGGAGGTGGAGCGGGCGATGCACCAGCCACCATCGGACACCCGCGCGTACTTCCGGGGCGAGTGCATGCGCCGGTACCCCGAATCGGTGGCGGCAGCGTCCTGGGACTCGGTCGTTTTCGACGTCCCGGGCTACGACTCCCTGCTGCGCGTGCCGACTCTCGAGCCGCTGCGCGGCACCCGGTCCCACGTGGGCGATTTGCTCGAGGACGCCCCTGACGTAGCCACCCTCATGGAGCGGCTGGGGGCGCAGCCGCCTCGCCGGAGCGGCGCCGCGAGATAGCCTGTCCTCATGCCGCAGCGAGAATCAGCAGAGCAGCGCCGGTCCAGCCGCGAGGATGTCGTCGACGAGGAGGTCGTGCGCTC
>JAUXRN010000121.1 GCA_030681835.1 Actinomycetota bacterium
GCCTTGCGCAGGTTGGCGAAGGTCGTCCATGCGTCGGTGTAGCGCGTCGCGTTCACGTTGGCCCAGTGCGCGGCCCATTCGGCGAACGACTCGTTCAGCCACAGGTCGTCCCACCAGGTCATCGTGACGAGGTCACCGAACCACATGTGGGCAAGCTCGTGCAGGATCGTGTTGGCCCGCTGCTCGTAGGCGGCATCGGTGACGCGGCTGCGGAACACGTAGTCCTCGAGGATGGTCACGCAGCCGGCGTTCTCCATCGCACCGGCATTGAACTCCGGAACGAAGAGCTGGTCGTACTTCGCGAACGGGTACGCGACGCCGAACTGCTCCTCGAAGAAGGCGAAGCCCTGCTTGGTCACCGTGAGGATCTCGTCGGAGTCCAGGAACTGCGCCAGCGATTCGCGGCAGTACACGTCCAGGGGGTAGGTGCCGTACGTGCCGGTGTAGGAGTCCTGCACGCGGTGGTACGGGCCGGCGACCAGCGCCGTGATGTAAGTGGAGATGCGCGGGGTCGGCTCGAACGCCCACGTCGCGTGCCCATCGTCGTCCAGCGCAGGGTCGGGGGTGGGGGAGTTGCTGACGACCTTCCAGTGGCCGGGCGTCGTGACGGTCAGCTGCCAGGTGGCCTTGAGGTCGGGCTGCTCGAAGCACGCGTACATGCGGCGCGCGTCGGCCGACTCGAACTGCGTGTAGAGGTAGGTCTCCTTGTCGACAGGGTCGACGAAGCGGTGCAGGCCCTCGCCCGTGTTCATGTACGTGCACTGCGCGGTCACGGTCAGAACGTTGCTGGCCTGCAGGGCGGGGAGAGTGATGCGGGGGCCGTCGGCTACGGCCGAGACGTCAAGCGCCGTCCCGTTCAGCACGACCGACTCGACGGAGTGCGCGATCAGGTCGATCCACGTGGACGAGCCCGGCTCCCGGCAGGTGAACGCGACGGTGGTGACGGAGGGGAAGGTGGGCTCGAGGTTCGTGACGTCGATGGTGACGTCGTACGACTCGACGGCGATCAGCGCTGAGCGCTCCGTGGCCTCGGCCCGGGTCAGGTTCTCGGAAGCAGTCATGCCCGCATCTTGCACTAGGTTCGCAGGCGTGCTCACCGCGGGACGGCCCAGCGCCACGGTCGTGTTCGATGGCGATTGCGCCTTCTGCACGACGAGCGCGGCACGGCTCGCCTCGTGGTCCGCGGGGCACCTAGAGGTCGTCCCATGGCAGCGGGCGGACCTCGCCGCGCTCGGGCTGACGGCCCGGGAATGCGCGGCCGCCGTGCAGTACGTCGGGCCCGAGGGGAACTACGCCGCCGGCGCAGCGGTCTCGCGGGCGCTGCAGCGGTGTCGCTCGCCGTGGCGCGAGGCGGGCAGGCTGCTCGGCCACCGGGCCGTGGCCCCCCTCACCGAGCGCATCTACGCCGTCGTCGCGGTCAACCGGCACCGGCTGCCCGGCGGGACGCCCGCGTGCCAGGTGGGCGGATAGGCCCATGCCCGAGGGACACGTCGTCCACGCCCTCGCCAGGCGGCTGGGCCGGATGTTCGTGGGACAGGCCGTGCGGGTGGACAGTCCGCAGGGCCGCTTCTGGGACGGGGCGGGGCTCGTCGACGGCCAGGTCGTCGCCAAGGTCGAGGCGCATGGGAAGCACTTGTTCATCGGGTTCGCGAACCGGCGGTGGATGCACGTCCACCTCGGCCTGTACGGCAAGTGGCGGTTCGGTGACGGCGACCCATCGCCCCCCGTCGGCCAGGTGCGGGCCCGCATCGTCGGCGACGGGGCCTGGGCGGAACTGCGCGGGCCGTCCGTCTGCGAGGTGCTCGACGACCTCGGCCGGCGGGACGCGATCCACCGAATAGGTCCTGATCCGATCCGCCGGGACGCCGATCCGGGAGCGGCCTGGGAGAAGGCGAGCCGGTCTGCCTCGCCGATCGGGATCCTGCTGATGGACCAGGCGGTGATCTCGGGCGTGGGCAACATCTACCGTGCAGAGGTCCTGTTCCGGCACGGCATCAGCCCGTACCGGCCGAGCCGGGAGGTGACCCGCGAGCAGTTCGACGCGGTCTGGGCCGACCTCGTCGGGCTCATGCGTGATGGGGCCCGGCGCGGCCGGATCGACACCGTTCGCCGGGAGCACACGCCGCGCGCGATGGGCCGGCCTCCGCGGCGCGACCGGCATGGCGGCGAGGTCTACGTCTATCGCCGGACGGGACGGCCGTGCCTG
>JAUXRN010000129.1 GCA_030681835.1 Actinomycetota bacterium
GAAGATGCCCGCCTTCCTGAAGTCCGTGGCGGCCACGCTGAAGAAGTACCAGAAGCAGGAAGGGTTCTACGACCCGGTCTTCACCCCGGAGCTCACGGCGAAAGACCTGCGCGACTGGGCGCCGCTGGCCAACGGCATCGAGATCTGGTTCCCCAAGTACTTTGCCGGACCAGGCGTTGCCGGCGTGGTGAGCATCGTCGTCCCGTACGCCTGACCCAAGGAGCGTCCCGTGGCCCACGCGCCGCACACCCACCTGACCCAGCGGTACGCCGACGCCGTCGCGTACGCGACTGCCATCCATGCGACCCAGACCCGCAAGGGCAACTCCATCCCTTACGTCGCGCACCTGATCGGTGTGTCGAGCCTCGTGCTCGAGGCCGGCGGCACGGAGGACATGGCCATCGCCGCCCTCCTGCACGACGCCGTCGAGGACCAGGGCTGGATGCCTCGGGCGGCCGACATCCAGGCCCGCTTCGGCGACCGCGTTGCCGAGATCGTGATCGCCTGCAGCGACGCCACCACCGCGGAGTACAAGGCGAACACGCCGTACCGGGCGCGGAAGGCCGAGTACCTGCGCCACCTCGAGGCGGTCGGGCACGAGGTGGGTGGCCGCGAGATCGTCACCGTTTCGGTCGCCGACAAGGTGCACAACGCCCGGGCCATCGTCACCGACATGCAGGCCGACGGTGCCGCGGTGCTCGAGCGCTTCAAGTCCAGCCGCGAGGAAATGCTCTGGTACTACGGCGAGGTCGTGCGGATCGCGGAGCTCCACGCCATGCCTCGGGAGCTGCTGTGGCCGCTGCGCACCGCCGTCACGGAGATGAAGGCGCTGGCGCAGTAGTCGCCTGGGCCAGCAGGGCCTCGAAGGTCGTGTCGCGCGGGCTTCCGGCGGCCGTGCCGACGCTGACGGTGGTCGGCCACTTGCCGAGGTTCACCCCGGTCAGCCGCACCGACTCCTCGATGCGGGCCTTGAGCGCGGCGGCGTCCGGGCGGTCGCCCACGCCGAGCACGACGAACCGGTCGCCCTCCCAGCGCGCGATCAGGTCGCCCAGTCGCACGGACTGCTCGATGGCCGTGGCGACCGCCTTGATCACGTCGTCGCCGTAGTGGATCCCGTACTCCTGGTTGGCGCGGGTCACGTTGTCGATGTCGACGTAGATGACGCACACCCGCTGCTCCGAGCGCTCCGCGGTGCCGGCGATCGGCGGGACGAGGGTGAGCAGTCCGTTGCGGGTAAGCGTGCCGGTGAGCAGGTCCGTGGTGGCCAGCGCCAAGGAACGGGCCCGCTCGTCGGCCAGCGCATCAATGCCGACCAGCCGCAGGCGCAGCAGCGCGCCGCTCACCAGGAGGGCGGACAGTCCCGCCGCGATCAGGCGGAGGTCCTGGATGCCCTCGGCCCGGAAGCTGGCATACACCAGTGCCGCGAGCATGACGGCCGCCGAGATGAGCGCGGGGCGGCGGGCGAGAGTGACAGGGGCGAAGGCGGTCATCGCGATCAACGCGTAGGCGAGCGGGAACTGGCTGTCGAGGACGAGGGCCTCGCCGCACAGCATGACCACGACGACCGTGTTGGCGATGGCCCACGTCCACATGACGGTGATGGCGCGGAAGTGACGCCGACCCGTGACGCTCGCGAGGATCAGGTAGGCGACGCCGACGCCGAGCTCGATGAGGTGGTAGACGACGCCAACGTTCCGGACGGTCAGGAACGAGGCGGCCGTGATGAGGATGATGACGATGCCGAAGAGCCCGAAGGCCTGGGGGATGTCGCGGCGAGCGATCCGCCGGCGCAGGTCCTCGTGCGGCTCGAGGCTCTCCGGGGCGCGCGGGACCGGGATCGCCACCTGGGTGGGGTCCTGCTCGACGTTGGCGCCCAGGGTGTCCAGCCACTGTCGTACCCGGCTGGGGTGGAACTGGCGCGGCATGGGGATCAGCTTCGACATGGTCAGTCCCAGGTAGATGATCGTGTTGAAGGCGACGATGAGGGCGAGCACCATGAACCACGGCGACGACAGCACGCTCTCAGGCAGGAGGATCCCCGTCGGCGCGCGCATCAGGCGTCCAGCGGGGCGGTCGGGTGCTGCACGTGACCCCAGGTCGCTCGTCGGTTGAGCGTGATGTCGAGCAGGCACTTCAGGAACACGACCTGCAGGTAGACGTCATAGGCCAGTTCCGGGAAGAGCAGCGCGGCCAGGCCGCGGGCCTTCCAGCCGCCGCGCCACGCCGTCGCCACCCGCTCGACCAGGAAGACCGCGCCCACGGCGATCCAGAACGGGAACCAGATCCACTCGTCGATCGCGAGCACGGTGATGAGCATGAGCAGGAGGGCGAGGTTGAGGGCCACGGTGCCGTACCCGATGCCGACCTGCTGCCCCCAGTAGCGGACCGTCGCACGGGTGATGCCGTACGCGCTGAGGTTCTCCAGCGCGCCGCGCTGCCATCGCTGGCGCTGGATCCACAGGTTCTTCCAGGCCGGCATGATCTCGGTCGTCACCATGCACTCGCGTGGCGACGTCATCGTGGCACCCAGCGACTTCAGCGCAAGGGTCAGTTCGTTGTCCTCGGTCAGGGCCGCCGTGTCGTAGACCTTGCCGGTCTCGCCCGGGATGAAGACCCCGCGCGCCGCGGCGACGTCGAGAAGGGCATCGGCGCGGAACATCGTGGCGGTGCCGGTCAGCACGAAGACCCGGCCGTGGCGGGCACGGATCTGCAGGGAGTAGCGGGTGTACTCGTTGCGCTGGAACTGGCCGATGAGCCCGTGCCCGGGCTCGCCGTAGAACACCCCGCCGACGGCGGTGAGCTCCGGGTCGTCGGCGAGGCGTGCCGCGGCCACCTCGATGAAGCGCGGAGCGAGGCTGGTGTCGGCGTCCATGACGAGGATCACGTCACTCGCGTCCGTGCCCGGCAGGAGGTCGGCGAGCGCCTGGTTCAGCGCGCCGCCCTTCTTGTGGACGTTGTCGACCGTCTCGAACGCGTCGAACCCCATCTCGCGGGCGATCTCGACCGTGCGGTCCGTGCAGTTGTCGGCGACGACGAGCACGCGGTCCGGCTTGCGGGTCTGCTCGAGCAGGGCCGACAGGGTCGTCGGGAGGGAGAACTCCTCGTTGTGGGCCGGGACCAGGCAGGTGACCCGCACCTGCCCGCCGGAGTCGCCGGGAGGCCGCGTCGCGGGCCGGTAGGCACTGAGTCGCTGGCGCCTGGGGCTGACCGTCATGAGGGCGGCGATCGCCTCGAAGGCCACCGCGAAGACCGCCACGACGATGATGCCGAGGACCGACAGGATGACGAGCTCGGTCGGCGGCAGGTCCTGCGATACCAGCAGCGTGAATGGCCCGACCTGCACGTATTGGGGGGCGGTGGCCTCCTCCGCACCGGCGAAGTAGCGGCCCACCCCGAAGGCGAACGCGGCGACGGTGAGCACGATAGCCACCACGACTGCCACGACCAGCCGGCCGTACATGACGGTTGGGTCGTCGGAGCGCTGCGGGATCACGGGGGCCTGGGCGAACCCGGCGGCGCCGCGCGCGGGCGTGCCAGCGGCGTCGTCGTCCGCCATGCACCCTCCGACCGTGACCCCCGTCGGGGACATTGTGCACGGGGGCGCCGGTGGATCCGGTCAGGCGCTCGGCGGGAGCGGCGCCACGATGTAGCCCTCCGTTGCGTCGCCGTAGACATGCAGCATGCCGCGATCGTGCACCCACGCCCAGGCAAGGTACGCGCACCAGATGGCGTCGACCTCGTCCTCGACCCGGTCCAGGTCCACCGGCCTCGTCGCCGTCGCCACTTCGGAGCGGATGTGAGCCCAGCGCGCGTGCGCGCCCAAGTGCAGGAGTGCGCCGACGTGCTGCTCCATCCGGTCGCGCAGTTCGGTGAACGCGGCCTGTCTCGAGGCGACCGTGCGACGTCCCTTGCCCTTGTACGGCAGCACGCGCGGCAGGCCGAGGAGGGTGACCATCGCGGGGTGCGGGTAGACCTCCAAGGCGAGGGCCACGTGGGCGGTGACGGGGGTCTCGGGGTCGACGTTCCAGCCGAACCGGCGGGCAAGCCGCGCGGCCCGCGGCTCGGGTACGAACTGGGGCCGGCCACGGTTGCTCGGATACGCGCCCGCGTGGAATCGCCCGAAGGCCGCGGTGATCTCCTTCTCGCACCGGCGCGAGCCCGACTCGTTCGGCACGATCAGCGGTGCGTCGATGGCAGCGACGATCCCACGATCCGTCGCGTAGTCGCCGAGGAACTCCGCGATCTCGTCGTCGGTGCGCACGGACGTGCTGCGGTCCAGCCGGCCGTCGGCATCGAGCACGGCGATCCCGGTTCGGGCCCGCTCGCCCCAGGCCAGGTCCAGGCCGACAAAGCGAGGGCCGGTCATGAGTCCGGGATGCCCGCGCCTCAGGCCAGGGCGTCGAGCGCCGCGACCTGGTCCGGCGTGAGCGCGACGGTCGCGGCCGCGCAGTTCTCGGCGAGGTGGTCGAGCGACCCGGTGCCCGGGATCGGCAGCATCACGGGGGAGCGCTGCAGCAGCCAGGCGAGGGCGGCCTGCGAGGGCGTGCACCCGGCCCGCGCCGCGACATCAGCCAGCGGGCCGTCGGGGGCGACAAGGGTGCGCGCGCCGAGCGGGTACCACGGGATGAAGCCGATGCCGTGCTGCTCGCAGTGGTCCAGCAGCGCCTCGCTGCGTCGGGTGGCGACGTTGTAGAGGTTCTGCACGCTCACGATGTCGAGGGTCGTGCGGGCCGCCTCGAGGTCGTCGACGGACACCTCCGACAAGCCGACGTGTCGGATGAGTCCCTCGTCGACCATCTCCTTGATGACGCCGAACTGGTCCTCGGCCGGGACGCCCGGATCGATGCGATGGAGCTGCCACAGGTCGATGCGGTCGACGCCCAGCCGGCGCAGCGACAGGCACACGGCCTGGCGGAGATAGTCGGGCCGGCCCAGCTCGGTCCACGTATCCGGTCCGCTGCGGGTGAAGCCGGCCTTCGTGGCGATGACGACCCCGTCGTAGGGGTGGAGTGCCTCGCGGATCAGCTCCTCGCTGACCCCCGGCCCGTAGGAATCGGCGGTGTCGATGAAGTCGACGCCGAGGCGCACGGCCTCGCGCAGCACGGCGATGGCGGTGCCGCGGTCGGGCGGGTCTCCCCAGATGCCTGGACCGGTGATCCGCATGGCCCCGAAGCCGAGCCGGTGCACAGTGAGCGGATCCGCGGTGCCTGCGCCGAGGGTGAACGTGCCGGAGAGGGCGACCGGGGAGTTCGACATGCCCTCAGTCAACAGCACCCGTTGGGCGCTCGCGCTTCGGCAGCATGCTCACGACATAGGCGTACGAGGCGTCGATGGCGTCGAGCAGCTCGTCATCGGGGATGGCCCCGCCCAGCCGCAGGCTGTTCCACCCCCGCCGGCCCAGGTAGGGCATCGGGGATACGTCGGCGGGGTAGCGATCCAGCCACTCGTCGGCCTCCTCGCGGCCAGCGCCGCACTTCACGCCGATGACCCCGTCATCCATGCCGACCGACGTGAACACGAAGATCTTGCTGCCGACCTTGGCCACGATCCCGTCGCCCCAAGGCTCGTCGGCCCACGCGCCGGGCTTGGCCAGGGCATGGTCGATGGCGTCGTCCAGGTGCACGTGGCGATTGTGGCGCAACCGCCGTAGCCTCGGCGGGTGCATCCGCAGGCCGCTGCCCTGATCGAGCGGCACGGCATGCGGCTGCTGCCCGTCGAGGGCACCTTCGTGGCTCGCACCTATACCAGCGAGCGCCAGCTCCCGGACGGCACGCCGCTGGCCACAGCGATCCTGGGCCTCTACGTGGACGACCCGCCGAGCCGGTCGCTGTTCCACCGGCTCGACCGGGACGAGGTCTGGAACTTCCATCGCGGCGACCCGCTGCGGCTGGTGCTGCTCCACCCGGGCGGCGCGACGGACGAGGTCGTCCTCGGTCCGGACCCCGGGCAGCACGCGCAATGGCTGGTGCCCGCCGGCACCTGGCAGGCCGGGGAACTGCTCGACGGGGGCTCGTGGGCGCTGTTCGGCTGCACCGTCGTGCCGGGCTTCACCGAAGCGTGCTTCGAGGGGGGAACGGTGTCGATGCTCCTGGCGCAGTACCCCGCCCGAGCCGCTGACATCCGGCGCCTCGGGGTGCCGGACGGGGCACCCACGCGGCTGGCGAACGGCCAGTAGTCGACTGGCGAACGGCCAGACGTGGGGGTGCGCCTGCGGGCCTGAGCACCCACGACTGGCGTCTCAACACGGGAACCGTGCGGCCGTGGGTACTGTGCTGGGCGGGAGGTCGCCATGGACGCCGAGTCGATCGCAGCGGGGCGCACGAGGTGGCAGGAGCGCTACGGGGCGGCTCTGGCCGCCGGCCAGGTGCGCGACGCCGACTTCACCACGCTCAGCGGCGACGAGGTGGACCCGGTCTACGGGCCGCCCGACGGCGTTGACGACCCGCGCATGGACGCCATCGGCTGGCCGGGGGAGTACCCCTTCACCCGTGGGCTGTACGCCACCGGCTACCGGGGCCGGTCCTGGACGATCCGGCAGTTCGCCGGCTTCGGCAATGCCCAGCAGACCAACGAGCGCTACCGGATGATCATGCAGCGCGGCGGCGGGGGACTGTCGGTCGCGTTCGACATGCCGACCCTCATGGGGCTGGACTCAGACGACATCCGCAGCCTCGGCGAGGTGGGGCACTGCGGCGTCGCGATCGATTCGGCCCAGGACATGGATGCGCTCTTCGACGGCATCCCGCTGGGCGACGTCACCACGTCGATGACGATCTCTGGGCCGGCCGTACCGGTGTTCTGCATGTACGTTGCCGCCGCGGAGCGCCAGGGAGTCGACATCGCGTCGCTCAACGGCACGCTGCAGACCGACATCTTCAAGGAGTACATCGCCCAGAAGGAGTGGCTGTTCCCGCCGGAACCCCATCTGCGGCTCATCGGCGACCTGATGGAGTACTGCGACTCGACGATCCCGGACTACAAGCCGATCAGCGTGTCGGGCTACCACATCCGCGAGGCCGGCTCGACGGCCGCGCAGGAACTGGCCTACACGCTCGCGGACGGGTTCGCCTACGTGGAGCTCGGCCTGTCCCGCGGGCTCGACGTGGACTCGTTCGCTCCCGGGCTGTCCTTCTTCTTCGACAGCCACGTCGACTTCTTCGAGGAGATCGCCAAGTTCCGCGCTGCGCGGCGCATCTGGGCGCGATGGCTCCGCGACGTATACGGCGCGCGCACGGAGCGTGCGCAGTGGCTGCGCTTCCACACCCAGACGGCGGGCGTCTCCCTGACGGCGCAGCAGCCGGTCAACAACGTGGTGCGTACCGCCCTCCAGGCGCTGGCCGCCGTGCTCGGCGGCACCAACTCGCTGCACACCAATGCGCTCGACGAGACCCTGGCACTGCCGACGGAGCAGGCCGCCGAGACTGCACTGCGCACCCAGCAGGTGATCATGGAGGAGACCGGCGTCGCGAACGTCGCGGATCCGCTCGGCGGCAGCTGGTACGTGGAGTCGCTGACCGACCGCATGGAGGCCGAGGCGGAGGCGATCTTCGCCGAGATCCTCGCGATGGGCGCCGACGGCCATCCGATCGGGCCCATGACGGCCGGCATCCTGCGCGGCATCGAGCACGGCTGGTTCACCGGTCACATCGCTGATGCGGCCTTCGCGTACCAGCGGGCCGTCGAGACCGGCAGCAAGCGGGTCGTCGGCGTCAACGTGCACACCCACTCCCTCAGCGACGACCTGGAGATCCTGCGGATCGGCCAGCAGGTGGAGCGCGACCAGGTGGCCTTGCTGGCCGCACGGCGGTCCGTGCGGGACGAGGACCGCGTGCAGGCCGCGCTGGCCGAGCTCCGGTCGGTGGCCGGCGGCACCGGGAACCTCATCCCGCCGATGCTCGAGGCGGCCCGGGCCGAGGCGACCCTCGGCGAGATCTGCGGGGTGCTCGTGGGCGTCTTCGGCGGCTACGTGGAGTCGGCGGCGTTCTAGCCTGCGGCCCCCTAGTCTGGCGGCCATGCTCGATCACATCTCGATCCAGTGCAGTGACGGAGCCGCGAGCGCGGCCTTCTACGACGCGGTCCTCGAGCCGCTGGGGTACCGGCGGATCATGGACTTCGGCCCGGTGCTCGGCTACGGGGACAAGTACCCCGCGTTCTGGCTGGGGCCATTCGACAGCGGCGACGGCTTCCGCGAGACGCACATCGCGTTCCGGGCGCCCAGCCGCGAGGCCGTCGACGCATTCCGTGACGCGGCCGTGGCCGCCGGAGCGGAGGTGCTGCACGAGCCGCGGGTGTGGCCTGAGTACCACGCCGGCTACTACGGCGCGTTCGTGCGGGATCCCGACGGCAACAATGTCGAGGCCGTCCACCACACCTGGGACCAGTAGCGTGCGCCCATGACCGAGCCCAACCGCACCGGGCGGCTGGCCCGCCTGGTCGATTCCGACGCGTTCGGGACGGCCATCGCCGGCGTCATCGTGGCGAACGCCATCGTGCTGGGGCTGGAGACCTACCCGGCCGCCCGCGATGCGTACGGTGACCTGCTCGTCACGCTCAACGGCGTCTTCTACGCCGTCTTCGTCGTCGAGCTGGTGCTGCGCATGGCGTCCTACTGGCCTCGCCTGCAGGACTTCTTCCGCAGCGGCTGGAACATCTTCGACCTCGTCATCATCGGGGCCGCGCTGCTGCCCGGCATCCGCGAGCAGGCCCAGCTCCTGCGACTGCTCAGGCTTGCGCGCATCGTCCGGCTCGTGCGCTACCTGCCCGATGCCCGGATGCTCGTCGTCACCGTCATCAAGTCGATCCCGGCGGTGTTCAGCATGGTCGTTCTGACCCTGCTGCTCCTGTTCGTGTACGGGATGCTCGGCTGGTCGCTTTTCGGGGCGGAGCTGCCGCAGGAGTGGGGGACCATCGGCTCGGCGATGATGACCCTGTTCATCCTGCTCACGCTGGAGAACTTCCCGGTGTACCTGGAGGAGGCGCAGGCGGTCAGTCCGTGGGCCAGCGTGTTCTTCATCTCGTATGTTCTGCTCGCCGCGTTCGTGGTGTTCAACCTGCTCATCGGCATCGTCATCGGCGCGATGGAGAAGGCCCGCGAGTCGATGGAGGAGCAGCGGGCACCGGACGCGAAGGCGGACGCCATCGAGCAGATCGTCGTGCTGCGCCAGGCGCTGGAGCGGCTGGAGAGCGACCTGCGCCGCCAGTAGCCGCGGATGTTGAGGTTGGCGCTCCCGGACGCAGTCCGGGCGCGCCAACCTCAAGATCGGGGGCGGTGGGGCTACCAGGAGCCGCCGCCACCTCCGCCGCCGCCACCACCGGAGAAGCCGCCGCCGCCTGACCCACTGCTCGGGGCGGTCATGGCGCTGGAGATGGACGACGTGCCGGAGCTGACGAAGCCGCTCATCGCGCCGATGCCGACGTAGTAGAAGCCGTAGTTCGTGAGGTCCTCGGGCGTCAGGTCGGGGAACGCCCCGACCCAGGAGTCCTCGAGGTCCAGGACGATCGCGTACGGCAGCATCGTGGCGAACACCGCGGCGGGAGCCAGCCCCGACCGCTGCGCGAACTCGCGGCGCGACTGCGCGGAGTCGGTGCCGAGCACCTTCTCCAGTCCGCGGACCTTGGCCCGGAACTGGGCGGACTGCTCGGTCTCCTTGCGCGGGGTGATGATCCGAGCGGCGATGAAGCCGATCATGGCGCCGATCCCGCTGGTGATCGCCACGGCGGCAAGGAAGGCGAACCCGATGATGGCCGCGAGGATGCCCAGCGCGATGGCGATGACGAACACGAGGGCAAGCCAGTTCCAGCGCTGGTCGGGCGCGTCGCCCTTGGGGTTGCGTCGGCCGTTGGCCTCGGATTCCCCGCGCAGGAAGAGGACCGTGCTGGACCACAGGTCGGCCAGCCCCTTGTCGTAGCCGCTGAGGACAGCGTGCGGTTGGCCCCGAAGGATCGCGCCGACGAGGTTGTTCTCCCACTCGCGGATCGGGTCGGTGCCCATGCCCAGCCAGTCGACGCGCAGGTCCCCGTCGACTTGCGACAGGTTGATCCACCGTCGGGCGGCAAGGTCGACCAGCGTGGCGACCATGAGCTGGGCGTTCTGGGTGGCCCCCGAGTAGGCGGTTGCCATCTCCGCTGCGGTGAGGCCATCGGGCGGGGAGTACTGGGCGGGTGACGCAGGCAGGTCGACGCCCCGGTCCTCGCGCCGCTTCGAGACCGCCAGCAGCACCGGCACGGCGACCAGCAGGCCGGCGGGCAGGAGGCCGCCGAGGACCCCGATCCCGGCACCCAGCGGGGCGGCCGTGATGTTCTCGGTGGGGGCCCGGGCGAAGGCGGCGGCCGGGAAGACCGTCGCGCCGGTCAAAGGCGTCTGCGACCACAGCGACACCGGGCCGTATCCCGCCGTGCTGCCCTGGACCGCCGCCGGGCAGGTCATCGTGCTGCCCTGCGAGCCGGTGAAGCACTTGGCGCTGAGCACCGGGCCGGGTCCGGTCACCGTGGCGACGGCCTGGGTGATGGGCACCTGCCAGCCGCTGCCGACGAGGTCCCAGTACAGCTCGACGTCACCGGCGGAGACCCCTGCGGGCATGAGCGGGTCGGCCATGTCCTCGGCCGTGATCACCCGCAGGCCGTCTGTGACGGTGTAGTCGATGACGTAGGTGTGCGGTCCGTTGATGGTCCGGTCAGGGTCGCCGATCCGCAGGTGGAGGTAGGGGTCCTCCTCCGACTCCTCGACCTGCACGGGCGCGCCGTCCATCGTCACGCTGTTGACCGTGATGCCGTACACCCGCCGGTCCCCCGCCTCGGTCACGTCGTAGAGCGGGATGTCACGGAAGATGCCGTGCCGGAAGTCGTACTCGAAGTCGTACTCGATGGTCTCCACGACGCGGAAGGACGTGTCCGGGTTCACGGTGACCTCGGTGGTGAGGTCGTTGATCACCTCGGCCGATGCGGGCGCGGCCATGCCGAGGACGGCTGCCGTCGCGAGTGCTCCGGAGGCGAGCAGGAGTACGCCAGCGCGTCGTGCGCGCGTCATGTGCGGGACCCCGTCAGGAGAAGTCGACCTTGGGTGCCTCACGGCGCCCCGCATCAGGCTCGGCGTACATCTCCCGCTCCTTGACGCTGGCCATGCCGGCGAACCACATCGACGGGATGGTGCGCAGGGCGGTGTTGAGGGTGACGACGGAGTCGTTGTAGTACTGCCGCGCGAACTGCAGCTCGCCCTCGACCTGCGTGAGCTGACCCTGCAGGTCGCGGTAGTTGGCCGTGGCGGTGAGCTGCGGGTAGGCCTCGGCCACGGCGAAGAGCCGCCCGAGGGCCTGGGTCAGCATGCCGTCGGCGGCCGCGGTGGCGGCCACGCCCTGGGCCCCGGCCGCTGCCGCGCGTGCCTGGGTGACCTCGTCGAGCGTGCCGCGCTCGAACTCGGCGGCCCCCTTCACGGTCTCGACCAGGTTGGGGATCAGGTCGGCCCGCTTGGCCAGCAGCGTGTCGATGCCGGCCCACGCGCCCTGGGCGGCCACGTCGAAGCGCCGCAGCTTGTTGAACTGCGAGACGACGAACAGGCCGATGATGACGATGAGCAGGATGACGATGATGAGCGCGATCACGGCGCCGGACATGGTTCCTCCACGTGATGACGGCTACGCGTCCGCGCTGCCTCTGGGCACACTATCCCGGTTCGTGCGGGCGTCCCGCTACCTCCGTGGCCCGGCCGCGTGCATCCGGGTCATGCCCCTGCCCGCCGTCGGTACATGTCCTCGTCCGCCCTGCTCACGAGGTCCGCGATGGGCTCCGCCCCGGCACGCCGCACCGCGAGGCCGACCGACAGCGAGCCCGACCACTGCCCGGGATCCGCCTCCGGCCACCGCTGGGTTGCCTCGATCCGCTGGGCCAAGGCCTCCGCCTCGGTCAGGCTCCCGATCCCCACCACGACGAACTCGTCGCCTCCCCAGCGGGCGACCAGGTCGCCCTGCCGGGTCGCCGCGGCGACCGTCCGGGCCGCGGACTGGATCACGAGGTCGCCGAACTCGTGGCCGAGGCGGTCATTGGCGGCCTTGAGGCCGCGGATGTCCACGAATGCCGCGAAGAGGTCGAGATCCAGCCGGCCGCTGGCAGCGGCGAGGACGGGCAGGTGCTCGTCCAGGCCGTGGCGGTTGAGAAGGCCGGTCAGCGCGTCGGTCATCGCCATCCGCTGCACCTGAGCCGTCGCGGCGGCGAGCTCGTCGACGGTCCCCAGGCGAACCGCCAGGAGGACCGCCCCCACGCAGGCGGAGCCGATGGTGAGCAGGAACCAGTTGACCGGGTGGTCGATGGGCAGTGACCACAGCAGCCAGACACAGGTCGCAAGAATGGCCGCGCATTCGAGCGCGAACGGCCACCAGGCCAGCGTCGCGGCACCGCATACCGTCAGCAGCAGCAGCATGATCGCGTAGGCCGACGTCTCCCGGACGACGACGACATTGACGGCCAGCCCCAGCCCCATGAGGATGCCGCCGGCCGCGAACACCCACTTGCGTGCAGCCTCCGGCACCGCGTCGCCGGACAGCAGGGCGCCCAGGCCGAACAGAGCGGCCGCCATGCAGAGGTAGACCACGTAGACGCGCAGGTCCCGCGTGGCGGGGTTCTGATTCGGCGTGACGATGTCGATCACGGTGAACAGCACGAGCATGCCGCCCGCGAAGTACAAGGTGCGGGGGTACTCGCGGATCGCAACGGCCAGCCGCACGCTGTCACGGGTGGCCAGTGCCGGGGTGACGGCGGGTGCGGCCGGATCGGTCATGGATCCACCCCTTTGGCACTCCCCGCCCGGCTGATCCGGGCAATCTAGTGCACCCGTGGCCGGTCGAGGAGGAATGGATGTTCCAGCGCATCAACGGAGCCATGCTCAGGACGGTGGCCTTCGGCGACGGCCCGCGCACGCTGGTGGCGCACGGCGGCTGGACGGCGGCGTGGGCGCTGTGGGAGGGGCCGTTCGAGCTGCTGTCGCCTGGCTGGCGCTGCGTGGGGTTCGACCATCGCGGTGCCGGTGCGTCGCGCGTGGACCCGTCTTCGATCACCGTCGACGCCATGGTCGATGACCTCATCGGCGTGCTCGATGCACACGGGATCGAGCGCTGCGTCCTGGCCGCGGAGTCGATGGGCGGCCTGATCGCCCGGGTGGCGGCCCAGCGGCACCCGGAGCGGTTCGACGGGCTCGTCCTGATCGCCAGCCCGTATGGCCTCGGTACCGGGGCGCATCCGCTGGCGGTCGGGGCCCGACGCGACTACCCGGCGACCGTCGCGGCCTTCGTCGCCGCGTGCCTGCCCGAGCCGGGGACGGAGCACCTCGCCTCCTTCGGCCGGCACATGCTCCTCGAGGCGGACCCTGATTGCGCGGCCGTGCTGATGGAGTGCTGCGCCGGCCTCGAGCCCGACCACGCGGCAATTCGCACGCCCACCGTCCTTGTCTACGGCGGCGCCGACGCGGTCGTCCCGCCGTCCGAAGGGGAGCGGCTGGCCGCTGCCTTGCCGGACGCGACCCTGTACGTCCTCGACGGCATCGGGCACGTGCCGCCGCTGACCGCGCCCGGGGAGGTGGCGGCGATCATCGAGCGTCACTTCGGGGCAGGCACACGGTGACACCGGGCGGGTGTGCGGCGCCCATGGCGGCCAGCGCTCCGGGCAGGGATTCGAGGCCGATGGTGCGCGCGACGAGGGCTGCGGGCCGCATGGTGCCGGCGGCGATCTCGGCAAGCATCTGCGGGTAGCCGGCAGCGGCCATGCCGTGGCTGCCGAGCACGGCCAGTTCCCGCGAGACGACCAGGTGCATCGGGATGGTCTCGGTACCGCGCACAACGGCCGGTGGCAGCAGGCCCACCTGCACGTGACGGCCACGTGGGCGCAGCGACGCGACCGAGGCGGCCGCGGTGACCGCGCTGCCGAGCGCGTCGATGCCGACGTCGGCGCCGCCTGGTGCGAACGTGCGAACCTGGCCGGCGACGTCCCCGGTTGCAGGGTCGATGACCGCGGCCGCGCCCAGTGCGGTGGCCTGCTCCCGCGCGCCGGGGTGCACGTCCACCGCGATGACCATGGCGCCCGACGCGACGGCGACCATCACGGCCGACAGGCCGACGCCACCGCAGCCGAGGACGGCGACCACCTCGCCCGGCTGCACCCGTGCGACGTGGCGCACGGCCCGGTAGGCCGTGGCGAATCGGCAGCCGAGGGAGGCGGCCGTCGCATCGTCGACCGCATCGGGAAGGGCCACGAGGTTGGCATCCGCGCGCGGTATGGCCACCCGTTCCGCGAACGACCCCGGTCCGGAGAAGCCCGGCTGCCACTGGTCGGGGCACACCTGCCCGTCGCCGACCAGGCAGTAGCCGCACGTGCCGCACGAGCAGATGAACGGCACGGTGACCCGGTCGCCGACGCGCCAGCGGCGCACGTCCCGCCCGACGGCGCTCACGACCCCGGCGAATTCGTGGCCCGGCACGTGCGGCAGCACCGTGATGTCGGGGTCGTGCCCCTGCCAGCCGTGCCAGTCGCTTCGGCACAGGCCGGTGGCGGAGACGTCGATGACCACTCCGTCCTCGGGCGGGACGGGGTCGTCGACGTCGGCGATGTACGGGGCCGCGCCGAAGGCATCGAACCGGACGGCGCGCACGTGGCCGATGCTATTCGGCCCCGCTGGGCCGATGCCGCGTCGAGTGGTCGCCATCGCCGTGGCCGCCCCCGGGATCGTGGACGATGACATCCGCCTCGTCGACTGCAGCCACCTCCGCCTTCGCCGCCCGCACCGCGGCCGAGATGCTGTGCCACATGTGGCCCTCGCCGAGCCGGTCGACGAAGCCGGCCTTCGCCAGGGTGTCACGTGCGCGCTGGAAGACGCGGACGAGGTACAGGTCGACGTCACGGCTGCGCAGCGTGCTGAGCAACTGCTCGAGCAGGTCGATGCTGGTCGTGTCGAGCTGGCTGGTGGCCTCGAGGTCAAGCAGCACGATGCGGGTGCCCGGATCCGCCTCCACCATGGCGATGAGCCGGTCGTGGATCTCGTTCGCGTTCGCCCAGAACAGCGGGACGTCGAGCCGCACGACCAGGACCCCGTCGACGGTCCGGCGCTCCGGATGGTCGCTGATGCTGCCCCACGCGGCCTTCTCGTCCGGGAGCTTGCCCATGACGTCGGTCTCGACGCGGCTGGACCGGTAGACGAGTCCGAGGACCGCGAGCCCCACTGCGACGAGCAGCCCGTACAGCGGCCCGAGGAGCAGCACCCCCACGAGCGCGGCGAGCGCTGAGGTGAAGTCGTTGCGCCGGATGGCGAGGTATCGCCGCATCGATCGCACGTCCATCAGGCTCCAGACCGCCTGGATCACGATGGCGGACAGCGCCGCCCTAGGCAGGGGTTCGAGCAGGGACGCGAGCGCCACGATGACGAGCATGACGAGCACGGCCGCGGTGAGGCCGGTGACCTGGGTCGAGCCGCCGGAGCGGTGGGCCGCGGCCGTCTTGGAGAGCGAGCCGCCGACGCCCATGCCGCCAGAGACGCCCGCGGCAAGGTTGGCGGCACCGACCGCCAGCAGTTCCTGGTTGGTGTCGATGGCGTAGTTGTCCTTGGCGGCGAACAGCCGGGCCGCGCTGAGGCCCTCGGCCAGGCCGACCATCGCGATCGCCAATCCGCCGAAGATGACCGGTGGCACGTCGACGAGCGCGATGCCGGGAAGGCCGAACGGCGGCGGGCCGTTGGGCACGGCCCCGACGGTGACCACGCCCCCGGCGGCGAGGTCCCTGTGCGTCGAGATGCCGATCGACACGACGAGCACGACCAGGGCCCACGGCACGTGGGGCAGGAACCGGGCGCCGACGAAGAGGATCGCGAGGCTGCCCAGGCCGATCGCGATCGTGGTCACGTCGGTCTCCGATAGCTGGGACGCGATCGTCCAGATCCGCTCGTAGACCTCGCCCGAGGGCGCCGGGATGCCGAGGAGCCCGGGGATCTCCCCGACGATGATGAGGATGACGAGGCCGAAGACGAAGCCCGTGACGATCGGCCGGGACATGAACTCCGCTGCCCACCCGATCCGCGCGACGCCGCCGATGAGCAGGCCGATCCCTGCGCCGATCGCCAGCGCGGAGGTCAGGGCGATGGCGCGGCCGGCATCGCCCTGGGCCATGTCGGCGACGAGCGAGCCGGACAGGACCGAGATGGTGGAGACCGGCCCG
>JAUXRN010000133.1 GCA_030681835.1 Actinomycetota bacterium
CGCCCGGCAAGGTGATCGATCTCGACAACTGGATGCTTTTCGATCTCGAGTCCGACCCGACTGAAGCGCATGATCTTGCACACGACCACCCGGTCAAGCTGGGCGAACTGATCCAGGCCTTCGAAGCCGACGCGCAGGCCAACTACGTTTACCCGATCGACAACCGTGACCACCGGCGTGTGCTGGCGATCCCACCATTCATGGAGCCGACCCTGAGCGTGCCGCGCATCTTCTATCCGGGTTGCAGCACCGTGCCGGCAACGGTCATGACCTCTTTGCTCAGCGACCGGGATTTCGCGATCGAATGCGATTTTGAATTCCGCCGCGCAGACCGGGGCGTGCTGTTCGCGGTCGGAAATTCGTTTGGTGGCATGTCTCTGTATGTCGACGGCGACTACCTGCATTTTGTCTACAACGGCGGCAAGCGTCTCGCGTGCGCCGGCGCCATCCGCTTGTCGCAGGGCAAGGTGCACGTGCTGTTGCAGCATCGCGCATTGGGCCAGCGGCAGGGACAAGGCACGCTCACGGTCAACGGCCAGGAGGCCCCGACCCTGATCGACATGTCGCCGACCATTCTCCGACTCACCGGCGAGGGACTCGATGTCGGCCGCGACCGCCGCCTCAAGGTCTGCGACCACTACAGCGGTGAGGGCGCGTTTGCCTATTCGGGAACGATCCGCCATGTGCGACTGCAGCCTGGCTCCCGTGCCCCGGACAGCATCAGCAACAAGCCCGAGCGTCAGGCCCAACTCGACTGACCCCGTTCGTCAGGAGCAGACCGAGGGACTCTCGGTCGTTCATAGCAATGAAAAGGAGACACGACCATGCAAGCCAATAAGCGAAAACTGATCACCATGCTGGCCTTGGCACCGCTTGCCCATGGGCGGGCGAGGGCGGCGGACGACGCCTGGCCGTCCCGACCCATCACTGTGGTCGTGCCCTACCCGGCAGGCGGGGGGCCCGACCAGATCACGCGCCAACTGGGCATGGTGCTCGAGCCCTTGCTCAAGACCAGCATCGTGGTGACCAACAAGCCCGGTGCCTCGGGCATGCTCGGACTCAACGAGGTGGGTCAGAGTGCGCCCAACGGCTATGTCGCGACCTATTTCACGTCGGCACAACTGTCTGTGCAGGCCTCGGCCGCCGG
>JAUXRN010000158.1 GCA_030681835.1 Actinomycetota bacterium
GCGTGCCGGTTGCGCTGGGCGCAGCAGAGTCCGTCGGCGTCGAGGTGAACGGACTTGTCGTCGAGCGAACAGATTCGGGTGCCTCGGTGCCGGCCCGGCCCGACCTCGCGGGCCGCCACGTCGTGGTCGTCGATGACGGCGTCGAGACGGGGACAGTGGCCCGGGCCGCCGCTGCGAGCCTGCGCGAGAGTGGCGTGGCCAGCCTTCGGCTCGCGGTGCCAGTGTGCCCGCGAGAGGTCGAGGCCGACCTGCAGCACCGCTACGACGAGGTGATCGCCGTGGTCCGGCCGATGGCCCGGCGGGACCTGGCCTGGCACTATGCCGCTTTCGACACCATCGACGAGCACACTGCCCGGCGGCTGCTCTGGGACCACAACGCCTAGAATTCGAGGCGTCCGCCGACAACCAGCCGGAGTGGAGCGCGCAGTGCGCTCGAGAAGGAGCGCCTGATGGCCGCCGATCGTGTTGATTCCGTCGTCAATCTCAGCAAGCGGCGGGGCTTCGTGTTCCCTTCGTCGGAGATCTACGGCGGCTCCCGCTCGGCGTGGGACTACGGTCCGCTCGGCGTCGAGCTCAAGGAGAACATCCGTCGCCAGTGGTGGCAGGCCGTCGTGCGCGGCCGCGATGATGTCGTGGGACTGGACTCCTCGGTGATTCTGGCCCCCCAGGTATGGGTGGCATCCGGCCACGCGGGCGCGTTCGTCGAGCCGTTGACGGAATGCCGCAACTGTCACCGGCGCTGGCGCGCGGACCACCTCGTCGAGGCGTACGAGGCCAAGCACGGACGATCACCCGAGAACGGGCTGGCGGACATCGTCTGCTCCAACTGCGGGACGCGCGGGGACTTCACCGAGCCGCGGGACTTCAACGGCATGCTGAAGACCACGGTCGGGCCCGTCGAGGACGCGGGGGACGTTCACTACCTTCGGCCGGAGACCGCGCAAGGAATCTTCGTCAACTACCTGAACGTGATGAACGCCGCGCGCAAGAAGCCACCGTTCGGCATCGGCCAGACCGGAAAGAGCTTCCGCAACGAGATCACGCCCGGCAACTTCATCTTCCGCACGCGCGAGTTCGAGCAGATGGAGATGGAGTTCTTCGTCGTGCCCGGGACCGACGAGCAGTGGCATGAGTACTGGCTCCAACAGCGGTGGGACTGGTACACCGACCTCGGCATGAACCCGGAGAACATGCGGTTCTACGAGCATCCGCAGGAGAAGCTCAGCCACTACTCCAAGCGCACGGTCGACATCGAGTACCGGTTCCGGTTCGCGGGGTCGGAGTGGGCCGAGCTCGAGGGCATTGCCAACCGCACGGACTTCGACCTGCGCACGCACAGCGAGCACTCCGGCACGGACCTGTCCTATTTCGACCAGGAGACCGGGGAACGCTGGGTGCCGTACGTGATCGAGCCTGCTGCCGGCCTCACCCGGGCGGTGCTCGCCTTCCTTCTCGACGCATACGACGAGGACGAGGCACCCAACGCCAAGGGGGGCGTCGACACTCGCACCGTCCTGCGGCTGGATCCCCGGCTGGCGCCGGTCAAGGCGGCCGTGCTCCCCTTGTCGCGCAACGAGGCCCTCACCCCCAAGGCCAAGGACCTCGCCGCCGCCCTGCGCACGCGGTGGAACATCGAGTTCGACGACGCTGGTGCGATCGGCCGTCGCTACCGTCGGCAGGACGAGATCGGGACGCCTTACTGCGTCACCGTCGACTTCGACTCCCTCGAGGACCAGGCCGTCACGGTGCGCGATCGCGACTCGATGCAGCAGGAGCGCATCGGCATGGACGCGTTGCCCGGCTGGCTGGCCGCGCGGCTGCCGGCCTGCTAGTACGCGCCGCGGTCCCGCTTGCGCTGGTAAAGCTCCTCGTCGGCCCGCGCGACCGCGAGGTCGTAGCCCTCGTCGGTGGGCCACTGGGTCATGCCGTAGGACCACGGCACCGAGGATGCGGACCGCAGCCGGCCGAGCAGGGCGTGGGCCTGTTCGATGGTCGTGCCCGGCAGGATCAGGACGAACTCGTCGCCGCCGCTGCGCACGGCGATGTCACCCACCCGCAGCGTCTGCTGCCACGCCTCGCCGAGTTGGCGAAGCGCCTCGTCGCCGGCGAGGTGGCCGTGGGTGTCGTTGAGACGCTTGAAGTCGTCGAGGTCGATCACCACCAGCGTGCGCGCCACGTCACCGCGCCCCGGCTCGCGGGCCGCGTCGAGCAGCATGGCCAGCCCGCCCCTGTTGAGCATGCCGGTGAGGGGGTCGACGGTTGCATACCGAGCCGTGACGCGGGTGAGGTGGCTCACGATCGAGGCAAGCAGCCAGCACAGCAGCGTGACGATCAACCAGGTGGGGAAGAGGATCCTGAAGTCCTCGGCGCGGACCCAGTAGGCGAGGAACGCTGACACGGTGACGATGGTGGTCGCGACCATCGTCACGCGCCAGGACATCCAGTAGGCGACGTACAGGACGATGGCGACGTAGCGGAACGAGATGTTGACGGCATTGACCGGGGTCGGGGCGAGCTGGATGAGAACGGCGGTGAAACCGAGGACGACCAGGCACTGGGCCTGCAGCAGCCACATCGGTGCGCGCGAGCGCAGGATCATGAGAACGACCGCGACGAGCAGGCTGTAGCCGGCGGTCACGAGAAGCACGCCGCTGTTCGACTCGTCGTCGCGAAGGGTCGTGGCCATGAGGGCCAGCGCCGCGTAGACGAGCGTCCCGGCCGCCATGGTCCACACCGGGCCGGGGATTCCGCGCCACGGGATGTCGATGGGGCTGCGGGCGTAGGCGACGCTCGTCGCACCATGCGACGCGAACGGCTCCGGCGCGTGGGTCACGTGGGCATTATCCGCTTTCCTGCGCTAGCCGGGTGGTGCGTAGCCCTCGGATTCCACGCGCGCGGCGTTGCGTGGCAGGAAGAAGGTGGTCGCCAGGCCAAGCAGCACGAACGCGCCGGCGACGAACGCCACCCCCTTGATCGCCGTGGCGAAGCCGGCCGACGCGCCTTCCACGAGGACCTCGCCGTTGGGAAGGGCTGCCAGGGCGGGGATCGCCTGCCCGGCGGACGTGGCCACGGCGTCGGACACCTGCTGGGCCTGCTCGGCCGGGACGCCCCGATCCTCGAGCTGGCTGGCCACGTTGCCCAGGCCGATGATCAGCGTCGTGCCGATGATCGCGGTGCCGATGGCGGCGCCCACCTGCCGGGCGGTCGACTGCACGGCGCTCGCCTGGCCGGACTCCACGACGGGCACCTCGGCAAGGATGACCCCGGTGAGCTGCGCGGTGGCGAAGCCGACGCCCATGCCGTAGACGAACAGCCACGGTGCCATCTGCCAGCCCGTGATGGTGGTCGACAGCATGATGCCCAGGCCGAGGATGCCGACCGCCTCCAGGGCCATGCCCAGCTGAAGGACGCGGACCGGGCCGAACCGCTGGGACAGCGGCGCCCCCATGCCCGACGCCGCGAAGGACCCGACCGCGAGAGCGAGCAGGATGACGCCGGTCTCCAGCGCGTCGTACCCCCGGGTTGCCTGGAGGAACAGCGGCAGCGCGAAGAGCAGGCCGAACTCCCCGAGGCTCACCACGAGGGCGACGACGTTGCCGGCACCGAACGTGCGGATCTTGAACAGCCCTAGGTTGAGGACGACGACCTTGCCGGCACGGCCACGCCGGCCCTCCAGCACGAGCAGCGCGACGATCGCCAGCACTCCAGCGAGCGCCGAGAACAGCACGATGGACACCGAGTCCGATGGCCAGGTCCAGGACCCGACCTGGAACTCCGCGGTCGGGACCACCCAGCCGTATCGGTTCCCCTCGATCAGGGCGAACACGATGCCGAACAGGCCCATCGTGACGAGCACCGTCCCGAGCGCGTCCATCCCCTTGGGGCCGCCACGCTCCTTGGTCTCCGGCACGGTCATGAGTACGCCGACGAGGACGAGGATGCCGATCGGGACGTTGATCAGGAAGGCCCAATGCCATGACGCATACGTCGTCAGCCATCCCCCGACCAGCGGCCCGAGGGCGGCCATGCCGCCGATGGTGCCGCCCCAGACCGCGAATGCCACGGCCCGGTCGCGCCCGACGAAGACGGCATTGATGACCGACAGCGAGCTCGGCAGGATCATCGCACCGCCGATGCCCTGCAGGGCGCGGGCCGCGATCAGCGTCATCGGGTCGTCCGATGCAGCGACCAGGACGCTGGCACCGACGAACACGACGATGCCGAGCATGAAGATGAGCTTGCGGCCCGAGCGGTCGGCGACCCGGCCGAAGAGGATGAGGAGCGAGGCGAAGGTCAGCGAGTACGCCGCGGTCACCCACTCTGCATCGGCCGTCGTCAGGCCGAGGTCCTTGACCATGGTGGGGATGGCGACGTTCACGACGGTCGCGTCGAGGATGATCATCGCGACGCCGAGCGCAAGGAACATCAGCGCCACCCAGCGCTTCCGACCGGTCAGCACCTTGCCGGCCGCGAACTCGGTGGGCCGTGCCATCGCAGGTCTCCTCTGGGGTGCGTTCCCGACAGGGCGTCGGGACGGCAGTCTGCCGCATGGGGGTGGGACAATCCGGCCATGCCCCTCATCGACGGTCGCCCGGTGGTGCTCGCCCCGATGGCGGGCATCACGAACCGGGCATTCCGCCGGCTGTGCCGCGAGGCCGGCGGCGAGCGCGGCCTGTACGTGTCGGAGATGACGACGTCACGCGCGCTGGTCGAGCGCAACGCCGAGACCATGGACATGGTCACCTTCGGCCCCGGCGAGTGGCCCCGATCCGTGCAGCTGTACGGGGTCGATCCTCAGGTGATGGCGGCTGCGGTGCGCATGGTGGTCGACGAGGACCTGGCCGACCACATCGACATGAACTTCGGCTGCCCGGTGCCGAAGGTGACCCGCAAGGGAGGCGGGAGCGCGCTCCCCTGGAAGCGGGACCTGTTCCGCGCGATCGTGACGGCGGCCGTCGATGCCGCAGGAGGGCGGGTCCCCGTCTCGGTCAAGATGCGCACCGGTATCGACGACGAGCACCTGACGTACCTCGAGGCGGGACGGTCCGCAGCGGAGGCGGGCGTGGCCTGGGTGGCCTTGCACGGCCGCACGGCAAGCCAGATGTACGCGGGCACCGCGGACTGGGATGCGATCGCCCGGCTGAAGGATGAGCTCGCTCCGTATGGCACGCCCGTCCTGGGCAACGGCGACATCTGGACCGCCGCCGATGCCCTGCGCATGGTGGCGAGTACCGGGGTCGACGGGGTCGTCGTCGGGCGCGGGTGCCTGGGCCGCCCGTGGCTCTTCGCCCAGCTGGGCGCGGCATTCGCCGGCACGCCGGTGCCCGACGAACCTCGGCTCGATGCCGTGCTCGGCATCCTGCGCCGGCACGCCCAGCTCTTGGTGGACGACTACGGCGAGCAACGCGGCTGCCGCGACATCCGCAAGCACATGGCCTGGTACCTCAAGGGCTTCCGGGTGCCGCAGCCGGTGCGACTGGCCCTCGGCACGGTGACGACACTCGACGATCTCGATGCGCTGCTCTCCCGGATCGATCCCGATCAGGGCTTCAACGCCGCGGTCGGCGAAGGGCCGCGCGGTCGCACGTCCGGCAACCGGCGACCCTCCCTTCCCGACGGATGGCTGGATTCGCGGTACCTCGACGAGGCGCTCGCCTGCGAGCTGCGCGAGGCCGAGCTATCCGTGAGCGGCGGATGAGCGGGATGGCGGAGGCCCTGTCGCCTGGATGGACCACGCACCTCGGCGTCCTCGAGCACGCCGGCGCAACCGTGACTCCCGGCGATGGCTGCGTCGTGGTGCGCTGCGAGCCGCTGCCGGACTTCCACTGGGGCAACTTCCTGCTCGTCACCGACGGCGACGTCGATGATGCCGATCGATGGGCGGCGGAGTTCTCGGCTGCCTTCCCAGCCGCGTCCTGGGTGGCCATCGGCCTTACTCGCTTGCCCTCCCGCGTCGACGCGTGGGAGCGGATCGGCCTCGAGGTCGAGCAGGACGATGTGCTGACGACGAATGTCCTGCCGCGGCAAGCGGCGCTGCCCGACGGCTACACGGTGCGCGCATTGACCGGGCCGGACTGGGCGCAGCAGGTCGCCCGCGACGTGGCGGGCAACGCGGCCGACGGCACGTACGAGCCGGCCGGCTACCAGCGGTTCGCCGAGTCGCAAGGCAGGTGGCGGCAGGAGATGGCTGCCCGAGGGGTGGCGTGCTTCTTCGGCGCGTTCGCCGGGGCGGACCTGGTCAGCGACCTCGGGATCATTCGCTGCGGACGACTGGCCCGGTACCACAACGTGGCCACGCATCCGGCCCACCGGCGTCGGGGGCTGGCCGCCCACCTCCTGGGCGTCGCCGGGACGTGGGCGGGCGACCGCGGCTGCGACGAGTGGGTCATCGTGACGGAGTCCACCAACGACGCCGGCCGGGTGTATCGGCGGGCCGGCTTCGGGCCGGACCGGCTGATGGCCCAGGCCTACCGCCCACCCGCCCGCTGACACCAGCACCTGGCGTCAATCCGGGGACGTCTTTGCGACGCTGGCGGCTGGTGTCGGCGGTCCGCGTCAGGCGAAGAGCTCGCCGCCGTACTTCAGGACGATGGCGGCGATGAGGAGGGCGAAGATGATGATGACCCCGAGGGTGTCGGCGCCCGCCTTCAACCATGAGGCGACCGTGCGGTAGGCGCCGGCCGGCAGGCCAAACGTGTTGTCGAGCAGGTTGACCCGGGTCAGGCTCATGAACACCGTCGTCGTCGTGAGGGTGATGAGCAGGCACCACGGGCACAGGGCGCCGATGACGAAGTACGACTGGTAGAAGAGCCAGTAGGCGAAGACCAGGCCGATCGAGTACACGACCTGCGCGGAGTTCATGAACCACCGCGGGAACCGCACTCCGCCGAGGGCCGCCACGGCGATAGTGATGACCACCGGCTCCGCGATCAGGCCCAGGTACGCGTTGGGAAAGCCGAGCAGGCTGGCCTGCCAGGACGAGCCCACCGTGCCGCACGACAGCACCGTGCTGATGTTGCAGGACAGGTCGGCGAACGGGTCCTTGGCCAGCGCGATTGCCTCGATGGAGAGCACGAGCGACGCGTAGAGCCCGATGAGGGACGAGACGAGCATCTCGACGAACGTCCAGCGGTAGCGCACCGGGCCGGGCCGGTACGGCGCCGGCCGCGGGTCCTCAGGGGTGGGCTGGCCGTCCGAGGTGGCCTGGTCGGTCGACGTCACGCGCTGAGCCTACGTCGTGTGCCCGACCTCACAGGGATGGGCCAAGGGTCCCGGTCCTTCGGCCCTTGTCCGGCATACCCCATGGGGTGTCGAGTAGTCCCATGACGGCTACCGCGACCACCACTGCCTTCGTCTTCGACTTCATCGAGGGGGACCGCACGCAGCAGGACCTCCTCGGCGGCAAGGGGGCCAACCTTGCCGAGATGACCCGCATGGGGCTGCCGGTGCCACCCGGCTTCACCATCTCGACCGAGGCCTGCCGGCACTACCTGCTGCACGACGTGCTGCCGGACGGCCTGAGCGAGCAGATCGCACTGCACGTCACGCGGCTGGAGGCCGAGATGGGCCGGGTCCTCGGTGACACGGAGGACCCTTTGCTGGTCTCCGTGCGGTCCGGCGCCCGCTACTCGATGCCCGGCATGATGGAGACGGTCCTGAACATCGGCCTCAACGACTCCAGTGTCGGCGGTCTGGCGAGGCACGCGCACGACGAGCACTTCGCGTGGGACTCCTACCGGCGGCTCATCCAGATGTTCGGCAAGACGGTCCTGGGACTCGACGGCGAGGACTTCGAGCACGCACTCGAGCAGGAGAAGGTCAACTTCGACGTGATCACGGATGTCGACCTGCCGGTCGACTCCCTCAAGCACCTCGTAGGCGTCTACAAGTCGATCATCCTGGACGGCACCGGCGCCCCGTTCCCCCAGGATCCGCAGGTGCAGCTGGACCTCGCAATCCTGGCGGTCTTCAAGTCGTGGAACACCAAGCGCGCCCGCCTGTACCGGCGGCAGGAGCGGATCCCGCACGATCTCGGCACCGCAGTCAACGTCCAGTCCATGGCGTTCGGCAACGCCGGCCCCGGCTCGGGTACCGGGGTCGCGTTCACGCGTGACCCGGGATCGGGCGCCCGCGGCGTGTACGGCGACTACCTCTCGGATGCTCAGGGCGAGGATGTCGTCGCCGGCATCCGCAATACGGTCCCCCTGCAGGACCTCGAGAAGCTCGACCCCGCCTGCTACGTGCAGTTGCTCGACATCATGCATCGGCTCGAACTGCACTACCGAGACCTGTGCGACATCGAGTTCACCATCGAGAGAGGCAAGCTCTGGATGCTGCAGACCCGGGTCGGCAAGCGCACGGCCGGCGCCGCGTTCCGCATCGCCGTCCAGCTGGTCGACGAGGGCGTCATCAGCATGGACGAGGCACTGATGCGGGTCAACGGGGCGCAGTTGGCCCAACTGATGTTCCCGCGATTCGTGGCCGGCGACGACCACGCGCTCGTCGCGACGGGCATGAACGCATCGCCCGGGGCCGCAGTCGGCCGGGTGGTCTTTGATTCACCGACGGCCGTCCGCTGGGCCGCCACGGGGGAGAAGGTCATCCTCGTGCGGCGCGAGACCAACCCCGACGACCTCGGCGGCATGGTCGCGGCGGCGGGAATCCTCACCAGCCGTGGCGGCAAGACCTCGCACGCCGCCGTCGTGGCAAGGGGCATGGGCAAGACCTGCGTGTGTGGCGCCGAGTCGCTCGACGTCGACACCAAGGGACGCGTTCTGCTCACGGAGTCCGGCCTCGTCATCCGCGAGGGCGACACCATCTCCATCGACGGGACCAGCGGCGAGGTCTTCGTGGGCGAGGTCCCGGTCGTCGACAGCGCGGTCGTGCACTACTTCGAGGAGGGCCTGGACGTGGCGCTCGTCGGGGTTGACGAGCCGACCGCCGAGCTCATCCGCGCCGTCGACCGGCTGATGACGCACGCCGACTCCGTGCGCCGACTGCGCGTGCGCGCCAACGCCGACACACCGCCGGATGCCATCCGGTCACGGCACATGGGCGCCGAGGGCATCGGCCTGCTCCGCACCGAGCACATGTTCCTGGGCGAGCGACGGACCTACGTCGAGCGGCTCATCCTCGCCGAGTCCGACGAGGACCGGGAGGAAGCACTGAAGGCGCTGCTCCCATTGCAGCGCAAGGACTTCATCCGGATCCTCGAGGCGATGGACGGCCTGCCCGTCACGATCCGCCTGATCGACCCGCCGCTGCACGAGTTCCTTCCCGACCTGACCGAGCTCGCCGTCCGCGTTGCCCTGGCGGAGTCCAAGGGGGAGCCGATCGAGGCGGACCTGCGAATGCTGCAGGCGGTCAATCGCATGCACGAGCAGAACCCCATGCTGGGCCTGCGCGGGGTGCGCCTGGGGCTGGTCCTGCCCGGACTGTTCGCGCTCCAGGTGCGTGCCATCGCGGAGGCAGCGTGCTTCCGCCAGCGGATGGGCGGTGACCCGCAGGCAGAGATCATGGTGCCGCTGGTCGGCTCGATCCAGGAGCTGGAGCTGGTGATCGACGAGGCCGCCATGGTCCTGAAGGAAGTGGCGGACGCCAACGGCTGCACGCTGCGCTTCCCGATCGGCACGATGATCGAGCTGCCACGGGCAGCCCTGACGGCCGGGCAGATCGCCGAGGCGGCGGAGTTCTTCTCCTTCGGCACCAATGACCTCACCCAGACGACGTGGGGGTTCAGCCGCGACGACGTCGAGGGCGCCTTCTTCTCTGCCTACCTGGACAAGGGCGTATTCGGGGTGTCCCCCTTCGAGTCCCTCGATCGCGAGGGGGTCGGCGAGCTCGTCCGGCTGGCCGTGGAGAAGGGCCGGGCCACCAGGCCCGACCTGCACTGCGGGGTGTGCGGGGAGCACGGCGGCGACCCCGACTCGATCCACTTCTTCGACCAGGTCGGCCTGGACTACGTGTCGTGCTCGCCGTTCCGCGTGCCGGTCGCCCGGCTCGAGTCCGGCCGGGCCACCCTGGCCCGCTCCGCGGCGACGAGTGACACCCGGTGACGGGTGTCGCAACCGCGTAACCCATGAGGCACGTGTGACGATTGGGACGTGAGCGCTCCTTCCCTGGCGTCCGCCATGCGCTCGCGAGCCTCCGTCGCCAGCGTTGCCGCGACGGCCCGCGTGCCCCGCACCGCACGTGGCGTGACGACGGTGGCGCTGACCGTGGTCGTTGCGCTCGGCCTGCTCCTCCCGATCGGAGCGGTGCTGCAGATCGTGCTCATGGCGCAGGTGGACGACCGCACCAGGACCCAGGCGATCGTCGTCCTCGATACCGGCCGGGTTTGGGGGAACCCAGGGCAGGTGCTGCAGGCCCGACTGGCCCACGCCGCCGATCTCTACCGTGCGGGGGTTGCCCCGGTGGTCGTCCTGACCGGGCCCGAGCGGGTCGTGCTGCAGGGCCGGGCCGACCTGATCGCCTACGGGGTGCCAGCCGAGGACATCGTCGGCTTCACCACGGGTGCGGACACCGTGGGAGCCCTCCAGATCATCGCCGGGGTCATGCGCGACCTCGGCTGGTCGGCCGCCACGGTCGTGACCGACCCGGCGCACGCCGCGCGGGCCCACGCCACGGCGACGGCCCTGGGGATCGACGCCCACCTCTCGCCCACGGCAGAGGGGACCGGGACGGCGCTAACGTCGGAATACGTGGGCAAGGAGACTGTCGCCCTGCTGCGATTCCACCTGATGACCCGGTGGTCGCTGGTGCCGATCGTCCCCCAGGCCTAGTTCAGCGACTCCGGCTGCGCGGGCTCCGCGACCACGCCGGCCACCAGTGCCGGCAGTGTCGCCGGATCCACCTCGCCGATGATGCGGACCGCCACGCGGCCGTCCCGGTCGAGGATCACGGTGCTGGGCAGGGATGCGGGGGGCACTCCAGGGACCGTGGGCAGGATGTCGCCCTCCGGGTCGACGATGCTCGGGTAGGTGACCCCCAGGCTGTCCGCAAAGGCCGCGGCGGCGTCCGAGTCGTCACTGACGTTGAGGCCAACCACGGCGACCTTCCGCGGGTCAGCGTCCGCGGCAAGGTCGACCAGGGCGGGCAGCTCGGCCCGGCACGGCTCGCACCATGAGGCCCAGGAGTTGAGGACGACCACCCGGCCCCGCAGGTCGGCCAGGTCGAGCATGCCGCCGTCCAACGTGGGCCCGGCGATGGGCGGAAGGGCCGCGCGGTCCTCCGAGTCGATGACGGTGGTGCCGACCTGCACAGGCTGGTCTCGACCACAGCCGGGCAAGGCGGCGAGCGTGACGAGGAGCGCTGGCACCAGGAACGCGAGTTCCCGCCGCTTGGTCACCGCGTCATGCTAGCCGTGGGTAATCCCCTCGTGTCCTCCGCGTTCGTGAGTGGATAGAGGCCGGGGTCGTTCGGGACGGTCCAATCCGACGCGGCGCTACTCTCGGCTGCGTGAGCCCGGTACCGCCCATCGGATATGACGAGCACGACGTCGAGCGGCTCGTGCCCGAGCCGGTGAAGGAGTCGGTCCGCAGCGCGTTCGCCCGCGACCGTGCCCGGGTGCTTCATTCATCGGCCCTGCGCCGGCTGGCGGCCAAGACCCAGGTGATGGTCGCGGGGGAGTCGGACTTCCCGCGGACTCGGCTCACCCACACCCTCGAGGTCGCGCAGATCGCGCGCGAGCTCGGCGATGCCCTCGGGTGCGACCCCGACGTTGTCGAAGTGGCCGGGCTGGCCCATGACCTCGGCCACCCCCCGTACGGCCACAACGGGGAGGATGCCCTGGACGAGGTGGCCGATCGCATTGGCGGCTTCGAGGGCAATGCGCAGTCCCTCCGCGTGCTCGCCCGGCTCGAGGCGAAGGTGGTCGACCCTGGAACAGGGCAGAGCGTTGGCCTCAACCTCAGCCGTGCATCCCTCGACGCCGCCTGCAAGTACCCCTGGGCGCGCAAGCCGGGACTCCGCAAGTTCGGCGCATACGAAGACGACCTCGACGTGTTCGCCTGGCTGCGAGCCGGCGCGCCTGGGGAGCGGACCTGCATCGAGGAGCAGGTCATGGACTGGTCCGACGACGTCGCCTACTCCGTGCACGATGTCGAGGATGCCGTGCACTCGGGTCTGGCCCGGCTCGAGGCGTTCCGCTCGCCCGCCGAGCGTGCCGCGCTCGTCGAGGCGGCCTTCGACCGCTTCGGCTCCCCGGCCGGGACGGCCGAGCTCGAGGAGGCCTTCGACCGCCTCGTCGCGCTGGAGTACTGGCCGTCGGGCTTCGACGGGTCACTGCACGACCTGGTGGCGCTCAAGCGGTTCACGAGCTACCTCATCGGCCGGTTCTGCTCGGCCGCGCAGGTCGCGACGCAGGTCGCCTACGGCCCAGGTCCGCACACTCGATACGACGCGGAACTCGTGGTTCCCGACGAGGTGCGCGCAGAGGTGTCGGTGATGAAGGCGGTCGCCGTGGTGCACGTCATGAACCGCGACGGGGCGGAGGCCGAGTACGCCCGACAGCGCGAACTGATCGCCGAACTGGTCGCGGCACTCGTCCTGGACGGCGGACGCTCGCTGGAGCCCTGGCTGCGGCCCTGGTACCTGGACGCCCAGTCGGACGCGGAGCGGTTGCGGGTCATCGTCGACCAGGTGGCCAGCCTGACCGACGTCAGCATCGTGGCCTGGCATGGCCGGCATGTCCGCTGACAATCCGCCGATACCAGCACCTGGCGTCGAAAGACGGCCCCGGGATTGACCCCTGCTGCTGGTGTCGGCGTGGTGGGGTCATCCGGAGGATGCTGGGCACATGAGTCGAGTCCCCGTGCTGTTCGGAACTGCCCTCACCGCGGCCGCGTGCGCACTCGTCGGCCTGGCCGGGTTTGGCCCGCCGGCCGCAACGGCTGCCCCGGCGGCCACCGCCCTCGACTGGGCCGCCTGCACGAAGGAAGGGCTGCGCGAGGGCGGCTTCGAGTGCGCCACCCTGGTCGTGCCCATGGACCGCGAGCAGCCCGGCGCCGGCAGCTTCCGGCTCGCGGTGGCGCGGCATCGCAGCAACGGGCCCGCAGACCAGCGCATCGGGTCGCTCATCTTCAACCCTGGTGGCCCGGGGGGCTCCGGTCTGGATGCCCTGTCCCTCATCTGGCACCTGCTGCCGGCCGGGATCAAGTCCCGTTTTGACCTCGTCACCTGGGATCCGCGTGGGATCGGCGCCACCCGGCCCGTCCTGAGGGACTGCGCAACGCCGTTCCCCGCGCGGCCCGCAACGGGTCCCATCGACTGGGCATCGGTGGTCCGGGGCTTCGCCACCACGATGGCGGCGGCCAACCGAGCCTGCCAGCAGCGCAACTCCTCCTTCATCGAGCACATGGGCACCAACGAGGTCGTGCAGGACCTCGATCGGCTCCGGTCGGCAATTGGAGACGAGAAACTGACCTACTGGGGCATGAGCGCCGGCACGAGGATCGGCTATGTGTACGCGCTGGCCTTCCCTGACCGCGTCCGCGCGGTCCTTCTCGACGGTTCCATAGACCCGGCCTCGACCCTGCTGTCGCTCACCGAGGGAGGGGCCGCGCCCGATCAGGCATTCGGGTCGTTCGCGGACACGTATCCGACCGCCGCCGCCCAGTGGGCAGACGTGCTGACAACGCTCGACGAGCGCACCTTTGCGCTGCCGGACGAGCAGGTGCTCGATCGATGGGTGCTCGCCGACTTCGTATACAACTACATCGCCCAGCAGGCCTTCTACCCGGACGTTGCCTACGTCATCGAGTTGGCTCACGCGGCGCTGCTCGGTCCTGCCGACGGTCGGGCCGAGGCCGCGACCGCCCTGGCGATGGTCGTCGCGGGGCAGCGCTCAGCGCCCAACAGCAATGCCGGCGGCGCCTTTGCCGTGGTGAACTGCCTGGACTACCCGGGACGGCCCAGCGTGAGCCGCATGGTGTCCGCCGTGAAGCAGCAGGTCCGGCTCGGCCCGGAGTACGGCGGCAGCCTTGGGACGATGTTCGCGACCAACTGCTCGGGGTTCACGTTCGACCCCGATCCCATACCGCTGATCACCGGCCCCGGATCGGACGTGCCCGTCCTCATTCTCGGGGCATCCCGCGACGGTTCCACGATCGTGCAGTGGACCGCCCGGATGTCGCGCGCCTTCCCCGAGTCGCGCACGGTCACCTACGCGGGCGGGCAGCACATCACTTGGCTGTTTGCCGGGTCGACATGCGTCGATCGAGTCGCCAACGCGTACCTCACCAGCCAGCGGCTGCCGGTCGCCGACCGCGGCTGCCCGAACACGGTGCGCCCAGCGAGCTAGGGCATCGATTCGGCTACGGCGCGCACGAGGGCATCGATCTCGTCCTCGCTGTTGTAGGCGTGCGGGCTGGCTCGCACCATGCCCTCGAGCCCATGCGCCTCGAAGTCGTGGCGTGCGGTGGCCGGGGACGTCAGGCTGACGTTGATCCCCAGGGCCGTGATCGCGCGGACGAGGTCCGCCGCCGCCACGGCTTCACGGGTGAAGGTCACGATGCCCGAGCGCTCGACCCCACGGTCATGCACGCGGACTCCGTCGACGGAAGACAGGTCCGTGCGGGCCCGCGCGGCGAGCTGGGCGATCCGCCCTGCCAGTGTCTCGATGCCGCAATCCAGGGCGTAGTCGATCGCGGATCCGAGGCCGAGGATCGCCGCGTAGGACTTCTCGAAGTACTCGTACCGACGTGCCCCAGGCTGCAGTTCGTACCCGCCTGGGGTCCACGTCGCCGACTGCATGTCGATTGGGAACGGCTCGAGCGCGTCGAGTGCGTGGTCCGAGGCGTACAGGAAGCCAGTACCCCGAGGACCGCGCAGCCACTTGCGCCCGGTGGCCGAAAGGAAGTCCGCGCCGATCGAGGGAGCATCGACGGGCAGCTGGCCGACTGACTGGCAGGCATCGACGAGATACCAGGCCGGGTGACCCCGCAGCGCGGCGCCGATCGAAGCCACGTCGTTGACGAGCCCATTCTGGGACGGGCAGTGCGTGATCGCGACGATCGCGACGTCATCGTCCAGCGTGCGGACAAGCGACTCGACGTCGACGCAGCCGTGCTCGTCGTCGGGGATGAACTCCAGCCGGGCCCCTGACCGCGCCGCCACCTGCAGGACGGGAAGCACGTTGGAGGCGTACTCGGCCGACGACACGAGGATCCGTGACCCCGGCCCCAGCGGGCGGGTGAACGCGATTGCCTGGAACGCCCGGGACCACCCCTCCGTCGCGGACTCGACCAGCGCCACCTGGTCCGGCCGGCAGCCGACGAGCGTGGCGATGGAGCCGTAGACCGCGGCGAAGTCGTCCGCGAGGCGGGCATACGCCTCGTACCCGCCCATCCGCTCCTCGAGGCGCAGGAAGCCGACAACCGCCTCCGTGACGACCGATGGCGGGAGCGCGGCCCCTGCATTGTTCAGGTGGGCGACGTGGCTGCTGCCGGCCGTGTCCGCCCTCAGCCGGCCGACGTCCAGGGGATCACTCATGCCGGACATCTTTGCGTGGGCACGGTCCGGGACCACACCTACACTCGCGGTATGGCCGGTCGGATCCGTGACGAGGACATCGCCCTCGTGCGAGAGCGGGCCAGGATCGACGAGGTCGTGCGCGAGTACGTCTCCTTGAAGTCGGCCGGCGGCGGTTCGCTGAAGGGGCTGTGCCCATTCCACGACGAGCGATCGCCGAGCTTCCACGTCACCCCCAGCCGGGGCATGTGGTACTGCTTCGGCTGCGGTGAGGGCGGCGACGTCCTGACCTTCCTGCAGAAGATCGACCACCTCACGTTCGCCGAGTCGGTCGAGAAGCTCGCCGAGCGCACCGGCGTGGAACTGAGGTACGTCGACGGCGGCGCGGCGGTCAACCGCCAGCAGGGCCAGCGCACCCGGCTGGTCGAGGCGCACAAGGTTGCCGCGGCCTACTACGTCGAGCAATTGGCCACGCCCGAGGCGGGCATCGGCCGCGACTTCCTCACCTCCCGCGGCTTCGATGCTGAGGCCGCGCGGCATTTCGGTGTCGGGTTCGCGCCGAAGTCCTGGGACGCGCTCACGGGCCATCTTCGACGGGCCGGCTTCACGGAGGCGGAGCTCATGGCCGCCGGGCTGGTCAGCCAGGGCAACCGTGGCGTCTACGACCGATTTCGTGGCCGGCTGGTCTGGCCGATCCGCGACCTCAGCGGCGACGTCATCGGCTTCGGTGCCCGCAAGCTGTTCGACGACGACGACGGGCCGAAGTACCTGAACACACCGGAGACGCCCATCTACAAGAAGAGCCAGGTCCTCTACGGCATCGACCTGAGCAGGCGCGAGATCGCCAAGGCCCAGCAGGCGGTAATAGTCGAGGGCTACACCGACGTCATGGCCTGCCACCTGGCGGGGGTGACCACGGCCGTCGCCACGTGCGGCACGTCGTTCGGCGCGGAGCACATCAAGGTTCTCCGCAGGCTGCTCATGGACGACGACCAGATGCGGGGGCAGGTGGTGTTCACCTTCGATGGCGACGCGGCCGGCCAGAAGGCTGCCCTGCGCGCATTCGAGGAGGACCAGAAGTTCGTCACCCAGACGTTCGTCGCGGTCGAGCCGACCGGCCTGGACCCGTGTGACCTGCGCCTGCGGCACGGGGACGCCGCGGTCACGGCCCTCGTGGACCGGCGCGTCCCCCTTTTCGAGTTCGCCATCCGCTCCCAACTGGCCGGTCACGACCTCGACTCGGCGGAGGGCCGCGTGGCCGCCTTGCGCGAGGCAGCGCCCGTGGTCGCCCGGATCAAGGACGCCGCGCTGCGCCCGGAGTACGCCCGCCGCCTGGCCGGCTGGCTGGGCACCGACGTGGAGTCGGTCAGCCGGGCGGTCGGATCGGCCGGCAGGACGTCGGGGCGCGAGCAGGCCGCCCCGCCGGTCGCTCGGCCAATGCCGCGGTCGCAAGGGGGGCCGCGCCGCGATCCAGCCCTCGTCGTCGAGCGGGAGGCGCTCAAGTGCGCGCTCCAGGAGCCCGGTGCCGTGGCCACCTGGTACGAGTCCGTCGAGGAGACCGCCTACACGCACCCCAGCGCGCGCCAGGTGCACCGGGCGATCGAGGCGGCCGGGCTGCCGAGCGCCGAGGTATCCGGGCTGGCCTGGATCGACAACGTCCTAGAGGCGGCCGAGGACGACGAGGCACGCCGCCTGATCCGGGAGCTGGCCGTCGAGCCTGTCCCCGTCGAGCTGGGGCAGGACGCCAGGTACGCTGCCGGCGTCTTCTCGCGGCTCCTCGAGCACGACGCCTCCCGCCGGATCGACGACCTTCGCGGGCGGCTGCAGCGCACCGACCCTGTGCAGAACCCGGCCGACTACGAGCGACTCTTCGCCGACCTCCTCGACCTCGAGGAATACAAGCGATCCCTCAAGCAGGACAGCCTCAAGGTGATGCCGTGATCCGGCTGCCCGGGCTGCCGCCGCGGCTGCCCCGCTGGGTGCCCCAACGCCTGGGGATCCCGGCCGGGGAGCGGGTGATCTCCTGGGGGTGTGGCCCCGGTGCCGACGTCACTGAGGTCACCTACGTCGTCGCGACCACCCGTGCCCTGTACGTGCAGTCGACCAGCGAGCGGCTGCCGTGGCACCGGATCTCCAAGGCCACCTGGGACGACCCGGTGCTCGACCTCGTGGTTCTTGACGAGGCGGGCCATCCGGCCGGGCTGCGCCGGGTGCGGGTCGACGACGCCAAGGACCTGCCCCCCGCCGTGCGCGACAGGGTCACCGACAGCGTCGTCGTCAGCGAGCGGGTGGACCTCGGCGGCGGGCGGGCTGCCGTCATGGCGGCCCGTCGGGACAGCGACACCGGGGACATCCGCTGGTCCGTGCTGTTCGACGCCGGCCTTGACGCCCGGGACCCCCAGCTGCGCGAGGCCGCCGACGAGGCACTGGGCAGGCTGCGCGGCTCCCTCGGCATCTGAGGCCCGGGCCACGCGCCTTGCGGCGGCCGTCCGGCGGCTTGCTATTCTTCCGGGGCTGGTTCGCCAGCATCGTCCCCCATAGCTCAATTGGCAGAGCATTCGACTGTTAATCGAAGGGTTTCTGGTTCGAGTCCAGATGGGGGAGCGCCGGAGGGAGGGACCATGACCGCCGTTCCCTTCCTGTTCGGATTGATTGCGGCGGCACTCTTCGTCGCCAGCTCGCTGCCGCAGGCGATCAAGATCTGGCGGGCCGACAGCGCAGCCGGGGTCAGCGTCCCCATGTGGACCCTGCAGTTCGCCTTGATGGCTGCATGGCTCGGGTACGCGCTGCGCTCAGGCAACCCGACGCTCCTGATGGCCAACATCGGCGGACTGACCACGTGCGGCATCGTCCTCATCGCGATCGCACGAGCAAGGCAGATGCGGATGTGGGCCGTCCTGCTGGCCATGTCGGGCCTGCTCGTCGTCCTGAGCATGACCACGCGGGTACTGCCCCTGCCGATCCTCACGGCAGTGTTCCTCGCCAGCACTGCCATCCCATGGATGCAGCCGGTGACGTCCTTTCGCACCTGGCGCTCGGGCGGATCGAGCGATGTCTCGATCGCGACCTATGCGATTCGGGGCCTGAGCCAGGTCGCCTGGCTCGGCCAGACCATCTACACCCACGATGCCATCCTGGTCATGACAGCGCTCATGACGCTGATCGCCGCTGCCGTGACGATCGGCCTGGAACTGGTCATCTCGGCCCGAACCGTACGGGCCGAGGCCTGACGGCGCACGGCCGCAGGGGACTACTGTCCGCTCATGCAGCATCCGACCGTCAGCCTCCGCCGAGTGCTCGCGACCGCCGTGGTGCTCGCCGGAACGGCCACAGGGCTGTTGGTGCCTGCCAGGGCGGACACGCCACCGCAGCCCGACCCGGCCGCCGTCATCACCTTCCTGGTGGGGCTCCCGTATGACATGACAGCCCTCGAGGCGGCCGCCGTGGCGGTCAGCAGTCCCGGCTCACCGAACTTCCGCTCGTACCTGACGCCGGCCCAGGCGGCGACGAGGTACGGAGCCAGCGCATCCGCGCGGGAGCGGGTGCGCACCGCCGCAGCCAAGTTGGGCCTGGTGGCGCGCATCGACGCCACCGGGTTGTTCGCGCGAGTCAGCGGCACCGTCAACCAGTGGGAGAAGGCGCTCGGCCAGTCAGTCCAGTTCCAGCCCGCCGTGGCCGGCTCGGCGCAGGGAGCCGGGCCGGGGCCCTTTGACGAGTACGCATTCGCGTCGCCCGACGACTCGTTCGCGGCTCTTCCCAAGGCCTTGGCGGAGACAGCGACGTGGTTCCTGCCGTTCTTCATGAAATACCAGCCCGCGCTGGACGTCCCCGGGGTCGCTCCGGCGTCCCCATCCACCAGGGTGCTGCTTGATGAGGGCCCCGCTGCTCCGTTGCCGACCAATGGCGGCACTCCTGTCGGGGCCAGTTGCGTGCCGGCCGCCGTCGCCCCGTCGGTGTTCACGCCGGGGCAGCTGTCTTTGGCCTACGGGCTGCGCGGGCTGCAACGCGGCGTGGCCAACGGGGTTCAGCCGCGGATCGCGGTCCTGAGCCTGGGCGGCGGTTTCGCCCAGGCCGACGTCGACGCCGCTGCCGCCTGCTTCGGTCACCGGGCGCCGCGGGTCGACGTGCGCCGTGGGCTGGGGATTGGCACGCCGATCGTGTCCCTGTCGACTGAGAGCGCCCTCGACCTGCAGACCGTCTCGTGGGCGGCGAGGGGACTGGCCTCGGTGCGCTTCGTCCAGGTCGCCAACGGCCCGACCGGGTTCATCGAGGCATACGCCATCGCCCTCACGGCCTGGCCGACACCGCCCGACGCCATCACCAACTCCTTCGGTCAGTGCGAGTTAGAGCCCTCCCCGCAGGAGTTGGACGGCGTGGCACCACTTCTGCAGTTCGCGGCCCTCGTCGGCACATCGAGTTTTGTCGCCTCCGGAGACACAGGGTCGTCTTCCTGCCAGCAGGTGACGGGAGCCGAAGCCATCCCACTTCCGACGGTCCAGTACCCCGGATCGGAGCCGTTCGTCACCGCCGTCGGCGGTACCCAGCTCAACCTCGGGCCGGACAACACGCGTATCGGTGAGTCAGTATGGAACGACCTGCAGTACGGGCTGATCGGCAATGCGGTGGGTACGGGTGGGCCGAGCGCCGTGTTCGATGCTCCCTGGTACCAGCGACCCCTGACCCGGGCCGACGTGCGCATGGTCCCCGACATCGCCGCCCAAGCGGGCGCAGGCCCGGGGACCGCCATCTACGTAGGCGGGCAATTGATCGGGCCGGTCGGTGGGACAAGCCAGGCCAGTCCGCTGGTGGCGACGGGCTTTGCCGCCATGTCGGCACGGCTGCGCGAGGCCGGCAGTCCGCCGCTGGGCTTCGTCAACCCCTGGCTCTACCGGGTGGCCCGCTTCCATGACGATGCCCTGTACGACGTCACCGTGGGCGACAACCAATACCCCGTCCTCGTACCGCCCGCGACTCTCAACGTCCCGGCCTGCTGCCAGGCGCAGCCAGGGTACGACGCCGCGAGCGGGCTCGGCGCCCCGCTGTTCGACCAGCTGATGCCTCTCGTCGATCGCTAGCCGAAATCGACGTCGGCCGTCGCCACCGTTCCGGCCGTGCGTCCCGGTGCCTCCTGGTGGGTCCAGTACAGATTCGTGTGCGCGATGACCTGCCCCGGCGGCGGTGCTCCCCAGGAAGTTGAGTCCTCCGTGGTGTGCGCGTCACTGACGAGGGTTGCGTCGTACCCCCGGACAAGGGCACCGTGCAGGGTGGAGCGGATGCACTGGTCGGTCTGGGCTCCCACGACGACGAGTCGCCCGACCTCGAGTCCGGCGAGCACGGTTTCCAGGTCGGTGTCCTCGAACGAGTCGCCGTACTGCTTCGCGACCAACGGCTCGGCGTCGCCTGGAGCCAGTTCCGGGACGATCCGCCATTCCTCGCTACCCGTTGCCAGGTTCTCGTCTTGGTGCTGGACCCAGACCACCGGGATCTGCTCACGCCTCGCCTTCTCCACCAGGCTGCCGACGTTCGCGACGACGGCGTCCCGCTCGTGGGCCTCCGCGACGACGCCGTTCTGAACGTCGATCACGACGAGGGCGGTGTTAGGCCTGTTCTCGAGTGTCGTCACGGGGCCATCCTGCCGTACCTAGCCCGCCAGCAATGCGTCGATTGCCGCCCGGACCCGGGCGGCGTCCTCGTCCGGGACATCGATCGCCAACACCTTGCTCCGGCCCGTCGTGCCCGATACGAGCCGGACCTGGCGAGGCTTGAGCCCCAGCGCGTCGGCGACCGCCTTGATCACGGAATCGTTGGCGGCGCCGTCGACGGGCGGCGCCTGCACGGCCACCACCAGCTGCGCGTCCGTCCCGTACGAGCCCCCCACGCGGGTGCGGGATGCTCCCGGCCGGACGCGCACGGCGATCCTCATGTCCGCCACGCCTCGATCCTCGCGCGCTGCCACAATGCCCGCATGCCAATGGAGTCGATCTTCACGTACGGGGCCCCGGGCCTGAAGTTCGGCGAGGGTGCGGTGGACGAGCTTGGCCCCGACCTGCGGCGCATGGGGGCCCGCCGTGTGCTCGTCGTGACCGATGCGGGCGTCGCCGCCACGGGGCTCCCGGAGCGGGTGGCCGCCGGGCTGCGGTCGTGCGGCATCGAGGCGGGGGTCTTCGACGGGGTGCACGTCGAGCCCACCGACGAGAGCCTGGTGCTGGCGGGCCAGGCGGCCGCGTCCAGCGGGCCGTGGGACGCGTTCGTCGCGGTGGGGGGCGGCTCGGCCATCGATACCGCGAAGGCGATGAACCTCCTGGTGTCATGCCCCGGCGAGCTCATGGACTACGTCAACGCCCCCGTCGGCGGGGGACGGACGCCCGAGGGCCCGCTGAGGCCCCTCGTCGCGGTTCCGACCACCACCGGGACCGGATCCGAGAGCACGACCGTGTGCGTGCTGGACGTGCTGTCGATGAAGGTCAAGACGGGCATCAGCCATGCTGCGCTGCGCCCCGCGCTGGCGGTCGTCGACCCCGACGTCATGATGAGCCAGCCGCCGGAGGTGACGGCCAGCGCCGGGATGGACATCCTGTGCCACGCGCTGGAGAGCTACACCGCCAAGCCGTTCACCGGATTCGAGCGGAAGGAGGCGGACCGGCGGGTGCCCTACTGCGGATCGAACCCGCTGGCCGACGTCTTCGCCGAGAAGGCGATGGCGCTGCTGGGCCCGGCCTTCCGCACCGCCGTGCACGACGGTGGCAACAGGCGGGCGAGGTACGACATGGCCCTTGCCGCGACGTTCGCGGGCCTGGGCTTCGGCAACGCCGGCGTCCACATCCCGCACTCCAACGGCTACCCGATCGCCGGGCGGGTCCGCGACTTCCGGCCCTCCGGCTACCCGCAGGACGAGCCGATGGTGCCGCACGGGATGTCGGTGTGCCTCACGGCCCCTGAGGCATTCCGGTTCACCTACTCCACGGACCCTGGCCGGCACGAGCGAGCGGCAGCGCTGCTCGACCCCTCCAACACGGACGGGGCCGACGGCGCGGAGCGCCTGCCCGCGGTGCTGGCGTCGCTCATGCGCGACATCGGGATCCCGAACGGAATCGCCGGCGTCGGCTACGGGGAGGCCGACGTGCCGGCGCTGGTCGAGGGGGCCATGGCCCAGCAGCGACTGCTCGCCATCGCCCCGAGGCCGGTGGCCGCCGAGGACCTCGACGGCATCTTCCGGCGCTCGCTGGCCAACTGGTGACAAGGTGGCGGCCATGAGCCAGGAGGACGGGACGCCGCGCGGCGACGCGGATCCTCGTTCCCTTCGCGTCACCGACTTCGCGGTCGTGCGCGACGTGCCGACCCGCTGGGCCGACGAGGACACGTACGGGCATGTCAACAACGCCGTGCACTACCTGCTCTTCGACACCGCCGTCAACGGCTGGATGATCGAGCAGGTCGGAGACATGCGAGAGCACCCGTCCTTCGGCGTCGTCGCCGAGACCGGGTGCCGGTACTTCGGAGAGCTCCGCTTCCCCGAGCGCATCCGCTGCGGCATCGCCCTGGGCAGGCTCGGGACATCGAGCATCACCTACCGGCTCGCGCTGTTCGGCGACCGGACCGAGGAACCGGCAGCAACGGGCCTGTTCGTGCACGTCTATGTGGACCGAGACACCCGCCGGCCGGTGCCGGTCCCCGATGACGTACGTCGGGCGGTGTCGGTCCTGCTGCCCTGGCCGTGAGCCCAACTAGCCGCGGTTGCGGCCTAGTCGTTCGTGGCTGGAAACCCAGTCGCCAGCGAGCACCGCGCTGCCGAGGGAGATCTCGCCGGCCAGGACGACTGCCGCGCAGATCTCCGCCAGCTTGTGCACCTTGCCCGGACCGTGGCAGCCGAGCAGTTCCAGGCATTCCCGCTGGGTGGCGAGACCGGTACCGCCGCCCACGGTGGCGACGATGAGGGCAGGCAGGGTGATCGACCAGTAGTAGTCGCCCGACTCCAGCATCTGGGTGTACACGATGCCCGCGTGCGACTCGGACACGTTGGCGACGTCCTGCCCTGTCGCGATGAACAGCGCGGTGAGGCCGTTGGCCGCGTGGGCGCCGTTGTTGGCCGAGCGGGAGAGGAAGGCACCGGTCTGGCTCAGTTGCCGGGCCCAGAAGAGGGTGGCCGGTTCGACGCCCATGATGGAACGGAGCAGGTCGGCCGGGATGACGGCCTCGGCGACCACCCTCTTGCCCCGGGTCTGCAGCACGTTGATGGCCGAGTGCTTCTTGTCGGTGTCGATGCCGCCGGACAGCATGTATCGGCTCGCCCCGGGGTACTGCTCCTTGAGCCACTCGCAGGCCGCGTGGGTGGCCCGGCCGACCATGTTCTGCCCGGCCGCGTCCCCGGTCGTGTAGTCGAATCGCAGGTAGAGCAGCGGGCCGACGACGTACTGCTCGATCTCCACGAGCCGGCCGATGCTGGTCGTGGACTCGGCTGCAGCCGCGATCTCGTCGTGGTGCTCGCGGATCCACGCGCCGAACTCGACGGCCTCGAGGGCGTTGGCGAAGGCGAAGACCGGCGCGCGCTGCATGCGGTCCCCGACGACCGTCGCGCGCACGCCGCCGGCCTCGCTCAGCAGGCGCATCCCGCGGTTGTAGGAAGCGACGAGAGTGCCCTCGGTCGTTGCCATGGGGACGTAGAAGTCGCCCTGGGCGTGCTGGCCATTGATCCGCAGCGGGCCAGCCAGGCCGATCGGGACCTGTGCCACCCCCAAGAAGTTCTCGATATTCCCGGGCAGGGAGGCGGGGTCGACGGAGTAGCTGCCGACGTGGGCGAGGTCGGCACCCGTCATCGCGCGGGCGAAGTCGCGGCGGCGGGCGGCTTGGGCCTCGGTGTAGTCGCCCTCCCGCTCGCGCGGGACGGACGGGGATCGCTCCGCGGTCATGCGCCCGTGAGGGGATCGGGCGAGGCATCCGTCTCGGCGAGCGTCGTCGGCCCCACGCCGGTGTCGGTGCGCGTGCGCCACGGCCACTCCCACGTGCGGAACGGTGCGAGCGGTGCGAGCAGCGGTTCCATTCCGCGCGACGAGGCCTCGGCTGCGACCTGGCTCAGCCCGGACGGATCCGCGCTGGACGCGCGCTCCGCCACGCCGGCCGCGATCGCGTCGCGGGCACCGGTCGACAGGAGCTCGGAGTCCATGAGGAAGTAGTCCTTGAAGAAGACCTGGCCAAGGACGCGATCCGACACGATGCGGGTCAGCAGGTCGAGCATGGCCTCGTGCGTGGTGCTGAACTCGGTCGTCTCCAGCAGCAGCAGGCGGTCGTTGAACGCCTCTTGGCCGAAGTACTGGGCCATCACCGTGAAGAGGATGTTGTTGGGCCGGGCGACGTACAGGCAGTTCGAGACGCCGTAGGTCCGTGGCCACGCCTCGTCGCCGATCAGCGCACGCCACTCGTCCATCACCGACATCCAGTGGCTGACCTGCAGGCCCGCCGCGTAGCCGATGGCGGCCTGGATGCTCGGCTTGAGCGACTGCGCGTAGACCGTCAACGTCTCGGGGGTGAACTCGCCCGAGTCGAGGCACTGGGTCATGAAATCCAGGTTCGTGCTGAGGATGTGCCGCACCGCGCCGAGCCCCTCGTCCGGCAGGCCCCAGTCATCGCAGGAGTCCAGGGCCTGCTGCATCTGCTCGCGATAGGCGCGCATCGGCCCGTGCCAGGCGCGGGTGGTGGGGTCCCCGGTGTAGCGGGCGAGGAGTTGATACGTGGCGATGGCGCTGTGTCCCACCGACTTGGTCGCCTCGTACTGGATCGGCACCCGAGGGGCCTCGAGCGGCTCGTGGCCCGGCCGGTAGAGGGTGAACTGGCCGCCCTGGCTGGTGAACAGGCCGAGAATGACCGGGCAGGAGTCGAGCAGGTTCTTCTGGTATGCCGCCAGGGCATGGGCGTAGATGCTGTCCTTCGCCGAGTTCAACGCGAGGGCCGACGCTAGGCCCACGTCGGCCGGCGATGCCGCGGGCACCTCGCGGACGACCTCGCGCATGAACGGCGGGACAGCGGAATGGCTCATGTCGGGGACTCCCTGGCTCAGCGGGTGGGTCAGAATCCCCAGCCCATGTAGATCGTCACCGTAACGGCGACCGTCACCGCGTACACACCGATGAGGATCATCACGCCCCGGATCGTCTCGTCCTTCGCTGCCAGCGGGTCCAGCCACCACGACATCACCCTTGTGACGAACGGCATGAGGACCCAGGTGAGCAGGATCGTGCCGATCACGTTGCCGATGAACACGACGGCCGGGAAGGGTATGCCCAGGCCGTCCACGACGGTTTCGCCGCCAATGGACAGGCCACGACCGAACCACGAGCCGAGGGTGATGTTGTAGGCCGTGACCAGGGGATAGAGGACGGCCAGGACCGTCATGGCCTTCTTCCACGTGGGCGTGGCCGCCGAGGAGGCGCCCGTGTCGAACCAGAGGTCGCGCCCGGCTGGCTGGACCCGGACCTGCGAGGTGGCGAAGCCGTCCTCGAGGGCGACGAGCCGCTTGCGCTGGTCCGACTCCTGCCAGGCCCGCAGGTCCGCATCGGACGCGAAGGTGATGATCGTCGTCCAGACGCCGTCCTCGGTCGGCGGCTCGAAGACCTTGATCCCGGCGAAGCCGGCCCGGGCAGCGACCGCTGCGTTCAGCTCGGCCTGGACGGCCCGCCAGTCATCGACCCGCTCGGCCGGGATCCACTCGCTGATGACCATCGACCGGCGTGCGTCGTCGAGCTCCTCGGTCTGCGACTCGACCGGCGGTGCGGCGAAGAGGGGTCCCGCGTCGGCCACGAGCTGGGCACGCGCCGGCGAGGCACGCCACGCATCGCGGGCCCCGCCCGACGCGAAGCGGTAGGTCAGCCGCCAGTCGGTGCCGCCTCCGCGTGCCGGCACCGAGTCGACCGTCAAGCCGAGGAAGCCATCGGCGGAGCGGGCAGAGACAGCAGTCGCGGCGAGCCACGCGTGCAGGTCGGCGTCCATGCCTGCTGCGACAGGGAAGCTCACCGAGAGGAAGGACACGGGGGCGTCCGTCGCGCCCGCCGAAGACGACGGCATATCCCCCCGTTCCCGGTCGCGGTGGACCGCAGCATCGTGCGAGCGGGACGAAGCCTAGCTACGGCCGCTTCGCGCCGGCCACGTTGACGGTGATCGCTCCGCCGTCGCACGAGATTCCCTGGCCCGCCATCCGGACGGACTCGTCCGTCCCGATCGTGAACGTGAGGTTCCCCGTGCACTGCGAGCCGTTGAACTCACCAGTCGCCCCCCTCGCCACCCCGCCCTGGCTGGTGGTCCCATCGGCATTGGCCGAGACGACCCAGGTCACCGTGCCGCGTGCCACGCCGCCGAGCACCCCGTTCTGCACGGTCAGCTGCAGGCCCTGGACCTGTGCTCCGACGGCGACCGCGGGGTCGGTGCTCGCCGTGACGGTGTAGCCGAAGTCATAGGTGCCGTTCAGGTCGGACAGCTGGTGTTGCGTCAGGGACGGATTCACCGTGGCGCAGCTGTTCGAGCCCAGGTTCGGCACCGACTTGGTGAGCACGAGCAGCTCGTGCTTGCCCAGGCGCCCGAACGCGGACTGAACGGCGATCTGGCCGAAGGGGATCGGGAAGCACCCCGACTTGATCGCGAAATGCCGCCCGTCTTTCGCGTTGCCGGGCAGGCAGCCGTTTGCCTTGAGCAGGGTGCGTGCCTCCTGGACGGTCAGCCCGACAACGGGGACCGCCGTGCATCGTCCGGCCTGCTGTGTGGGGATCCCCCAGGCGGGGACCGCGTTCAGCACTACGGCTGCCGCAAAGAGGCCGCCGATCATGAGTGACGCAAATCGGGGACTAGTCATCGAGATCACCTCGGATGCAGTCGAACCACGCGGACCCTTTCGCCGGACCCGCTACGCCAACGGTCCTCCCGGCCTCCCGGACTGTCAACAGGCGCAGAACGCGGACGTGCGCCTCCCCGCGTCATGGCGAAGCCCTGTCACGGTCCCTCCTGCATCTGCCCGCCGAAGGCGCCGTTCCTGACCCGGAACGTCACGACGTACTGCTCCCTGGCAACCGGCGCGGCGGGGCTGGTGCTGGCGGGGACCTTGTACCTGGAGTCATGCGTGCCGTCGAGGTCGGACAGGCCGTGGGCGCGGCCGCGTGGCCTGATCCGCAAGCCAAGGACCCGACCATCCGGCCCGCGATGGGTGTCAAGGACGTCCGGCGGCACCGGCTGGATAGGCTGGCGAGGCATGCTTCCCCACGGGGGCGGTAGCTCAGCTGGTTAGAGCCCCGGACTCATAATCTGGTCGTCGTCGGTTCGAGCCCGACCCGCCCCACTCGCTGAAAGTCGTTGCGGCGCAACGAGTTTCAGTTTGACTAAAGTGCTGCATGATGGGTGCGAACAGGCTCTCTTGTGCCCACTTAGTGGCACAGATCTGGCAGGGAATCCCTCATAGAGCCCGTCCGAAATCCGGGCAATGGCACGATAGTGGCACGCCGACGACGACCAGATTCGGGCCGCACTCGGCGCAAGCGTCGAGGTCCGCAGACCTGGATCGGCACTCACTCGCGATGCGCAGGTCCGGGTTTCACGTCGCCGAGGCGGCTGCAGGCAACTGCAATCGGGCTAGGTAGCAGGCGCGTCTGCCATTTCAGGGCCGGGTCGATTTCGCGTATCCATGGAGCGGCACGGCTGGGAGGCGCGCGAGCGCCTGGGGGAATCAGTAGGGCTCAGCCCAGAAGATGAGCTCGTCGGTGCCGGTCCCCACGTGGTCGACAACCTTGAGGCGACCGTCTTTCAGGTCACGGAAGAGCGAGAAACTCGCCTCATGCCACGTGGCGCAGGCGCTGGCCGCGTTACCGGGGGCCGATGGCTGCGCCGGTGGCGTGGGCGTTGGCGGTGGCGACGGCTGCGGGGGCTTGGGCTTGTCCGGCAGGAGGGCCATCTCGCGTGACGGAGGGGCCGTGGGCGCGGCCGGGGCGGTGGGGGCCGCCGGCGCCGTGTTCGGCGGCGTGCGCATCGGCAGGACCGACCCGTTGTAGGCGTAGATGCGGTTGCCGTTGGCTGGGTTGGTCGTCAGGCCGGTCCGCGTCAGGCGCCAGACAACGTCGCCGACGGCGCGGGGGCACGTCGTGGCCGGACGCGCTGACCCGTCCTGCGGACCAAGGATCTTGACCACCGTGCCGATGAACCCGGCATTGGTTGCGGTGATCGACAGCACGAGACCCTTTGTTGCCCACGCGTCCACGATGGGGTCCCTAGCGCGGGTGGGTCCGGCCGAGGCGGCTCCCGATGTGATGATGCCCACCACCAGGAGGGCCAGTACTCCACTGGCGGCGATGATCCGGCGCATCACGCACCTCCACGGCCCGCCGGCACAGCGGCTTGGTGCCGCTAGGCAGCCACGTCCACGATAGGCCGAACCCGACCCTGACGCGCGCCGAGCCGACGCCAGCGAGGTCCCAGTGGGCGGTTCGCTCTAGACGGCCTGCTCAGCGGCTCACGGCCACGACGCTGACTGTGCCGTCGATCTCCGTGCCGTCGATCTCCGTGCCGTCGCTCTCCGTCAAGTCGGGCCAGTTCGCCACGTACAGTCGCGTCCCGGCGGAGTTGATAACCGGCTCGCCAGACGCGTACGTCACCCGGCCGCGTGCGACGACGGCGTTCGTGGCCAAATCGATCATGAGGACCCGCTTCCCGCCCGTCACGAAAAGCCGAGTCGCAGACGCGTCCAGCACCGGAGTGAACGGTTCGATACCCGTCGCGATGTGCCCGATGACGGTGTTCTTGAGCGTGTCGATGACCGTCACCGTATCCTCGTTCGCGGTCACCAGGTACAGCCGATTCCGGGTGGGGTCGAGCACCGGCATCCCGGGCCACATGCCCACGGTGATGCTGGCGACCTTCTTGTGCTTGCGCGTATCCAGGACCAGGAGCGTACCTGGGTCCTCGTCGTCGCTGAGGGGGACGTACAGGAGGCTCCGGTCCGGGTCCGGCACCATGTCGGAGGGGTTCTCGATGTCGGTGATCCGCCACACGATGCGTGCTGTCCGCGGGTCCACGGCGACGATCGACCCGCGGTAGGCGCGCCATTCGTTCATGTAGAGCCGGCCGTTGTCCGGGTTGAGCGACATGACGGTCGCACCCTTCGGTGGGGCGACAGTACGAATAACGGCACCGGTGGCCGGGGCGAGCGTGAGCAGCACCGTCGGCTCCTCGGTCAGCACGTAGAGCCGGCCGCGCGGCGCATCGAGGACCATGGCGGTCGGGTAACCCTTGGTGACGATGGTCTTGAGGACGGTGTTCGTGCCCGTATCGATCACCAGCAGCTTCTTCGCGCTGGGGAGGAGCGCGAACAGGCGCCTGCGCGCGGAGTCGAGGGCCACCTGCTGGATCTGGTCGTCCAGCGGCGTGCCGACGTCGATCGTGGCGGTGACCGCGTTGCTGGTCGTGCTGATGACGGAGATGGACGCGGAATAGCTGTTGGCCACGTACAACTGACCCCTGGCCTCGTCGAGCACGGGGGTGATCGGGCGCTCCCCGACGGTAATCGTGGCGACCGTGTTCAGGGTCGCGTGCGGCAGGACGGCCGCAGCCGGCGAGGCGAGTGACTGGGCCAGGAGGGGTAGTCCGACGGCTGCCGTGATGAGCGTGCGGTGCATGGCGCCTCCCAGGTCGCTCTACCGGCACCTTGCGACGTTCGCGGCCCGTCGGGCAGAGGCGAAGGTCCCGGAGGGGCTCCTCCTCCTCCGGTGTCGTGCACCTGAGCGGGCCGTCCGTCACCCCTGCCCCCGCTGGAGGGAATGCCAGGTGGAGCCTGCACGGGAGTACTCGGGCGGCAGTGGCTCCCCGTCACGCCACCCTCGCCGAACCCCCGGGTATCCGTCAAACAACAGAACTGGCGCTGCTGTCTCTTTGCGGCGAGGGTGCCGGTTAGGGCCGGATTCCCGCTGCACGGCAGGTCGCCAGCGGCGGCGTCCGCGCTCTTTGAGGCCATTCAGCGTTGCTCTGGGACCTAAGACCCTGGCTGCTTCCTGGCACGAACGGTAACTTGCCAGTGACGGCCGCTCTCGCAGGCAGAGAGAAGGTGGTGACAGATGCCGGGGACAAGTACTCGCACCTCGAGTGCGTGGAAATTGATGGCTGTGCTTGCGTTTGTTGTTGCCCTCGTCTTCACGTCGGCCGTCGGATCGGTCGCACCGGCATCGGCCACCGCGCAAGACCTCTCGATTCTCGGATTGTGGACACGTTCCGACAACGGCGGTTCGGTGCTGGTCACCTTGCACACCTTCTCCAACAATCCTGCTGAGCGTGACTATCGGGCCACTGTCGTGACCCCATGGAAGAGCGCAGATTGCTCGTTCGAAACGGACGAGGTCGTGTGGGCGGGTGTGCAGGGGACTTGGCCGTCGTACACGGGCAGCGCTTGGGGCAAGCAACCCGGGGCCTGCGAGAGGATCGAAGGTTGGCAAGCTGCCACTTGGGACATGACCGACCCCAACACAGGTGTCTTGAAGTTGCTGGAAACAGTAACTCTCTGGGGCACCAAGACCGTATTCATATGGACGAAATCCGGCAGGTCAGTTGACCTTCCGCCAGGTCCTCCTGCGGGCTTCAACCTTGGTGGCGGTGTGACACTGGATTTCCCGGAATACCTACCCGGTGCGAGCCATCGGACAGCGAAGAAGGCAACCACGAGTCAGCGATCCGCACCTGTGATTCCAATACCCCTGAATCGAGCCGTATCGCTCAACGTGCAGGGTCTGCCGAAGGGAGGGGCGGTCTTCGCGAGCATCGATGCCCGGGAGCAGTCGACGGACCCGACGAAATGGGTACCCCTGGGCGGAGGCAAACGGACCGCAGGGCAAGTCGCGCTACCGCTGTTCTCCGTGACGAAACCCGGCGTTTACGCCCTGAAGCTGGAGGTCAGCCTGGGGGGCACGTACTTCGCCAAAGTGCGCGCTGGCTAGAAGGGCGCCCCAGACGGGCACTCTTGTTGCCGGCCGAGGTAGTGCCGTTGTGGCGGGGTGAGGGGCGCGAGTGGACTTACCGAGGTGCTCGCACGCTTAGGTCAGTTCATCTTCGCCGACCATCTGGGCTCGGTGAGATCCGAGGAAGGCGCTCGTGTACGGACTTGGGAAATGGGGGAGCTTTCGCACGACAATGTGGTCCCTACACATGTTAAGCGACCAGCGGACGGCCTGTTCTGCCAGGCAGCGATCTTCGCTGCGAATGGGGCGACCCAGGATGTGAACGCCCGCGAAGTTGCCGTTGACCATTCCGCGAATGGCGAAGCCAGACGGGAGGGGGAAGTGCTGACATCCGCGCCAATGCCCAGGAGTACGCTGCGACGTGCAACCGCCATGGCGGCCGTGGCAGCGGTCGTGGCCCTGGTGGGGAGTGCCTCATCCGCGGTGGCCATCGGTGGCTCGCCGACTTCCGCCGATCCGAAGCTGGTCGCGACGATTCCGGTGGGCATCGATCTTGGCGTTCCCGTGCTGGACGTCGCCGCGCACAGGTTGTACGTCCCTGTCGCCAGCCAGAACTCGATCGCGGTGATCGATACCGCGCGTGACGCGGTTGCGGCCACGATCGGTCGCTTCAATGGCCCGCTGGGCCTGGTCCTCGACTCGGCCCGGCACCGGCTGTACGTGTCGAACTCGAAGTGGCACTCGGTCGCGGTACTGGACACCACGACGAATCGGCAGATTGCCTCCGTGGATGTTGGCGCACTGCCGGGCGCCTCTGTCCTGGACACCGGGCGCCAGTTGCTCTATGTCCTCAACACGGGTGAGGGTTCCGTGTCGGTGGTGGACACGCGCCGGAATGCAGTGGTGTCCACCATTGCCTTGGGCGGCACACCGATCGACGCCGTGCTCGACCCGACCGGGCGACGGCTGTACGTGAGCACCCACACCGGTTTTGGGGGGGGAAACGGCAAGGTGTCGGTCGTCAATACCAAGACGAGCAAGCTCATCGCCTCGCTCAGCCTCGCGGACTACCCACGGTTCTTGATCCTCAACGCTGCCGCCCATCGACTGTATGCGGCTGTTGCGAGCCGGAGCGCAATCCAGGTGATCGACACGACGAGGAACAAGGTCATCACGACCATCAAGGTCGGTCGATACCCGTACGACGCCGCACTGGATGAGGGGCGGCAGTTTCTCTATGTCACGAACACCGACTCGTGGAACGAGTTCCCAGGATCGGTGTCGGTCATCGACGCGCGAGCCAACCGAGTGGTCTCGACGATCTCGTTCGACCAGGCCCCTACCGTACTAGCCCTCGACGCCGGAGCCCAGCGCCTCTATGTCGCGATTGTGAATCCAGACCGCCATGGGACACGGTTCTCGGTGATCGACACGGCCACGAACGCCGTGATCGTGACGAGTCCGAGCATCACAGGGGCGAGTCCGCCCGTACTGGTCGTGGACCCTTCGCTGCAGCGCCTCTACGCACCACACGACTTCAACATCACTGCCGGTGAGAGCGTGACGCCAGGGGTCGTCGACGTCTTCGACATCCAGGCAACGGCCCGACTTGTGCGTTCCTCCATTGGCTGAACGGGGTGGTGATGATGGCGCGAAGTGGCATGGTGACGTTGAGAGTGCCAGTGTCCCTGCTGGCGGCGGGCGGTCTCGTGTTGACGCCGTTGGTGCATCCTGCGTCGGCAGGTGAGACCGCCCCAACGGTGGCGGTGTCGCCGGTCATCGTTGCGACGATTGCGGTCGGGCAATTACCCGGAACACCTCTACTCGATGCGACGACGCACCACCTTTACGTACCCAACTTAAGGTCTGATTCGATCACGGTGGTCGATACCAGCACCAACAGCGTTGCTGGGACCATTCATCTGACCAGTAGCCCGTGGATCATGGGGCTGGCGCCGATACGGGGTCATCTGTACGTGCAGGAAGGCTCCAATTCGGTCACCGTCATAGACACGACCACGAACTCGGCCGTCTCCTCGATCAGGGTCGGGAAGGACCCGACTGACGCGGTCATCGACGTGGACAAAGGGCGACTGATTGTGCTCAATGGCACATCCAGCAGCATCTCGGTGATCAACACGGCAACGAATTCGGTGACCGCCACGATCAAGGTGACTCCACCTGGGTCGGAGTTGGCGCTCGACGCGGGCCTGGGCCTGCTCTACACGGACTACAACACAGCGCGTGGCATGGGAGTGTCGGTCATCAGCATCCGGTCGAACCGGGTGATCGGGCACATCAGCACTCCCCGGGAT
>JAUXRN010000164.1 GCA_030681835.1 Actinomycetota bacterium
GCTCGTCGAGGCCGTGCTGGCCGCCGACCTCGCCCGGGCCCGGCTCGACGCGCGCGTCCGTGCGGAGCGAGCCAGCGAGACGTACGACATGGCGGTCATGCAGCGCGGCGCGGGCGTGCGCGACACCACGGCCTGGGCCGGGATGACGAATGCGGCCCACCTGCTGCTCGCCGTCGGACGCATCCTCGGCATGCTGCGCCGCGACCCGCCGCCGCTCGCTGACTCGCCGGACCTCGCCGCGTCCGTCGACGCCGCCCGTGCACAGGTCAGCCGGCACTGGCTGGCCGTGGCCGATGACGTCGAGGGCGCAGCCGGTCCCCCTGGCCCGCCCGCGCCGGGGCCGCTGCTGGCCATGCCCGGGCCGGCTCTCGTGCATGACGAGGACTCGGCCCACGCCTACGTCATCGCGGTGTGGACGGTGAACTGGGCCGACCACCTGGACCAGCTGCAGCCACGGGCCGCGGCCTCGGCGCCGCATGGCTAGCGCGGCGTGGACAGCGCTCATCCTCTCCGGCGGGGCATCACGGCGCCTGGGGGAGGACAAGGCCGCGGCCACCCTCAACGGGCGAACCCTTCTCGAGCGCGCCGTTGCGGCGATTCCCGCGGGAGTTCCTGTCGTCGTGTGCGGTCCCGAGGCGCCGTCGACAGTGCGCCCGTTGACCATCTCCGTCGAACGGCGCCCGCACGGTGGCCCCGTGGCGGGCCTGGCCGCTGGACTGGCGCACGTGCGCACCCCCGTCGTCGGGGTGCTCGCGGTGGACATGCCGTTCGCTGCGGGGACGGTCGCGCGCCTTGCCCGCGAGTTGGCGCGCGCGCACGACGACCTGGATGCTTCCGTGCCCCTCGATGCGCAGGGCCGCGCCCAGTACCTGGCGGCCGCGTACCGCACCGCCCCGCTGGCCGATGCGATCGCGGCCAGCGGCGACCCGCACGGGCGGCCCATGCGCTCGGTCATCGCCCTTCTGCGGGTTCGCGAGGCCCCGGCCCGGCCCGGGGAAGACCTCGCCGACATCGACACCGCCGACGACCTGGCCCGGGCCCGGCGTAGCCTTCGGGACGGCGCGGCGCCC
>JAUXRN010000170.1 GCA_030681835.1 Actinomycetota bacterium
ACCTGCGCAACGGGGTTGCCCTGCGCGACCAGGTCAAGGGCACGACGCCGGAACTCCGGCGGCTTCGGTGCAGGCATAACGGACTCCTCCCAGGCGAATCATCGCCCAGATCAGGTGTCCGGAATAGCGGGTCAGGCTCCCATGTGAGCATGCGTCCGATGTTCTCGCGCGAGTGATGGAGGGCGAGGTCGTACACCGCATCATGGAGCGGGAGCCCCTCGCGATCCCCCGCTAGCTGGTCAGAGTAGGTGCGGGCCTTGTGAACGGGAATCCGCTGCGGTACCGAGAGGAGGCTGGCCGGCCCGAGCGCCCGATCCTTCGGTGCCAGCGCGGCGGCCGTCAGGTCGTCGAGGGCGACCCGGATGTCCACGTAACCGCTCGACTGCCCGTCGAACGGGTAGATGCGGGCCCGCACGAAGTCAAGGGCAGCCCGGACGACTTCGGGGTCCTGCCCATAGAGACGGACGATCCGCTCCTGCAGCAGAGCCAGGAAGTCCTCGAGGATCGATGCGTCGTAGATCAACTTGCTCAGGAAGTAGGGGTTCAGCTTGAGGGACCTGGCGTCCTCCCGTGACGTGAACCGCAATTCGGCGAGTTGCTCACGTGAGATGAACTCCGCGCTCGCTGCGGCCTCGAAGTCGGCCATGAGGCGACCGAACGGCCGCTCGGCCGAGGGTCGCTCTTGAGCGATGGACTCGACGAGTGGGTAGAGGGAGGTGCCACCCGTCAGTCCACGCAGGGCGTAGAAGATCCGGCCCCCCGCGTGTGCATCGATGAGGACGGACTGGACGAAATGGAGGCGGCGCACGGTGAAGTAGTCATCCCGGGAGAACACCGCGGTCGTCGTGACGATCTCCTCGAACTCGGTCGCCGCGAACTCGCCGTAGTCGCCGGTTGCGCTGTCGATCGCCCGGTACTCGCCCTGAAGGCCGAAGACGCGTCGCGACGCCTGGGTCGCCATCTCGGACCCGTCAAGGAGCATCGCCGGGAAGAAGTGCAGTCCATCCACATCGCTGTCGAGGACCTCGGCCACACCGGCCAGGAAACTGTCAAGGGACTCCCCTGGAAGGCCGTAGATCAGCTCGGCGAAACTGTCCACCCCCAGCGACTTGGCCTGGCGGGACAGGGCGTTGAACGTGTCGATGTCGATGTTCGAGCGCTTGATGTTGTCGAGCACCTCGGGGTTCTGGGTCTGCCGCGAAAGCGAAATGGCCGTCATTCCGCGGAGGATCCCGGCGATCTCCACGACCCGCTTCGAGCTGTTCTTGGCGAAGTACAGGTAGACATGATCGGGGAATCCACGCTCTTCGCGGAGCCGGCGCAACTGCTCCGCGATCTGAACGTCCCTCTGGAACAGCCCGAAGTTGGCATCTCCCAGATACAGGTAGGACACGCGGGAAACGTTGGCCTCCGCGATGTAGTCCAGTTCCTTGAGGATCCGCTCGACAGGGAAGGACGAAGACTTGGATTTAGCCATGTCGCCCCACGAGCAGAACGTGCACGAGTAGGGACAGCCCCGGTTGGTCTCGATGAGCGGCACGTAACCGGGATGCGCCAGGTAGTCGTCCATGACTCCCGTGAGGTAAGGCGACGGAATGTCATCCAGGTCGAGCAGCCGGCCGGTCCGCGCATCCAATCCGCCGGGCACCTCGGCCATGGGCACCGTGAGCGATGACTCGAGGAGCGATGCACCGCCCGGTGCCAGTGCCCACGTGCCGGGGATGCCGGATCCCGTCAAACCCGCCCGTTCGCCGTCGACGGCCCGCAACGCCTCGAGTACGCGCAGGAAGGGGACCTCCCCCTCCTGCGGGATGTAGTAGTCGATGGCTGGGTTCGTCGCAAGGAAGTCGATGGCCGCCTCGGGCTCGGTCGAATTGACATTCGGACCGCCCATCACGATGAGGGTGTCCGGCCGCACTCGCCGGATCCAAGCAGCAGCGGCCGCAGCGAGGTTCGCGTTCCAGATGTAGTTCGACAGGGCGACCACATGCGGGTCGAAGTCGCGCACCAGGTCGATGAGATCCTGCGGTGACTTGCAGATCCGGATATCCAGGGTTCCCGTGAAGTACTGGGTAGTGAATGCCGCGAGGTAGCCCATGTTGATGGGCATGGGAAGCACGGACCACTCTGTTCCCGTCTTGACATGGCTTAGGTCGCCGAGGACGACTCGCAACTCACCCGTCATGACCGTCCTTACGCCGCAGGAACTTCGCAAGCGTACTGTCCCTCGCGGAGCCGTCAGTCCACGGCCAGTCGCGCGAGTTCGCGACGCGCCCGGGACCGCACGGATCCGTCGCTGTAGTCCCCGAAGGCCCGGCGACGGCGCGGCTCCCACCACGTTCGGAACTGCTCGCCACCGTCCGCGAGAGCGAACTCCACCCGGCGCCACAGTTCGTCCGAGTCCTCGGCCCACACGCCGGGATCGAGGTGCCGGGCCAGGGGCCGGGCGATGCCGGATGCATTGGCCGTGAAGTCGTGCACGACGCTGGGGATCCCGACCGTCAGTGCCTCGTCCACGAGCGAGGTGTACTTGGCCAGTACCAGGTCGGCCTGGGCGCAGAGCCGATAGGACTCGTTGAGGGTGCGGTAGTCGCGGCTCAGACTGACGTTGGCCGCGGTGCGCAATAGCGCTACGGAATCGGCCAGTCGCGGGTCCTCGACCCAGGCATCGCTCTTGCCGCGCACGACGATGCGCGCATCCGGTCGACGCTCGGCCAGTTCGGCGACATGGCGCAGGAAGTGGCCGACGGACTCGACGGACGTGGCAAGCGGATTTCCGCCCCACCCGGCCCCCGGGTGAGCGTGGTACGGCAGCACCACGATGCATCTCTGCCCGCGGTCGCGGGCCAGTTGCCACTCCGGGTGGGCCGGCGCACGCCGGTACTCGACCAGGAGGTCCGACCGCCACATGCCCACAGGGGCGGCCGACCCGACAGCCACCGTGCGCGACGCCAAGGCCGCCTGCGCCGTCTCGTCACTGGCGGTCAGCAGGGTCCCGACGGCGAACGGCTGTGATTCCGTGAGGATCGACGTGATCCGCTCGTTGATCGCCGCCGTACGCACTCCATTGGCCTCCAGTGCGAGCGTCAGGCTGATCGGCACCTGGACCTCGTACGCCAGGACGGCCAAGCGCAGCGATGCGAACGAGTCCGCCAACCTGGCCTGCTGCGCCAGCGTCTGTGCGGCGAACGCCGCGAAGAACCACTGGAATCGAGCCGGGTAACGCCAGCGGAAGCGGCGCCAGGACCCGGCGTAGAGAGTCACCGCGACTCGCACCCTGCTAGGGGCTCCACCCGCGTCGGGGTAGGCATGACGGATCCCCTCGGCGTTGCCCGGACCGCCGGTCCGGGCCATCATCAGCACGTTATCCGGGGCGAGATCCGCCAGGCCGTCGTCTCCCTGCAGCAGGTCGTAGGCGTAGAGCTGGCCGTAGGTCAAGCCTTGGTTGAGCACGAGCATGACGGTGGCCCGCATGGGATCAGCTGGCTCGCTCGCACCGAGCGGCCCCGCCACGGGGGCAGGTCCCGGCGGCGCAACTGGCGCTCCCCGGCGCGCAACTCGCCGGATCAGCCCCGCGGCTCCCCGTGCCCCTCTCGGGATCCGGCCCGCGACCCTCCTGCCGTTCGAGGGATCCGACAGAAGCAGGTCGTCCCACCGGTTCGCCGCGACGAAGACGACGTCGTCGAGTCCATTGGTCCGGGCCCACAGGTCCGCGTAGTAGGCGTCAAGCGCACCGTCCGCGATGTCGCGCAGCAGGGCGCATCGAAGGGCGGCAGCCGCGCCCGGCGCCGCTGGCCACAATCGCGCGTAGTGATCCAGCAGATCGCCCAATGTGGCGTCCGCGACCTTGTCGACCGCACGCCGCATCGCCGCGTCTGTCGAGGTGGGCCCCACCGGCAGCGACGAGGCGGCTGCGAGGTCGACGGGGCTGACCTTCAACGAGGCAAGCAGCCGTTGACCCAGCCGCGAGGTCATGCGCTCACGCAGGTACCACGATCTACGTGATCCCAGGGACCACCTCAGCAGGCTGGGCAGTTGCGCCCAGCCAACATCGAGGTAGATCACACCGCGTGATCGTGACGCCTGCACTCTCGTAGCCTCTCATCACGAAGCGGACGCCGGGCCGGGGAGCGTACGGTCCCGCGCCCGCGGGAGGCCCTCATGTGATCGGATGGGGCCCATGGCGGCTGGCGGCAGGAGAGTCGAGAGCCTGATCCAGCGGATCGGGCGCTGGTTCATGCCACTGCGGCTTGAGGTGCAGCGCGCTGTCGTCGATGCCCGTTTCGTGCGGGCACAGGGACTCCCTCCGACCCTCGCGTCCCGTCTGGTGGGGCCGCCGGCATCCTTCGCCGCACGACTGCGCCGCCGGCAGCACGCGGTCTACCAGGACGTGATCCTCGCCAAGTACGCGCGGCTGCTGCCCCTGCACTACGCCCCCGGCGGCCGCGGCTACCAGACGGTCGCTCCCTCCAGCAGCGCCGAGAGACACGTGCGCTACGCCACCCAGACCTCCAGGTTGGCCTACTTCGCGGATCGCTACGGTGACCTCCTCGGCTATCGGGACGGGGACTCGTTTCTCGACCTGGGTTGCGGCACGGGACAGAGCATCAGGACTCTGGTGGAGCGATTCCCCCAGTCCCGCGTAACGGGGATCGACGTCAATGCCGACGCGTTGGCGCTGATCCGTGAGTGCGAGCCGAGCGAACATCTGCGCCTGGAGGAAGGCAGCATCACCGACCAGCGCTTCCTCTCCGGAATCCTCACGACGGGTGCGGATCACATCGTGATGTCCCACGTCCTCTCGCTGCTGGTCGGCGCCAGCGCTGAGGAGACGCGGGCAAGCCGGCACCGCCTGCTGAGGACCCTGGCGGAGACGTGCACCAAGAGCGTCGTCGTCATTGACCGGTTTGGCTCAAGGGGCGAGTTCAGCGTCGAGATCGAGCAGGTCAATCGCGCATCGGTGGCGGATGACGTCCTCTCCTACTTCGACGATGACCTGGCGGGACGCGCGTTCCTTGTGCGGTCCCCGTCCACGGAAGCGATCCTCTTCATCAAGGATGGTCCGGCTGCCATTGGGTAGTGTCTCGATCGTGCAGACGGGCGCGGAGGTCCATCGGTTGGCCGTCATACCGGCTCGCGGTGGCTCCAAGCGCATTCCTCGCAAGAACATCCGCGCGATGTCTGGCCGGCCACTCATGGCGTGGGCCATCGAGACCGCACTCGCGTCCGGCGAGTTCGACGAGGTGACCGTGTCCACGGACGACGACGAGATCGCGCGAATCGCGGAATCGATAGGCGCCACCGTGCCTTTCCGCCGGCCCGCGGCTCTCGCAGACGACCACGCCTCGACCGCCTCGGTGATTGCGCACGCCACGTCCGAGATGAGAAGGCAGGGCCTGGCGCCCGACCTCGTTTGCTGCCTCTACCCGGCCGCCATCTTCGTGACGGCCGATGACCTGGCCGGCGCCCGGCGGCTCCTGGAGACGTCGACCCGTCCGTATGCCGCTGCGGTCGTGCGCTACTCGCATCCGATCCAGCGGGCTCTCGCGTTGGACGAGGGTGGCGAACTGACTCCGGTCGACCCGGAGGGGCTGGCGATGCGCACGCAGGACCTGCCCAGCCGCTGGCACGATGCCGGGCAGTTCTACTGGGGCAGGACCGACGCATGGGTGGCAGGGCAGCCCATCCTCCCCAACGCGGTGGGGTACCCACTGGCTGAGGGAAGCGTGGTCGACATCGACACCGAAGAAGACTGGCGGGTAGCCGAGCGACTGCATTCCGTGAAGCTCAGGTCGTAGCCATCCACGTCGCCACCCGACGCCCAAGCGCCGTGTCTGCGGCGAAGACCACGCCGTCGAGCTTCTCGTAGTCGCCGGCGAGCTCATAGGAGGCACCGCCCGGCAGACTCATGAATGCGCCGACCTCAAGGGTGACCGCCATCGCGGGGGCGACGTCCCAGTCGCGCACGACCACATCCTTCACGAACAGATCCGCGCGGCCGCTGGCCACGAGCGCCGCCTTGAGACCGATGCTCCCTGACTCGACGTACGAGTCCGTGCCCAGCCAGTGCATCACCCGCTCGCACACTCCCCTGGGCTCGGGGTAGTTGTCCACGACGACGACCGGATCGATCGCCGGGGCGCGATCGGGCAGCCGATCGCCGTTGAGAAAGGCTCCTGCGCCTCGCCTCGCCGTCCACGTCATGCCGAGGACGGGCGCGTGGATGGCGGCGAACTCGACGACCCCGGACGTGATCAGCGCCAGCTGGCAGACGAACCCAGCGTGGCCGCCGGACCAGCTTGCCGTGCCGTCGATCGGATCGATCAGCCAGTACGTCTCTGGTCTCTTCACGTCATGCGAAGCGTCTTCCTCGGACACCACGGGCACGCCCGGGTGACGGGCCTCGAGCAGTCCCACCAACATCTCGTGCGCGAGCCGGTCTGCCTGTTCCTGCGAACGTGCGCGATTCGCCGCTACGTCCGGTCCCAGTTCGTCCCGGAACGCCGCCACCGCGTTTCCGACGTCTATCGCCGCACCCTCGGCTGCAGCGAACTCATCGGGCCCAGTGCGGGCCATCACTGCAGTGCATCCCAGGTGATCCACTCGTCCCGCTCGATCTCGCGCGCGGCGTGACGGCCGACCACGTGCGGCCTGAGGGACGGCGTGATCCCGAGCCCCGGCCGCTTGACCACGAGCATGCCATCTTCGATGACGGTCCCCGCGGCGATGTCGACCGCCGCATGCAGGCTGCGCCGGCCCTTCTCCGCCATCTCGCGCTCTTCGGGCCGGGGGCCGGCCTTGCGCCCGTCACCGAGTGCAGCCTCCACATCCCGAATGCGCCGGACCATCGCGGTGAGCTCAGCCGGCTCCATGGCGAACGGATGGTCCGGGCCGGGTGCCGAGCGGTCCAGGGTGAAGTGCTTCTCGATGAAGCAGGCCCCGAGAGCCACCGCAGCGATGCAGACCTGGTCGCCGAGAGTGTGGTCCGAGTAGCCGACAAGGGTGCCGAAGGCCGATCGCATGCTGGCCATCGCACGCAGGTTGGCGAGCGGAGCAGGTGCCGGGTAGAGGGACGTGCATTGAAGGAGGATGGCCTGGTCGTTGCCCTCAGCAGCCATGGCGTCGAGGGCCAACTGGATATCCATCCACGTCGCCATTCCTGTGGACATCACGATCGGCTTGCCGGTGCGGGCCATGGCCCCGACTAGTCCGGTGTCCGGCAAGTCGAAGGACGCCACCTTGTGGGTCGGCACGCCCAACGCGTCTAGCTCGAGGAGGGCGTCGACGTCGCATGGAGATGAGAAGAACTCGATCCCGTGGCCGGCCGCGTGCTCGAGCAGTCGCGGCTGCCATGACCGATCGAGTTCGAGTGACTCGATCAACGCATAGGTGTCCTGGCCATCGAGGTACGTGAAGCCTGGAGTCCGTCGCGAGTAGTGGCTTGACGCGCGGAACGTCTGGAACTTGACCGCGTCCACGCCCGCCTCTGCGGCGGCATCGATCAGCCGAAGTGCCTTGCCGAGATCCTGATCGTGGTTGGAGCCGACCTCCGCGGTGATGAACACCGGATGGCCGTCACCAACCCATCGGCCGCCTATCCTCACGTCGGTCATGCGTGCCGCTCCCCTGCCTCATTGCTGCCGCCGATCAGGACATTCGTCCAGTAGCGCTCGAGTCTGACCCCCGGCTCGAATCTCGCCAGGCCGCCGTCGCCGACGTCATCGAAGCAGAGTTCGAGGGGATCCAGGCCCGACGCAACCGCGAGGCACAAGGTGGTCGACACTCGCGGATTGATCTCGAAAGGCACGAAGCGACCGCTGCCATCGAGAATGCCCTGAACGTTGTAGCAGCCGGGCGTGGGCTCTGCAGCATGGATCGCCCGGCACGCGTCCTCGACAGCCGCGTGGGCCTGCCCCACGGCGCTGATCGTGATGCCGCGCTTGGCAAGCACACGAGCGGGGAACACCCCTCGCAGGGTGCCGCGCGCGTTCACCATGACCTGCACGGAGTACTCGTCGCCGGGGATGAGCTCCTGGACCACGTGCAAGCCCGCGTCCTCACCCACGTTCCCGCGGTGGTTGGCAAGCGACGTGGCGTCATCCACGACGACGACGCCACGCGACCCGCGCCCACGCCGAGGCTTCACGATGGCGGGGAACCTGTCCCACCCGGCCGAGTCGGCCATGACTGCCGTGACCGGCAAGCGCACGCCGCTTTCGCTCAGGCGCTCGACGAAATGGAGCTTGTCCAGCATCGCCTCGACGAAGTCCTCGCTCGGTACCAGGATCGCCGTTGCCCCGAAGAGTGATCGGCCGCGCGCCAGAGCCGACAGTTCCTCGTCTACTCCCGGCACCACGACATCGATGGCCTCGCGCCGGCACAGAGCGGCCAGGGCCCCGACGAAGCCCGGGTCCGATGCCATCGGGATCGCGTGGACGCGGGTGACCGGCACCGCGGGCGTCACCCGGCGCGGATCTGCGTCGCAGAAGTGCACCTCGTAGCGGGGGCTGAGCAGGTCCCACAGTGCCTGCGTTCCGGCCCCGCCTCCCCCGGTGAAGAGCACCTTCACGCGCTCTCCTCCCGCCCGCGGAACACGATTGCCGCGCAACCTCGCCTGTAGGCTACCGGCGTGACGGTACTCGTGGTCGCGGCCCACCCGGACGACGAAACCCTGGGATGCGGCGGGGCCATCGCCAGGCACACGGATGCCGGGGACACGGTCATAGTCATGTTCCTCGCCGACGGCGTGACTTCACGCGATCCGGATGCGGACCACGCCGCCGAACTAGCCCGGCGTCGCCAAGCGGCCGAAGCCGCCGCCCGGATCCTTGGCGTGGCCGACCTCGCATTCGGCGACCTTCCTGACAACCGCATGGACACCGTGCCCCTTCTGGAGATAGCACAGGCAGTCGAGTTGGCTGTCGCGTCATACGCCCCCACCACGGTGTACACGCACCACCGGCACGACCTGAACGTGGACCACCGCCGCACTCACGAGGCGGTGATGACGGCCTGCCGGCCGCAGCCCGGTTCGACGGTGGCCACGATCCTTGCCTTCGAGACCCCGTCCAGCACGGAGTGGCGTACCGCCGACCCCACGAGCGCATTCGCCCCCACCTGGTACGTCGACATCGGCGCGACCCTGGACCGGAAGATCCTGGCCCTGGAGGCATACGCCGAGGAGATGCGGCCGTGGCCGCACCCGCGCTCGACGCAAGCCGTGCGGCATCTCGCTCATTGGCGGGGCTCAACCGTGGGTCGGGAGGCCGCAGAGGCGTTCGTCCTCACGCGCCACGTGTCATGAGGGTCGTCTTCCGGGTCGACGCCTCCACGGCAATCGGCTCCGGCCACGTCATGAGGTGCCTGGCCCTGGCCGAGTCCCTCCGGGCACGCGGGTCAGACGTCGGTTTCGTGTGCCGCCAGCAGGCGGGCGACCTCACCGGCCTGATCACCGCACGGGGCTTCGACGTCCACGTGCTGTCCGCTCCCGGTATCCAGGACGCCGACGAGACTCTCCAATGCCTCGTCGAGCCGGTGGACTGGATGGTCGTGGACCACTATGGCCTCGGCCTGCCGTGGGAGGAGCGGATCCGCTCGAGGGCCGAGCAGGTACTCGTGATGGACGACCTCGCGCAACAGCGCCACGACTGCGACATCCTCGTCGATCCCATGTACCCAGGAGACGCCGAGCGCTACAACGGCCTCGTGCCACCGTCGGCCGCGCTCCTCCTTGGTCCGCGCTACGCGCAGATGGACGAGGCGTACGCCGTGCACGCGCACAGGCCCGCAATCCATCACACGCCGGACCGCTTGCTGGTGTTCTTCGGTGGCAGCGACCTGCCCGACCTGACCGGCCGGACGTTGCGTGCAGTCACCGGGTCCGCGCTCGGCGTCTTGCCGGTCGAGGTCGTCGTGGGCCAGACGAACCCGCACGTGCGCAGACTCGCCGAGCTGGTCTCCCGGCGCCCAGGAACGACCATTCATGGCCCCCAGCCGAGCCTGGCTGCCCTGATGTCCACCTGCACGGTCGCCGCGGGTGCAGGAGGCGTCACGCTGTGGGAGCGCATGTGCATGGGGCTCGCGGGAATAGTGGTCAGTCTCGCTGACAACCAGGTGCCATCGTGCCGGGCGCTCGACGAGGCCGGTTACGTCACGTATCTCGGGACGTCTGACGACGTGACCGAGGCGCACCTGTCGGCGGGGATACACGGCGTCCTGGCTGATCCCGAGGGCGCCCGGAACCAAGCCGAGCTCGGCCAGGCCCTGGTCGATGGCCTCGGGGCGTTGCGCGTCGGTGAGACGATGCAGCCCACCCCCACCTCTGGCCTGGTGCTCAGGAATGCGCGGCCGGCGGATCGCGGGCTCCTCTTCGGCTGGGCCAATGACCCCGACGTCCGCAGGCACTCATTCAGCCCCGAGGCGATCACCTGGGCGGCCCACTGCGCCTGGTTCTCCAACCGCCTGTCCGAGCCAAGAACACGCATGTTCGTCATGGAGGCTGCCGGCCTGCCGGTGGGACAGGCTCGTTTCGACCTGGACGATTCGGGTGCTGTTCTGGACTACTCGGTCGACGAGGCCTTTCGCGGCCGTGGGTGGGGGGCGGCGCTCCTCTCCCTCGCCTGCGCTCGATTGCGATCCGAGACGGCCCTCCCGATTCGCGCCGAGACGCAGCGCGACAACGCGGCCTCGATCCATGCCCTCGAGCATGCTGGATTCCGGATCCACGCGGACGCTGACGTCCGGGCCGGGGCGGTCCTTTTAGTGCTCGAGTGACGCGATGACGGCGTCTCCGACGACCGCCACCTGTTCGTCGGTGAGGGTCGTCGACATGGGCAGCGAGATCTCCCGGCGGTAGAACTCCTCGGCTACCGGGCACAGCCCGCGCGGGAAGCCCAGGTCCGCGAACGCCGGGTGCCAGTAGGCGGGCAGGTAGTTGACCTGGACTCCCACCCCGACCTCGCGCAGTCGCTCGAAGACGGCCCGTCGGCGGTTCACAGGAACCCTCAGCGGGTAGAGGTGCCACATCGGATCGACATGAGGGCGCTGCGCCGGGATCTCGAGATCGGCACGGCCAGCGAAGGCGGCATCATGGCTAGCCTTCACCTCGGCTCGACGCGCCTTGAAGGCGGCTAGGCGGGTCAACTGGCTCGACCCAAGGGCGGCAAGCACATCCGGAAGCCGGTAGTTCAGCCCGAAGGCGTGCACCTCCTGATGCCACGGTCCCTCGCCGGTTATGCGATGGCGGGAGGGTTCTCGCACAAGCCCCTGCCGGGCGAACTCACGGGCCCGCTGCAATGTGGCGGCATCGCGGACGGCCACGGCGCCGCCCTCCGCCGTCGTGATGTTCTTGGTGGGGAAGAACGAGAAGGCCGTGATGTCGGCCAGGGACCCCACCGGTCTGCCCTTGTACGTGGAGCCGAGGCTGTGCGCGGCATCCTCGATGAGGATCAAGCCGTGCTGGTCCGCGATTGCCCGGAGGGCATCCATGTCGGCGGGATGACCGGCGTAGTCCACCGCCACGATCGCCTTGGTACGGCTGGTGATGGCGGCCTCCACGGCGCCGGGGTCGATGTTGGCCGTGTCCGAGCAGACGTCCGCGAACACGATGGTCGCGCCGAGTGCCACCGCCGTCGCCTGTGTGGCGATGAACGTCATCGGGGGCGTGATCACCTCATCACCAGGGCCGACTCCGGCAGCCGCGTAGGCCACGTGCAGGGCAGCGGTACCCGAAGAGACCGCGACTACTGGCGTGCCTCCGGTGAAGCCCCGCAGGTCGGCCTCGAACTGCTCGAGGACGGGACCCGTGGTCAGCCACTCGCCGCGCAGGACGGCGGACACGGCAGCGACGTCGTCCTCGTCTATGTCATGGTGGCCGTACGGGATCACGGAGTCACTCGATGCCGAGGATCGACCGCAGTTCGGCCGGGGTCATCCACAGGTCGTTTGTATCCGACCGGTAGCTGAAGCCCAGCGGAACCGGCTCGCCGTCGACGGGCGTGAAGCCCCAGTCCGCAATTGTCGGTGTCACGACGTAGCGATCCTCCTGGCGGACCGTGCGGTGGCTGTCGTCCGGGGAGATCATCTCCTCGTGCAGCTTCTCCCCCGGGCGGATGCCGAACGGAACCGTCGGGTACCCGGGCGCGATCGCCTCCACGAGGTCCACGAGCTTCATGCTGGGGATGCGTGGCACGTAGAGCTCGCCACCTGCCATGAGCTCGAAGGAATCGACCACGAACTCGACGGCCTGCGGGAGGGTGATCCAGAAGCGCGTCATCCTCGGGTCGGTGACAGGCAGCGGCTCGCCGGTCAGCATCTTCTCGCGGAAGAACGGCACGACCGAGCCACGGCTGCCCATGACGTTGCCGTACCGCACGACGGACATCCGCGTCTCGTGATCGTGGGCGTAATGGTTGGCCGCGACGAACAGCTTGTCCGCCGTGAGCTTGGTGGCCCCGTACAGGTTGATGGGCGACGAGGCCTTGTCAGTCGACAAGGCCACCACCTTCCGCACGCCCTCGTCGATCGCCGCGTCGATCACGTTCTGGCTGCCCAGGACATTCGTCTTCACGAACTCGAAAGGGTTGTACTCAGCCGTATCGACCTGCTTCAGGGCGGCAGCGTGGACGACATAGTCAATTCCCTTGAACGCACGGTGCAAGCGATCGCGATCACGGATGTCGCCGAGGAACCAGCGCAGCCGGCGGTCGTCATTGAACGCGGCCCGCATCTCGTACTGCTTGAGTTCGTCGCGCGAGAGGACGGCAATTCGCTTGGGATCCAGATGGTCGAGTGCGTACCGGACGAACGCCCTTCCGAACGACCCCGTCCCACCCGTGATGAGAATGGAGGAGCCTTCGAGCTCGGACATGAAACCTCGTCTCTACGCGACAATCGCCACGGCAAGGATACAGAGGCGCGTCACGTCACAAGCCGAGCAACTGCGCCTGGTGATCGAATGCCGGTGACTGGCGGCGGACTTCCTCGAACGAACCCTGGGCCACGACCCTGCCGTCCTCCAGATAGAGCACGAGGTCGCAGTGCCGGACGGTGGCCAGGCGATGAGCGATCGTGACCGTGGTGACGTTCCCCTCAAGGTCCTGCATCGTCTGGGCGATCGACTGCTCCGTCTCGGCGTCGAGCGCACTGGTGGCCTCGTCCAGCACGAGCAGCCGTGGGTGCGTGAACAGCGCACGCGCCACGCCCAGCCGCTGGCGCTGGCCGCCACTGAGCCTCATGCCGTTCTCGCCAATGAGGGTCTCCAGGCCTTCCCGGGAATCCCGCAGGAAGTCAGCGAGGTGGGCGCGCTCCAGCGCCTCCCACACCCATGTGTCGTCGAAGGATCCTTGCGGGAGGCCCAGGGCGACGTTGTCGCGGACGGTGCCGTTGGCGAGAGCCACCTCCTGCGGCACGTAGGCGATGCCGCCCGGCCACTGGGACACCGCGGTTGACGGGGCCACCCCACCGATGGTCACCGAGCCCTCGTCAGGCTCCACGACGCCGAGGAGGATGTCGGCGATCGTGGACTTGCCGGCCCCTGTCGACCCCACCAGCGCCACCGAGGCTCCCTCACGGGCGGTGAAGCTCACCTCGGCCACTGCCGGGGCGCCGACACCGTCGTAGGTGAGTCCGACCCCGCGCACCTCCACGACCGGGACAAAGCCTGGGTAGCCGCTCTCCAGGCTCCTGCGGATCTCGTCAACCCGCACGGGCGAGTCTGGCGGTGCAGGGGCCGCTGCAAGTTGCTGGGCGAGCCGGTAGGCCTTGCCCGCCGGAGCCTCCGATCGAAGGATCGACAAGGCGGCCGTCTGCAGGCGCATGACGGCGGGCATGACCCGCGAGCCGGCCACGAGGAAGACCGCGACAATGCCCACCGCGGCGGCGGCGTCCTTGGACGCCAACTGCGACACCGCGAGGCCTAGTGCGCCGACGACAAGTGCCACCTCGAACACGTACTTGGGAATGAGGCCCATGAACTGGGTATCGGCGCTCAAGGCGGCTGACCTCCAGCGCAACCGCTGGATCCGGTCCACGTAGACGCCGCGGCGGTTCGACACCGTGACCTCACGGTAGCTCGCGAGAGCCTCCTGGATCGCCATGTAGCTGTCGATGTCGACGAAGGTCGCATCGTGCCCCATGCGCCGAGCCCAGCCGGACAGGAGACGCTGCAAGCCGAAGGCCAGCAGGCCGAAGAACAGGATCGCGAAGACCGTGACGACCGGGTCGATGACGAAGAGGCCCAGTCCCAGCACAACAAGCAGCGAGACGTCGGCAATCGCCGCGGAGGCGCCGCCGAGCACTCCCACGGTTGCTGCCTGAGTACCCAGGGTGAGGATGAAGGCGACGTCCTGGCTGGCCATGGCCTGCACTTCCAGGAGCGGCCGAGACAGCAGCCCAGCCGTGAGCCTGCCCGACAGGGCCGCCTGGCGGTTGGCGAGGAAGCGGAGCGTGCGCCGAGCAAGGAGCGCGCTGATGAGCGTCTTGGCGATCAGTGCCACGCCCGCGGCGATGCACATTGCCGCCACCCACGTCAGCTCGTCGCCCTCCGTGAACCCGAATCGCTCGATCGCCGACAGGGCGAAGCCGGGGAGCGGCTCGCCCGTCACGACCGCGACGGACAGGACGCTGACCGCACCGAGCAGCAGGACTCCGATGAGGTCGAGGAATGCAGTGGCCATCTGCGCCAGTGTGATGAGGCCCAGGAGCCACTGGTTTCGCCGATCGAGGAGGGAGAAGGACTCCCGGACAATCTGGCCGACCTTCACGCGCGCAGCCTACCTTTGCCCCGTCGAGTCGGCGCGCACCCAGATCTGGTTGAACGTACTGGCAAATGCGCTCGTCGCGACCATGTCTGCCTGGCGCCGCTCGGCCAGCACGAACCCTGCCTGAAGCATCAACCGATCGACTTCGCGGGCTTGCACCTCGAAGTCGTCATTGACCTCGATCAGGACGGTCCTCAGCGTCGGGTCCGCCAACGTCCGCTCGGCCCCGGCGAGGATCAGGTGCTCGATGCCATCGACGTCGATCTTGACCATCGCCGGTCGCTGCGGCACGACGCCGCTATCGACGAGGAAGTCCAGTGTCACGCCGGCGGTCCGGTACTCCATGCTCGAGCGGACCTCACCGCCGTCGTGGCCGGGCTCGGCCCCGAAGGTCGACATCGCGCCGCCTTCGTCGAGCATCGTGAGATGGAATTCGGCCACCTGGTTGGTCGAGGTCAACGGCGTGGGCACGAGCACGACCTGCGCAGCGACGCCGCTGGCCGACGCATTCTGGGCCAGCAGGCCCACATTGAGCACCGACGGCTCGAAGGCATACACCGTTCCGGGCTGCGTCTTCGCGTAGTAGACGCTGTACAGGCCGACGTTTGCGCCGATGTCGAAGAATGCGCCCGTCCCGCCGTAGCGGTCGATCCACTCCAGTGTCTCGGGCTCCTTCGTGCTGAACGTGTCCGCCCGGTACCGGCATACCTCATTGGGCACGTAGAAGGTCATCTCGACCGCCCCGGCAGGCCCAGGGTGGATGACTCTCGACGTTCTGGCGCGTGCGCGCTGGTAGGCGCGATCGCCCCACCAGATGCCGACTCCAGGCCACCACCGGCTGAGCAGCCCGGCGTACCAGCCGGCGAGGGCCAGCGGCCAGAGCGCCAATGACTTCAGGGCCTTCCTCATGCGGTCAGCTCCTCAAGGTGAACAGCGGCACCAACGTGTCGCACTCGAGCCTCGCCTGCACGTCGCCGTCGGCCAGCGCGCCGACGATCACGTCCAGCGACTCGGCATAGGCCCCCGCGCAATGGTCGATGTCGACTGACGTGAACGCGGTGGTGACATCGTGCGTCCCCAGGACGAGCACCCCTCGTCGAAGCATCTCCTGCAGGAAGAGCGTCTTGACTTCGTTGAGTGTCGTGGCATCGGCGATGGACCACTTCAGGAAGAGCCACGCCGGATGCCCGGTGAACGACAGGACCTCCCGCGACTCCAGGGAACGCGCGGCATCGATGGCGGTCTGGAGGGACTGGCCGACCGACGCAAGCGTGTCGGTCGCCTCGCCGGATGCCATCCTGCGCAGGACCACCCTCGCGGCCGCCAGCGAGAGCGTCTCACCGCCATAGGTACCGGAGAAGAAGATCCGCTCCATGAGCATCATCAGGTCCCTGCGGCCCATGACCGCGGACAGCGGCAGGCCGTTCGCCAGGCCCTTGCCGAATGCCGCAAGGTCAGGAGTGACACCGAAGAACTCCTGCGCACCGCCGGGCGCGAAGCGGAAGCCAGTGAGCATCTCGTCAAACACCAGGATGATCCCGCGATCCTGAGTGATGCGTCGCACACCCTCGAGGTAGCCCGGGTCCGGGAACGTGGACGTCATCGGCTCCATGATCAGGGCGGCCACCCTGTCCGGGTGCTGGGCGATGACCCGTTCGATCGCGGCAAGGTCGTTGTACGGCACGGCGTGCGTCAGTGCCTGAGTGGCGGCGGGGACTCCGAGGTTCCTCGTCGTGGAGCCGATGAACCAGTCCTGCCACCCGTGGTACCCGCACGCGATGACGTGCTCGCGCCCGGTGGCAGCGCGGGCCAGGCGGATGGCGGCCGACGTCGCATCGGTGCCGTTCTTCGCGAACCGGACCATCTCGGCGCATGGGATGAGTTCGACGAGACGGGAAGCGACCTCCTCCTCGAGTGGATGCGACAAGGACAGGGTGACCCCGTCGCGAAGCTGCCGGATGACGGCCTCATTGACCTCCTCATCCCCGTAGCCGAGCACCACGGCGCCCAGGGAACTGACGAGGTCGACGTACTCGTTGCCGTCGACGTCCCAGGTACGGCTGCCGTGGGCTCGGGAGGCGAAGAGCGGTGCCGCGCCGACCGGGTACTGGGTCCGGGACTTGCTGAATGTCTGTGACCCGAGCGGGATGACCCGCTCGGCCCGCTCGAGTTGGAGTACGGACTGCTGATACCGAGCCATGAGGTCACGCATGCATTGCCCCCGTGTCGAGACCTGCGAGGGCCGCGTTGCGTGCCTCGTCAGCGGTCGTCCTGTTCAGTTCCGGTCGGCGTTCCAGGAGCTCGAGGATGGCGTCGACGTCGAAGGACGGATCAGCCGGAAAGAGTTCCTCGTACACAGCCTTCACGAACTCGTAGTCGGGCCGCGTGTCGACGGTCCAGCGCAGTGAAGAGAGGTCGCGCGGCCCGGTGTGGCTCGCGAGCCGGTAGCGGTCGGGGCGCCGGTAGACCCCCAACGTCACGTGCTCACGCTCAGCAGGATCGGTGCTGACGGCCGCCACATCGAGAAGCACGTGGGCGCGTACCACTTCGGCATCGAGCCCATCCGGGAACGTCGGCGTCAGCGTGTTCGAGCAGTAGTCCGCCTCGACGGACCCGAACTGCTCGATGACAGCATCGATGACCGCCGGCGAGGCTAGTGGGCAGTCGGCGGTGAGCCGGACGACGACGTCCGGCGCGAACTCCTCGACGGCGAGGACGAAGCGCTGCAGCACGTCATCCTGCGGGCCGCGCACGAGCCCAGTGCCCTGAGTGCGCGCCAGTTCGGCGATGACGTCGTCCCTCGGGTCCGTGGACGTGGCGATAACGATCCCGTCGATCCGATCCGCGCGGCGGATCCTCTCCAGCTGCCGGACCAGCATGGGCTCGCCCATGAGCGGGAGCATCGCCTTTCCGGGAAGCCGCGTCGACGACATCCGCGCCTGCAGCACCGCGAGCGTGGTCACCTGCAGATCCTCCCAGCCGTCACCGGGACCACAGACGCGGGTCCACGAGGCCCGGGTCGTGGGACCGCACGGCGGCCCAGTCCAGGTCGACCGGGGAGAGCGCCCATGCCTGCCCGATCTCGCGCAGTTCGCCAGCCGACGTCACCCCCACGACCACCTGGTCGACCCAGGCAATTGACCTGAGGAAGGACAGGGCCGCACGTATGGGCGAGACCGCCAAGCCGGCGCAGGCGCGATGGAACCGGATCACGTCCGGGTGCGCCGACAGGGCGGCACCGGACGTCGCGTCGACGAGGAGGCCCTGCAGGAAGGCACTTCGCACCTGAAGCTCGGTGCCCGCCGCGCCCAGCTCTGACATCAGTGGCTCTCCCACCAGCCGTTGGTCCAGTGCATTGAGGGGCACCTGCACGGCGCCGAGGGCGGGGAACAGCCGGGCGGCGCGCTCAATATCGACCCGGTCGTAGGCGGAGATACCCACGCGCCCCACCAGTCCCTCGCGCATGAGCACGTCGAGCTCCCTAGCGGTCCCGGCGGCCAGGTCGTCGTCGAGGTCGAACCAGTCGTGGACCAGGCAGGCATGCACCCGATCCACGCCGAGGCGGTCGAGGGACTCCTCCAGCTGGCCGCGGACCGGCAGGTCCGCCGCGGCTCCACCGAAGACCTTCGTCGTGATCGCGAACCCGGACGCCCACGGCCGCAGGCGTTCTTGAGCGTGCCCGTAGCCGTGGGCGGGATCAGCGGTGCGGTGGGTGTCGACCGCATCGATCCCGACGCGTCGCGCCTCCTCGACGATCGCGGATACGTCCGCATCGGAGAGCACGCCGGTGCGATTGGTCACGCCGTACGTCCCGCCCCACTGCGCGGTACCGAGAGCAAGCGAAGCCACCGGACGACCCTACGCGGGCCGGCGCCAGTGGATGGCATCTGCCAGCAGGCGATCCACCAGGGCGCGGGTCTCCTGGTCAAGCTCGACCCCCGAAGCCGCTGCGTTCTCGGCCAGTTGCTCGGGTCGCGAGGCACCGATGATCGCGGAGGAGACGCTGGGGTTGCCCAGGACCCAGGCAAGGGCGAGTTGCGCGGGTGTCAGGCCCAGCCGCTCGGCGACCGGCACCAGCGACTGCACGGCCTCAATGACGGTGCCTGTCATCCACCGGGCGATGTACCCCGACCCGTCACGATCGTCAGCGCGGGATCCCTGCGGCGGGCGAGCGCCTGGCCGGTACTTGCCGGACAGCACGCCCTGGGCAAGCGGTGACCAGACGATCTGGCCGATGCCCCACTCATCGCACGTAGGGATCACCTCCTCCTCGATGATCCGCCAGAGCATCGAGTACTGCGGCTGGTTGGCCACCAGGGGGGAGTACCCGCGATCCCTCGACACGATCGCGGCGTCCCGGATCTGGCCGGCACTCCACTCGGAGACGCCGACATAGAGGATCTTGCCCTCGCGGACCAGGTCATCGAAGGCCGACAGCGTCTCCTCCACCGGCGTCTCCGGGTCGAATCGATGGGCCTGGTAGATGTCGATGTGGTCGGTCCGCAGGCGCCGGAGGGACGCGTGGCAAGCCTCGCGGACGTGCTTGCGCGAGAGTCCGCGCTGGTTCGGTCCGGGGCCGGTGGGCCAGAACACCTTCGTGGACAGCTCGATCGAGCCGCGCGGGACTCCCGTCAACGCGCGGCCGAGCAGCTCCTCGGCCCGGCCGTCCGCGTAGGCATCGGAGGTGTCGAACGTCGTGATCCCGCAGTCCAGCGCCGCACGGACGAGGGCCTGGCTAACGTCGTCATCGACCTGCGCCCCCATGGTCGCCCAGTTGCCGAGGGCCAATTCGCTCACCTTCAGGCCGGAGGAACCGAGCCGCCGATGACGCACGCACTCAGAGTAGGGGCGCACCTGCGCGCTGGCGGTCGGCAATTGCCGCGGACATCAATTGATTACGCGGGTCCTGTCTACACTCCACAACCATGGAGACCTGGCTGGTGACGGGGTCGCGCGGCTTCCTCGGCACCAACGCCGCCGTCTACCTGTCCGGTCGCGCACGACTCGTGGGCCAGGCCCGCACGACGGAAGACTCCCGCCTGTACGAACGGATCATCGGCCTCGACCTGAGGGATGCCGAGGGTGTCGGGGCCCTCGTCCGTGAAGTCAATCCGGACGTGGTCCTCCACGCTGCCGCCATCTCCGGGCACGAGACGTCCGCCAATGATCCCGAGCAGGCCTTCGCAGTCAACGTGGTGGCCACGAAGTCCATCGCCGAGGCATGCGCCGACATCGGTGCGCGCATGGTGCACATCTCCACCGACGCCGTGTTCGACGGCAGCACGGGGGGCTACTCCGAGGTGGACGAACCACAGCCGTTCTCGTACTACGGCGAGACGAAGCTCGGCGGGGAGCAGGCCGTCCGCGACACCGTCGAGGACCACCTGATCGTTCGCACCAACTTCTTCGGCTGGAGCGAGACCGGACGCAAGTCGGTCCTTGAGTTCTTCGTCAACTCCCTGCGCGAGGGCCGCAACGTGCGCGGATACCCGGACTTCGTCGTGACCTCGCTGTACGTCCCGGCACTCCTGCAGGCGATCTGGGATCTCGGCGAGATCGGCGCGGTCGGCACCGTGCACGTCGCCTCCTCGGATGCACTGTCCAAGTACGACTTCGGCATGCGCATCGCCGAGCAGTTCGGCCTCGATCCAGGGCTGATCGCCCGGCAGGGGCCTGATGCCGATGCCCACACCGCCTCTCGGAGCCGCGACCTGTCCTTGGACACCAGCAGGGTCGCGGCGATCCTCGGGGCGCCCATGCAGACGCAAGGCCAGGGCATCGCGCAGGCGTACCATGACGAGCCCCGGATCGCCGGGACCATCCGCGACCGCTGAGGGGATGCCGCCAGCCATGGCCACGCCGTTCACCATCGGGAACCGACTCGTCGGCCCGGACCAGCCGACCTACTTCATCGCCGACATCGCCGCCAACCACGACGGCGACCTCGGGAGAGCGCTGGACCTCATGACCCTGGCCAAGCAGGCCGGGGCCGACTGCGCGAAGTTCCAGCACTTCCGCGCGCCCTACATCGTCAGCGACTACGGCTTCCGCAACCTCGGGGAGCAGCAGGACCACCAGGCGACCTGGACCAAGTCCGTCTTCGAGGTGTACGCGGACGCGAGCCTGCCGTGGGACTGGACACCGGTCCTCGCGGCGCATGGCCAGGCCATCGGCATCGAGTTCATGTCATCGCCCTACGATCCCGAGGCGGTGGCCCACCTCGACCCGTTCGTCAGCGCCTTCAAGGTCGGGTCCGGCGACATCAACTGGATCGAGGAACTCGAGGTGATCGCCGCGCTGGGCAAGCCCGTCCTCCTGGCCACGGGCGCCGCGACCCTCGACGACGTCGATCGCGCCATGGCCGTGCTCGCCACCGCAGGGGTCGATGCCGTCCTCATGCAGTGCAACACCAACTACACCGGCTCCATCGAGAACGTCGGGCATGTCAACCTCCGCGTGCTCGACCAGTTCGCCGAGCGCTACCCGGGCATCACCCTGGGCCTGTCGGACCACACGCCGGGCCATGTGACCGTCCTCGGTGGCGTCGCGCTCGGCGCCCGCGTCATCGAGAAGCACTTCACCGACGACACCAGCCGCACCGGACCCGACCATGGCTTCTCGATGGACCCGGTCACCTGGCGGGCGATGGTCGACGCCACCCGGATGCTGGAGTCGGCCCTCGGCGATGGCCGCAAGCGGGTCGAGCCGAACGAGCAGGCGACCGTCGTCCTGCAACGGCGCTGCGTGCGTGCCGCTCGGGACCTCCCGTCCGGGCACGTCATCGCCAGAACGGACCTGGCGGTCCTGCGCCCCGCTCCGCTCGAGGCCGTCCCCGCCCACGAGGTGGGCCTTGTCGTCGGCCGTTGCCTCGACCGCGCGCTGGATGCCGGTGAGCACGTCTCGTGGTCGGACCTGGCCCCGACCCGCGGATGACGGACGGCGAATGACGGTCGTCGGCTACGCCTCGCCGGCCTGGGGGGTCCACGACCAGCGGTGGGTCGAAGGGCTGCGCGCCTGTGGCTTCGAGGTGGAGGTCCTGTCCGGGATCGAGGACCTCGCTGCCGAGGTCCCCCGTCGGCTGCCGCGCGGCGCGCCCGTGCTGGCCGGCCCCCTGCCTACCCTGGCCCGCACCCTGGTGGACTCAGCCCACCCCATCGTCGGGCTCTCCCATGGCTGGGACCTTCAGGCCGGACACGCCCAATCCGTACCGATCGCCGACCTCGCCTGGCTGCCGAGGCTCGCCCGGCTCATCGTCGATTCGGCCAGCACGGGGTCACGGGCCGAGGCCGCCGGGATGCCGACGGACCGGATCCACCTGTTGCCATGGGGGATCGACCTCGACCGGTTCGAGCCTGACGGCGAGAAGGCCGCGCTGGCCGGCCCCGCAGACGCACGGATCGTGCTGTCGCTCCGCACGCATGACCGCCTCTACCGCACGGCCGACGTCATTGAGGCGTTCGCCCTCGCCGCGAGCCGCGATCCCGCGCTGTTCCTCGTCATGGGCGGTACCGGACCGCTGGCGAACGAGCACCGCGAACGCCTGCACGGGCTCGGGCTCGCCGACCGCGTCGCCTTCCCAGGCCAGGTCGACGAGACTGCCGTGGCACCACTCCTGCGGGCGGCCGACTGCTACGTCACCGCCTCGGAGACGGACGGCACGTCGGTCACCCTCCTGCAGGCCATGGCCTGCAGGGTCCCGGTTGTGTGCTCGCGCAACCCCGGCAACGGCTGGTGGATCGAGGACGGGGTGACCGGGCACACGTTCGACGTCGGCGACATCGACCGGCTCGCTGAGCTCATGGCCACCGCGACCGTGCCCGGGAGCGGACTGGACCAGGCCCGGGCAAACGTGGTCGAGCGCGCCGACTGGCGGCGCAACCGCCTGATGCTTGCCGGGATCATGGGCTCATCGACCACGACGTCCTAGGGTGGAACTGCCATGACCACGTCACGAATCCGACAGACGCTGCGCGACCTCGGCGCCATCCGCGACGACGACGTCACGCTCTTCCGGGCGCAGACGAGGGACCGGGAGGTCCCGGTGTACCGCGACAGCCGTAGCGGGGTCATCTTCATCGACGACTACTACGTCGGGGACGACGAGTACGTGACGGGCGAGTATCGCGGCGCCCTGATCCCGACCTACGAAGACGCCGTCGACACCGAACGGCGAGTTGCCGCCTTCCGCGATGTCTACTACGGACGCTCCGTCCTCGACTTCGGCTGCGGCGAAGGAAACTTCCTGCGCGCGGTTGCCCCCGGGGCCACGTCCGTCACAGGGATCGAGCTTCAGGACTCCTATCGGAACCGCCTCAACGCCGATGGGATCGCGTGCTACGCCGGGCTTGACGAGGTGCCTGAGGACCTCGATGCGGTCTTCATGTTCCACGTGCTGGAGCACCTTCCCGAACCCCTGGAAACGCTCGCCAGGATCCGCGCACTCCTGGCGCCGAAGTCAGGACGCCTCGTGGTCGAGGTCCCCCATGCCCGGGACCTGCTGCTGTCGACCCTGCAGAACGAGGCCTTCACGTCGTTCACCCTGTGGTCCCAGCATCTTGTCCTGCACACGCGCGACTCGCTGGATCGCCTGCTGCGAGCCGCCGGCTTCCGGGTCGAATCGATCATGGGAGTCCAGCGGTACGGCCTGCCCAACCACCTCACCTGGCTCTCCGAGGGCAAGCCGGGCGGTCATCGCGGCCCGCTGGCACCGATGGAGACCCCCGCGCTCCACCACGCCTATGCCTCGGCGCTGAGTGGTCTGGACGCCAACGACACGCTGGTCGCGGTCGCCGTCGCCACGAGCTAGCGGTCCTGGCGCGACCTCGTGAGCAGCGCCGTCCGCCCCCAGAAGCCATAGCGCATCGCGGCGAAGGCAAGCAGAAACGGCGCAGCGGCGAGCGCTTCGGCGGGTTCGAGCCGGATCATCGGCTGCACGAAGTCGGCGCGGGCCGGGTGGAGCAGCGACCGGCCTTGACGGGCAAGGTCCCAGCCCCCCTCACGGCCGATGCGAAAGACCTCTTCGTCGGAGATGCCGTACATGCGGCATCGGGCGACGACCTCGTCCCACGATGTCTTGCCGACCTCCAGCACGTGCGCATCGGAGATCGCGAACCTCGCCCCGAGTTCGCGGGCCCACCGCTCGCAGAGCTCGGAGTCATCCGAGAACCGCCGCGTCGCGTCGAAGGGGTACGCCCTGAGCAGGGCGCCCACGAACAGGGTGGGGGTGCCGATCACTGCCGCTGGCCCGGGGCGGAATCGGCCGGACCGCCAGGCGTTGAGGCCACGGCTGAGGTAGTCGTCGCCCTCGATGACGGTCTGGGCGCTGACACCCTGGACGCCCTCGGCCTCGAGATCGCTGATCATCCGCTCGAGCTGCCCCGGCGGCATGACGTTGTCCGAGCCCATGTTCAGCACGAGCGCACCGGAGGTCGCGGCGATGCCGATGTTCCGCGCGTTCCCGAGCCCCGTCCCCGGGTCGTCGAGGACGGCGTCGGCCAGCCCGTCCGCGATGGCCCTCGTGCCATCGCGCGAGCCCGCGTCCACGACGACGATCTCGCCCACGCCGGCCGCGCGAAGGGAGGTCAGGCACCGCTCGATGCCCGCGATCGAGTCGAGGGTGCACACGACCGCCGAGACATCCGACGGGACCCAGGGCATGCCGCTCACAGCCCGAGGAGGGACGCCTGGCGGTCGAAGTCCGCGACCTCTGCCCTGACCTCGTCGAAGGTGCCCCGGGCACTGATCCGCCCGCCCTCCAGGTAGAGCACCTGGTCCGCGTACCGGACCGTCGCCAGGCGGTGGGCCACCGTGATGGTGGTGACCTCCCCTTCGAGCTCCTGCAGGGTCTGGATGATCGCCTGCTCGGTTTCCGCGTCCAGGGCGCTGGTCGCCTCGTCGAGGACGAGGAGCTTGGGGCGGGTGTAGAGGGCACGGGCAATACCCAGGCGCTGCCGCTGCCCCCCGCTCAGCCGGAACCCGCGCTCGCCGATCATGGTGTCCAGGCCCTCGCGGTTCTCGACCAGGAACGTATCGAGGTGGGCGCGCTTCAGGGCCTCCCAGACGAGGTCGTCGTCGATGGCTCCCGACGGGAGCCCGAGCGCGACGTTCTCGCGCACGGACCCTGCGACCAGGGCGACGGCCTGCGGGACGTAGGAGATCGCTCCGGGCCAGCGGTCGATGGCGGCGCGCGGTGCCTCTCCGCTGATGGTGACGGATCCGGAGTCAGGCTTCATCACCCCGAGGATCACATCGGCGAGCGTCGACTTCCCCGCTCCGGTCGACCCCACGAGCGCGATCGACGTGCCCGTCTGGGCCGTGAAGGTGGCGTCGACCAGGGCCGGATCTGCCGCGTCGCTGTAGGTCAGGGTCACCGCTTCGACCCGCACCTCCGCGACGAAGTCGGGGTACCCGCGAACGACGTGCGCGTGGATCTCCTCCGCGCTCATGCGAGGGGCCGGGGCATCTCCGTCAGTTGTCCGGGTCCGCTCGAGGTAGTCGGACATGAAGAAGGTGGGCTGCGCCTGGACCGCCGCGTTGCGGATCGTGATGCTGGCTCCCTGGAGGCGGAGCAGTCCGGGCAGGATTCGCGAGCCGGCCGCGAGGAAGAGCGCCACGGTCGCGGCTGCCGTCGTCCAGTCCTCGGTCAGGAATTGCACGACACCGAGCACGAGGACACCGAGGTACAGCGCGATGTCGAGCACGTACTTGGGGATTTCCAGGATGAAGGCCGCGGTGGCGCTGGCTCCGGCGTACCGGCCCACGAGGCCTTCGTACCTGCTGATGTAGAGGTCGCGCCGGTTCAGGACCGTGGCCTCCCGGTAGGTGGCCAGTGCCTCGGAGACGGCGGTCAGGGTGTCGATGGACGCGTCGGTCATGACCTGGGCATTGCGGGAGGTCCACGATCCCAGGGCCTTGTAGAGCACGAGTGCGATGACGACGAACAGGGCGATGCAGATGATGGTCAAGGTGGGGTCGTAGAGGAACAGGCTGATGCCGACGATGGAGAACAGGAACAGTTCCGCCGCGATCATGATCGCGGACCCCAGCAGCGAGACCGTGGCGGCTCCCACGCCGCTGCCGAGTGCGTACATCGCCTCAGGCGTCGTCCATCTCTGCACGACCGCCAGGGGCCGGGACAGGAACTCGCGGGCCAGCCGGGCGGAGACGTCGGCCTGGCGGTGGGCAAGGAACCTGATGATCCGCCGGGACATGAGGGCCGACAGGACCGTCTTGAGGACCAGGATGACAACGGCCGCCACGGCCAGGATCACGGACAGTTGCGAGATGGTCAGGCTCTCCAGGCCCACCGTCGACAGCAGGTTCGTGACCCAGTCGGGGGTGGTCGGCGCGCTGGTGTCGGAGTTGGCCGTCGCGCCCAGTCCAGAGACCGCGACCGCCGCCACCAGGCCGATCAGGGCGATGCCGATGAGGTCGAGCACCCCGAGGGAGATCTGGACTGCGGACGCGAGGAACAGCAGGCGCCGCTTGCTGGGGGGAAGGAGCGACACGGCCTTGCGGACGGCCGGCACCACGCCGGGGCTCTCGAAGTCGACGACGTTGAGGCCGCGATGGGGGACGTCCGGCTCGGCGGTCTCCAGGCCGTCCGGGTCGCTCACGCCCGATAACCTACCTTCACCAGCGTGACCACCGGCCTTGGAGCGAGCGCGTGACAGCCCTGTTCGTCGGCGTGGTCAGCCATCAGGGATCACGCTTCTCCGTCAGTCAGGGGCCGGACGGCCTGGCAGCGCGACTGGCCGAGGCCCTCCGCGGGCACGGGGTCGACTGCACCGTCGTCGTCTGCACCGAGGACCTGCTCGACGAGTCCCGATTCCAACTCACCGAGGCCATGGTCCAGTCGAGCCTCAGCGAGCAACTGCGGCTGGATCGGCGCTGGACCGCGTTCCTACGCCGACCCCAAGGCCCGGGCTGGTGGGCGCACCACGCCGCCCGCTGGGGCCGTCGCTCCACCCAGCGGGTCCGGTCGCCAGGACCGGGCATGGTGCGGCGACTGCTGAACATCGAGTTGGCCCACCTGAGGCTGCTCGGCGAGGGAGCCAGGTCGGCAGCGGACTGGGTGCTGATCCTCGAGGACGACGCCGGCTGCACCGACGTCGCCGACGCGGCCGCGGGGCTGGCCGGGATCATCCAGGCCCCCGGCGCCCAGCCGGAGTTCGTGAACGTTTCGCAGTCGTTCAGCCTGGCCCAGCTCGGCATCGTGCACCTGCTCACCCCGGCGGATGGCCACTGGGCCGGCACGCAGGATCGCTCGCTCCTGCAGTCCGCGGTTCCGGTGACCAACACCGTGTGCGCCATCGCCTACCGGGCGGCGTTCGCTGGCCGGCTGCTCGAGGTCATGGAGGCGCTGCCGCTGGAGCCGGTCGTGCCCATCGACTGGAAGCTCAACCTCGCGCTTATGGCGATGGCTGACTCCGGCGAGCTCACCGCTGGCGACTGCTGGCTGGTGGACCCGGCGCCCATCGACCAACTCTCCATGCAGCCACAGGGATAATGCCGGAGTGAAGCGCTACGAGCAGGTCGTGGACTCCGTGGCCAGGAGGATGGGCCTGCAGGTGTCCCGGCTCGGCAGCGCCGAGCGACGCCTACCCGTCGAGGCCACCAAGGCCGACTCGGACCTCATCGACTCGCTGCGCCCCTACACGATGACATCGGCCGAGCGGCTGTGGAGCCTGCTCAACGCCGTGCGGTACGTCGTTGACGAAGGGCTGACCGGGGACTTCGCCGAGTGCGGGGTCTGGCGAGGTGGCAGCGTCATGGCGATGGCTCGCGGGCTGCTGGACCTAGGCGTCACGGACCGGCGGATCTGGCTGTACGACACCTTCGCCGGGATGACCGACCCGACCGCAGCGGATGTCGAGGCCGGCACGGGCGTCACAGCCGCGCAGATGCTCGCGACGACCGACGTGGGCGACGGCAACAACGTGTGGTGCATCGCCGACCGCAACGACGTCGAGGCCAATGTTCGATCCACCGGGTACCCGGCGGACATGTTCAGGTTCGTCGAGGGCGACGTGGCGGTCACGCTTCGCGAGTCGGTCCCCGAATCGATCGCGCTGCTCCGGCTGGACACGGACTGGTACGAGTCCACGCGCATCGGCATGGAGGTCCTGTACCCGCGCCTCGTCGTTGGCGGGGTGTGCATCCTCGATGACTACGGCCACTGGCAGGGCGCACGGACGGCCGTGGACGAGTACTTCGCCGGACAGGGGCACCGGCCGTACATGCACCCGATCGACTACTCCGGCCGCGTCTTCATCAAGACGCGGTAGCGACACGTGACCGAGCAGCCCTGGCTCAGCGTGATCACGGTCGTCAAGGACGATCCGCCCGGCATGCGACGCAGCATCGAGTCGCTCGTGGCCCAGGACCTCGACGGCGTGGAGTACCTCGTCAACGACGGGTCGGCAGACAGGGATGCCGTGCCCAGCCAGCTCGCCGGAGTGGATCACCGTTACGCGTGGTCGCCGCCGCTCGGCATCTACCCGGCCATGAACGCCGCGCTGGCATCCGCGACCGGCGACTACGTGTACTTCCTCAACGCTGGCGACGCCTTCCATTCGGCCGACGTGCTCCAGCGTGTCCGCACGGCACTCCAAGGCCAGCCCACCTGGGCATTCGGGGAGGTCGAGATCGTGCAGCGGGACGGAGCACGGGTAGTCACCCCGCGTTGGGACTACGCCCGGGAGAAGGCCGCGCAGTTCAGCAACGGCCGGTTCCCACCCCACCAGGGCACCTTCGCCCAGCGCGCGGCCCTGATCGAGGCCGGTGGGTTCGACCCGCGGTACTCGATCGTGGCCGACTACGTCGCCTTCCTGCGGCTGGGCCAGCGCGCCAACCCGCTGTACCTCGACCTCGTGGTCGGCACCTTCGCCGAAGGAGGCATCTCCACGACACGATGGCCCGAGTCGCTGCGCCAGTTCCATCGGGCCCGCCGGGAGGTCCTGCGACCGCGTGGCTGGGACGCGGCAAGGGAGTACGCAGGGACCGCCCGGCAGGCCGTGGCCATGACCGTCTACCGGGGTGTCGTGTCCCGATTCCGGCGGGCCTGATGGCCCTCGCGCTGGCAGTCCTCATCGTCCTCGCCCAGGCAGCGACCGGGGCCTTCTGGTGGCGGCTTGCGCGAGGCCCCTCGGTGCGCGTCCTCGAGGCGGCTGGCATGGGCCTGGCCCTCGGCTCGGCGGCTGCCACCTTGTCCGGAGTCCTCCTGGTAGGGATAGCGCCGGCCGGTTGGGGCTGGGCGGCGCCGACAGTCGTGACTGTGATTGCCGCGCCCATCCTGCTGAGTAGGCGGCCCGGGCTCCTGCGCACGTGGCGGCCAACCCCCTGGCGACCGGCCCTGGTGGCCCTCGTCATCAGCGGGGGCCTTGGCCTGGCGTCCATCGCCGTGAACCTGCGCAACTACCCCCTCGAGTCGGCCGGAACGATCACCACGTACCACCCCGACATGACCTTCTTCGAGGCCTTGTCGACGTCGCTGGCCAGGCTCGGCCCTTCGGACAGCATCTTCATGGCCGGGGCCGAACTCCGGTACCACTGGTTCTCGTACGCCTGGGCCGGGCAGGTCGCGCAGGCCGCCGCGACGGAGCCCTTCGTCGTGCTCACCCGGCTGCTGCCGGTTGTCGCTCTCGCGGGATCAGTGCTCATCGCCGTGTCGTGGACGCAGCGCCTCACGAAGGGGTTCTGGGCCCCGTCAGTGGCCGGTGTCCTCATCGTCTTCGGTGGCTACGTCGGGGCGACCTACGGCACCATTCTCAACTTCGACTCCCCCTCCCAGGCCCTTGCCACGGTGTGGATGCTCGCGCTCTGCTTCGCCCTGCTCGGCACGCTCGGCCGCCGGGCGACGCGCCCACGCGTGCTGGCCGGCCTGCTGGCCGTAGTCGCCCTCCTGTCGGTGGCCACCACAGCCGGCAAGGTGAACTCCGCGGCGGTCGTCGTCGCGGGCTGGGGGCTCGTGGCACTGGTGGCACTCCTGCGCCGCGAGCCGTGGACCGGGCGGGCCTGGCTCGCCCTCGGCTTCCTCGCCGCCGCCTCGGGGATCGCCTACGTCGCGTGGATCAGCGGTCCGGCCGAGGCCGACAACTTCGGGGTGGGCACGCTGCTGAACAAGGCTTCCAGCGTCCAGGGACTCAACCCGAGCCAGGCCTCGTGGGGCATCGTCGCCGGGACCCTCATCCTGGCGATCGCCATGCTGCCGCGCTGGGCCGGCGTCGCCTGGCTGGTGGCCTCGGTGCGCTCGCGCTGGCAGCCCTTCACGGTGCTCAGCGTCGGCACGGGGGCAGCGGGGATCCTCGCCCTGCTGCTGCTCAGCGGAGGCATGAACGACTCGTGGTTCGCCCTCTCCGCCTCTGCGCCGCTGTCCGTCGCGTCGGCCGTGGGGCTGTCGCGGGCCGTGCGGGCGACGGCACCCGGGCGGGGTTGGCGTCCCGCCCCGCTCATCGTGGTCGCCATGGGATGCGGCGTTGCGCTGGCCGCCGTCGTGCTCGTGCTGTGGTCGTTCGGGCCCGACCGATCGCCCACGCTCCGGTGGCTGGGACCCCTTGTCGCCGTCGGAGGCGCGATCGCGCTCGGCACCCTCCTCGCGCGCCGACGCACGCCTCCGGGAGCCCGACGGGCGACCGGTCTGGCGCTGACCCTCGTCATCCTCGTGGCTATGGCAGGACTGGGACGAGTCCTCAGCCTCGGCGCGGGCAGCTTCGCGGTCCAGCCGGAGACCGGCTTCTCGCCGAGCGAGTTCAGCCCGTTCGAGGCGGCCACCGACGCCATCGACCAGCAGGGCGTCAACTCGTGGTCTCCGGCTCAGGTGGGCGCGGCCGCGTGGCTGCGCCAGCACGTAGGCGACGACGGGTTGGTGGCCACCAACATCGCGTTCGGCTCCCTCGTACCGGCCCTGAGCGGTCGCACCATGTACGTGTCCGAGATCCGCTACCTGGCCAAGTACGGCCGGGCCAGCCGCATCGACGACATGCTCGCCCGCGAAGAGGCCACCTGGTCGTTCGTCGAGTCACCCAGCGCCGCGACAGCCACGCCCCTGTGCGAGGCGGGGGTCGACGCGCTCTGGGTGGACCCCGACCGCACGTCCACCCGTGACTGGGCGCCCTGGGCGGCTCCCGTCATCACGGCCGATGACGTCATCGTGCTGGCGCTGGACCCGTCAGCCTGCTGACGCCCGGATCGCGCGGCGCTGCACCTCGGCCGCTGCCATGCGAGTGGCCACCCGCACCGGCCCCTCCCACATCCAGGCGCACCGTCGTGCCCACGGCCCCAGCGCAGCGCGCTTGGCCCGCTCGGACTCCGCGATGTTGGTCGCTCGGTCGTCGACGGTCAGCGAGTCGGCGTGCCACCGGAAGGCCGAGACCACCACGCCCGTGTCGACCAGCCGGCCGAGGGCCTTCAGGCGCAGCAGCAGGTCGAGGTCGAACGCCAGCCGGTAGGACTGGTCCAGGCCGCCGACGGCCCGCCACGCATCGGCCCTGATCAGCAGGCCCGGCTGCGGGATCAGGTCGGGACCCCACCCGAGGATGCGCGGCGCCCAGGGACCGGCCCGGCTGATCCACAGCTCGCGGCCATGCGCGTCGACGTACCGGCATGCCCCGAACGCCACGACCGCCGACCGGTCGCGATCCAGGGCCCCTGCGGTGGCGGCAAGCGATCCGGGCTCGAGCAGGTCGTCGTCATTGAGCCAGTTCACGTACGCGTGCCGGTCCTGCGCCTGGCCCATGCCGAGGTTGATGGCCCCGGTCAGGCTGCCGGGATCGGGGAGCATGCGTGCCCCGAACTCGTCGGCCAGCGCGGCCGTCGCGGCGATGCCCGGAGGGGCCACGATGACGACGTCGACCGGCTCGTCCTGCTCACGAATCGACGTGAGGGTCTCGCGCAGGTAGTCGTTGCGCCGGCCGAGCGTGGCGACGACGAGCAGGATCCGTGCCTCGGCCATAGTCCCGTTAGTCTAGGCGGGTTCGCCTTCCTCACCCGAGACGCAACGGGAGCCGCATGGCCGCCGGGACGACCGACCTCGCTGAGGGTCGCTTCATGCACGACCTCGCCGGCCGCCTCTTCCCCATCTGTCGCAGCCTCACCGGCGACGGTGTCCGCGAGACCCTCTCCATCCTGAGCGAGCACCTGCCCGGACTGTCCGTCCATGAGGTCCCCAGCGGGACAGCGGCATTCGACTGGTCGGTGCCGGACGAATGGAACATCCGCGGCGCCTACCTCGACGGGCCGGACGGCGAGCGGGTCCTCGACTTCGTCGACTCCAACATCCACGTCGTGGGGTACTCCGAGCCGGTCGACGCCCACCTGACCCTGGCCGAGCTCCAGCGCCACCTGCACTCGGATCCCGAGCTGCCCGAGGCGATCCCGTATGTCACGAGCTACTACAACCGCACGTGGGGCCTGTGCCTGAGCCACGCTCAACGCGAGTCCCTGTCCGACGGCACGTACCACGCCGTCATCGACAGCACCCTGGCCCCGGGCAGCCTGACCTACGCCGAGCTCGTCCTTCCCGGGCAATCGACCGACGAGGTCTTCATATCGACCTACGTGTGCCACCCATCCCTGGCGAACAACGAACTGTCCGGGCCGGTCGTGGCCACGGCACTGGCGCAATGGCTGGCCGCGCAGCCCGACCGGCACTACACCTACCGATTCGTGTTCGTTCCCGAATCGATCGGAGCGCTGACCTACGCGAGCCGCAACCTCGACCACCTCAGGTCGCACGTCGTGGCGGGCTTCAACCTCACCTGCATCGGCGACGAGGGCCACCACTCCTACCTCGCGTCGCGCATGGGCAACCTCGCCATCGACCGCATCGCGCGCCGCGTGCTGGCGGGGCGGGACAACGCCGTCGAGTACTCCTACCTCGACCGCGGCAGCGACGAGCGGACCTACTGCGCACCGGGGATCGACCTGCCGCTCGTCTCCCTCATGCGCACGAAGTACGGCGCCTACCGCGAGTACCACACCTCGCTCGACGACCTGAGCGTCATCACGCCGGTCGGCCTGCAGGGCGGCCTGGACCTCGTGCGCGACTGCGTCGAGGCGCTGGAGTCGGGCGTCTACTACCGCGCGACCGTCCTCGGCGAGCCCCAGCTCGGCCGTCGCGGCCTCTACCACGCGATGCACGCGCGCACCGTCGCCGACGAGGTCCTGCTTCGCACCCACGTCCTGGCCTATGCCGACGGGCAGCACTCGATCGACGATCTCGTGGAGCTCCTCTCCGTGCCCGCGCCGGACCTGCTCGCGCTCGTCGACGAACTCGTCGCCCACGGCCTGCTCGTGCCGGGCCCCCTGCGGAAGGAGTCCTGATGTCGGTGTCCTCGCACTATGACGGAAGCGCCTCGAGCTACTCCGACCAGTACGACCCGGAGCGTCTCTGGACGAACGAGGAGTACCCAGCCAACCTCTTCCGGCTGCAACTGGTCCAGCGACTGCTCGCCGCGTCGGGTGCGCGGTCGCTCTACGAGCTCGGCGTCGGCGACGCGACGCCGCTCGTGACGATCGCCGCTGATGGGCTGAGGGTGGCCGGCAACGACGTCTCTCCGGAGATGGTGCGCTTCGCCCGCTCCAACATGGAGCGACACGGCCAGGATCCTGCGGCGATCGCCCTGCTGGATGCGCAGGACCCGGCTGCCATCTCGGCCGAACAGGCCCGCGCCGGAACGTTCGATGCGGTCATGGCCCTCGGCGTCATCCCCCACGTCACGGACGACGTTGCCTTCGTCGCCTCCATGGACGGTTTCCTGCGCCCCGGCGGTCAGTTGCTGCTGCAGTTCCGCAACGCCATGTTCTCGATGTTCACCTTCAACCGACTCACCAAGGAGTTCGTCATGGACGCACTTCTCGCCGGGGTCGACGAAGGCATCCGCCAGGTCGTCTCGGATGACCTCGATGCACGCCTCGCCGTCGACAAGCCGCCCGTGCGTACCCGACCGACAGGGGATGGCTACGACGAGATCCTGTCCCGCTTCCACAACCCCTTCGAGCTCGCCGATGTCGTGCGGGCTCACGGCTACTCCGACATCAGGTTCCACTGGTACAACTACCACCCCGCCTACCCGATGCTGGCGCCGCAGATCGACCCGATGGCCTACCGCAAGGCGCAGGTGGCACTCGAGCACGAGGGCACCTGGCGCGGGATGTTCCTGTGCTCGGCCGGACTGATCGAGGCCACCAAGGCTGTCCCGGATCCGGGCGGCGAGCTCTAGCCATGCACCGCATCGCGCTGCTCCTGAAGTCCCATGCCCCGGACGCGGAGTACGCCCGACGCCTCATCGCCTCGTTCCACCGCTTCAATGCCGACGGGCTGCACCTGTACCTGTCGGCTCCCGCAGTCGACCTGCCCGCCTTTGCCGACCTCGCCGCAGACACCGTCACGGTGCTTCCGGACGAGGAACTGGCCGGGCACCTCGTCGACGAACCCGTCGGCGGAATGCGGCCGGGCTACATCAACCAGGAGATCGTCAAGCTCTCATTCTGGGAACTGGGCTTGGCCGCCAACTACTTCTGCGTCGACTCCGACGCCGTCTTCATCCGTTCCTTCGGCGCGGCCGACCTCATGCACGACGAGGCGACTCCGTACACCGTGCTCGTGGAGGACAACGAGCTCAAGGTGGAACCGCGGTACTACCGCCAGTACTGGGAATCGCGCGAGGCAGCGATTCGCCGGATCGCGTCGCTGGTGGGTCTCGACGACCCCGTCCTGCGCACCTGCCACGGCCACCAGGTGCTGTCGGCCACCGTGCTGTGCAGCCTCCGCGACGACTTCCTGGCCCCGCGCGGCTGGACCTACCGCGACGCCCTGGCCGAAGCCCCCTACGAGTTCAGCTGGTACAACCTGTGGCTCCAGGCCAGCAACGCCATCCCCATCCATGCGCGGGAGCCCTTCGTGAAGGTCTTCCACCACGAGGGCCAGCACCTGGAGTACATCCTGCGCGGCATCACCGTCGACGACATCGCCCGCGGCTACCTGGCCCTCGTCATCAACTCCAACTACTCGCGCGACCTCGGCCTGATCGACGCCGACGCCCCCAAGCCGGAGGCGCTCAGCCACTACCTGTCCTACGGCGAGGTCGGCCAGGTGCTGTCGGCCAAGGCCCGGGACACGCTGCGGCGTCGCCTCGGTCGCTGACCCGCCGTTATCCTCGTCCCATGGCCACGCACGAAGCCGTCGAGACCGTCCTGCGCATCCCCCGCCTGGTCAGCACGATGACCTCCGCTCGATCCTTCAGCGCCCGCCCCGCACCCCCGGCGAGCACGAGCGGCGACCTGCAGTTCAAGATGCGCTCGGCGATGGATCTGCACCCCGGCGTCGGCAAGTGGGTCTCGCGGCGCGTCGTCCGGCAGCCCGATCCCCGGGCCGGCGTGATCGCCGACCCCAGTCAGAGCCGTTTCATCGACGCCACCGAGATCGACGCCGCCGTCGCCGGCATCGGGCGGGACGGGTTCTACGTCTTCCGGCGCACTGTCGACAGCAGCATCACCGACGCGATCCGCGAGCACGCCCAGCGGGCGCCGGCCATCGCTCGGGGGGCAGGCACGCCACCGGCGCCGTACCCCCGGCAGGCCCCCGCCGTCGGTCGCTACGACCTGAGCGAGGAAGTCGCCCTGCAGTGCCCCGAGGTCCAGGAGTTCGCCACCGATCCCGGCATGGCCACCGTCGCGCAGCGCTACCTCGGCCAGCCCGTGCTCATGGACGAGGTTGCATTCTGGTGGACCACCACCCAGCGGGCCGAGGACGCGGACGTCAACGCCCAGTTGTTCCACCAGGACCGTGACCGCCTGTCCTTCCTGAAGTTCTTCATCTACCTGACCGACGTCACGCCCGACACCGGGCCGCACGTGTACCTGAAGGGTTCGCACCGCAGCATCCCATGGTCGCTGCGCGGCGACGGTCGCAAGACCGACGACCTCGTTCGGCGCGCCGGGCTATGGGACAACGTGACCGAGCTATGCGGCCCGGCCGGGACCATCATGGGCGTCGACACGATCGGGCTGCACAAGGGCAAGACCCCCATCGCCAGCGACCGGCTGGCCCTGGAGAACGAGTTCAGCACGACGCTGTACGGCATGGACTACGAACGACCGCACTTTGCCCCGACCGACCTCGTACGCGAGCGGTACGCGGCCATGCCATGGGTGCTGCAGCGCTATGCCGATGCGGTAGGCGCGTAATCCACCCCGCCGACCTTGAGGTTGGCGCGGCTTTGCCGCCCTGGAATCCACGCCAACCTCAAGGTCGGCGGGCGTCCGCTCGATCCTGGAGGCACCCGTGACCGTGTCCTATCGAGCCCTGTATGGACTCGTGGCTGCGGTCGCCGTCGCCCGGTTGTTGCTCATCACCCTCCTGCTGCCGGACGGTTCCTCGCACTTCCCCGACGAGATCAACTACGCAGAGCTGGCTGCCGTCATCTCGGGCGGCGGCGACTGGCAGGCCTGGAACTCCGGCGAAGGGGCCACCCTGCTCCCCGCCAACCTCGCCCTCCTCGGACCGGCCGCGCTCGGCATCACGCTGGGAGTCGAACCCTTGGCCTCCGTGCGACTCGTGTCCATCGTCCTCTCCGCCCTGGCTCAGGCCTGCCTCATCTGGATCATCTCCACCATCCCCGCCGTGCGGCAGGAGAGGTCGGCCGACCGGCTACGGGTACTCGGCTGGCCGATGCTGGCCATCGCGGTGTTCGTGCTCCTTCCCGGCAGCCTGTTCTGGAACTCACTCGGGCTGAAGGAGTCAGCGGTCACGCTCGCCTCGCTCCTGGCCGTGGCCGCGTGCATCGTCTTCGTCAGGTCCGGACGGCTGTTCGTGCGCGCGACTGCGTTGGTCGTGGTTCTCGGATGCGTAGGGCTGCAGATGATCAGCCGCGCCTACATTGCCCCGGCCCTGCTCCTGTCGGTGGGCGTCTTCCTGGCCTGGAACGCGCTCAGCCAAGCCCGCGCGGTCGCGGGACGACAGCGTCTGCGCGCCCTCGCTCCCATCCTCACGGCTGTCGCCATTGTGGGAATGCTCGGGGTCGCAACCATCGTGGGCAGCGGTGCCACGCCGTCCGAGCAGTCCTCCCTCGCCAGCAGGGTGGCCACCAGCATCGGAGTGCAGTCGCCCCTGCAGCACGTCATGGCCCTCCGAGGCATCCGGGCCCGAACGGCGACCATCGGGGAGTCCGGGGTTGTCATGGAAGCCTGCGCCACGGTCCCGGCCGAAGGCGTCGAGACTCTCTACTGCGAAGCGCTGAGACTCCCGGCGGCCACCGCCTCGATCATCACGCGGCCGATGTGGCCGATCGACGACTTCGACGCACTCTCGCCGGGTTGGTCGCGCTTCGGCCTTGCCGTGCAGGTCGACAGCCTCGCGTCCGTCGCATTGGTCCTGCTGGTGCTGTTCCTGGCGGCGACCCATCGCATCCGCTCCCGGCCGTTGGCGGCCACCGCCGTCGTCTACTTCGTGTCCGTGCTCATCGGCCTCGCGCTGATCGAGGGCAACATGGGGACGTGGATGCGGCACCGACTGATGCTGCTGTGGCCCCTGTGCCTGCTGATCGCCCTGACCGGGCTCCCTCGCTGGTCTCGCCGGAGCCCGGCAGCACCTTCTGCCGAGGAGATCACCACCGGCGTGGGGCACTAGATTCAGGCCAACGGGGAGGTCGGCATGGAGCCAGCAAGAGGCGTGGCGGGCCAGCGCCCGCTGCGCGTCCTGCACGTTGGCAACATCGCCAACAACGCCTACCTGCTGGCGAAGGCCCAGCGCGAGGTGGGCATCGATGCGCTGGTCGCGTCACCGCACTTCACCCACGTCATGGGATTTCCGGAATGGGAGGAGGCCTCCTTCTCGATCGCAGGCGACCAACACTTCCGCGGGCCGATCACGGATGTCCCGTTCACGAGTCCAGACTGGTTCCTGGCCGGCTCGTGGGGCGAGATCGCCAGCAAGGTCGGTGAGCGCTGGGATCCCGGCGTCACCCCTGACGTTGGCGGACCGACCCGGATCCGCAGCCGGATGGGGAGCGCCTTCTACCGGGCCTGGCCTCATTTGCGCGGCCTGGTGGTCAGTGTCGTGCCCGCCAGTGCGAAGCCGTGGCTCGCATCGTCCGTCCTGTACTGGCTCAAGGACTCGATCTCCTCGAAAGCCGATATCTCGCGGGCCGTGAACCTCGCCGACATCCTGCACGTCTACGGGCCATCCGCAGGTATCCTCGACCACGTTCCGCCAGGGGTGCCCATCGTGGCTACCGAGCACGGAACCCTTCGTGACTTCATCTGGGCTGACCTCCCCGCTGCGCGGGCCACCTCACGGGGCTTCAAGCGAGCCGACCGGGTCATCGTGACCAACCAAGACTGCCTCGAGCCAGCGTTGCGGCTCGGCATCCCTCCCGAGCACGTCCTGAAGAGCCCGCACCCCACCACGCCAGGACCGCTGCACCAGGCCCGTAACCGCAGGAGCACGCGACTCGAACGCGCGTCGTCCGGCGCGCCCACCATCTTGATCCCGGCACGCCACACCCGGCCGAATCCCGTCGACGTCGGCAAGGGGACGTCCGAGATCCTCCACTGCGTGGTGACCCTCGCCGAGCGGCGCCCCGACATCGTCTTCCAGTTCATCGACTGGGGGGACTTCACCCATGGGTCCCGCCGGTACCTGGCCCACGCCGGCCTCGCCCCACGAGTCGAGTGGCTACCGCTCCTCTCCCGGCCCTTGCTGCAGGAGTACATGGCCGATGCCACCCTCGTCATCGACCAGCTCCGCGCTCCGGCCTACGGCGGACTCACGGCCGATTGCCTCGGAGTCGGCGTGCCCGTCGTCACCGCTCATTCATGCGAGATCGACACAGCATTCTTCGGCGGGTGCGCCCCTGTCCGGCCCGCGATGTCGGCGGACGAGGCGGTCGAGGCGGCCATGGCCCTCCTTGATCCGGCCTTCGATCCCGTGGATCACGGCCGGGTTTCAACGGCCTGGCATGACGAGCACCTATCCAGCGACCTGGCACTGGCTGCGTCACTCGCCGCGTATTCGGACCTGGCGCCGTCGGGCGCTTATGTGTATCCGGCGGGTCCGGGGAGGAGCGCCTGACGATGCAACTGAGCGGCAAGTCAGTACTGGTCATCGGCGGCGCCGGGTTCATCGGCAGCCACGTCGTCGAAGCCCTCTTGCAAACCGACGTGGCTCGGGTCGTGGTGTACGACAACTTCACCCGCGGCCGCATGGCCAGCCTCGAAACGGCATTGTCGGACTCGCGCTGCTCCGTGTTCCCGAGCGGAGGTGACATCCGGGATCTTGACGTGCTGGACGATGCGGTGGCGGGCGCGGACGGGGTGATCCATCTCGCGGCGATGTGGCTGCTCCACTGTCGTGAGTACCCACGCACCGCGTTCGACGTCAATGTGCAAGGAACCTTCAACGTGCTCGAGGCCTGCGCCAAGCATGGGGTCGAGCGGCTGGTCTACTCGTCTTCGGCGAGTGTGTACGGCGATGCCGTCGAGATCCCGATGACCGAGCAACACCCCTTCAACAACCGCAACTTCTATGGCGCGACCAAGATCGCCGGTGAGGCCATGTGCCGCGCGTTCGGCGATCGGTACGACCTTTCATACGTCGGCTTGCGCTACATGAATGTGTACGGCCCCCACCAGGACCAGACGGCGGCCTACACCGGCGTCATCCCCATCCTGCTCAACTGCATCGAGGCCCAGGAACCGCCCGTTGTCAACGGGACCGGCGCCCAGGCGTACGACTTCGTGACGGCGCGCGACGTAGCACGCTGCAATGTACTCGCCCTTGAAGCCAGCGCGACCGACCAGTTCTACAACGTGGGGACGGGTGTGCAGACATCGATTCGCGACCTCTGCGACCTGATCCTGCGCCTGGCCGGATCCGAGCTTGCCGTGACGTACCGCCCGTACACGGCCAGCGATGTGCGAAGCATGGTGCAGAACCGCATCGGCTCGACGGCAGCCGCCGAACGTGATCTAGGCTTCCGCTACGAGGATGACCTGCAGAAGGGGCTCACCGAACTCATGCGCTGGCGCGGGATGAACGTGAGCCGCGTGTAGCCGTGTGCGGAATCGCCGGCATCGTCAACCGGGGTGGTCGGCCTGCCGACCGCAGCGTGCTGGGACGCATGACCACAGCCCTCGCGCACCGCGGCCCGGACGGCCAGGGACTGTTCGTGGACGGGCCCGTCGGACTCGGGCACCGGCGGCTGGCCATCATCGATCCATCCCCGGCTGGCGCGCAGCCGATGGCATCGGACGACGGACGCACCGCGATCACGTACAACGGCGCGGTCTACAACTTCCCCAGCCTGCGCGATGAGCTTGTGCGCCTGGGATACGCATTCCGATCCAGGACGGACACCGAGGTCGTCCTCAATGCCTGGCATGCGTGGGGTCCCGCCTGCATCTCACGATTCAACGGGATGTTCGCCTTCGCCGTGCTCGACACGGCCAGGAACAGCGTGTACCTCGTCCGCGACCGGTACGGGATCAAGCCGCTGTACTGGTGCGTTACCCCCCAGGGCGTGCTGTTCGGGTCGGAGCAGCGCAGCCTGCGAGCAAGCCCTTCGTGCCCGTCCGAGCCAGACCTGAAGGGATACGTCGAGTACTTCACCTTCCAGAACATCCTCAGCGACCGGACCCTGGTCGACGGTATCCGACTGCTGCCGGCCGGGTCCTACCTGCGCATCGACCTGGCCGGAACCGGCGAGCCTGAGCTGACCCGGTACTGGGACTTCGACTTCAGCCCGTGCGACTCGCTGGGCGACGAGCGTGAGTACGAGGAGGAACTGGACCGCCTGTTGCGGCAGGCGGTCGGCAGGCAGCTCGTGGCCGACGTCGACGTCGGCGCGTACCTGTCTGGGGGCATGGACTCCGGAGCGCTGAGCGCCATCGCATCGACCACCCTGCCCGGCCTGCCCACGTTCACCGTGGGCTTCGACATGTCCTCGGCGAGCGGACTGGAGTTGGGGTTCGACGAGCGTGCGCGGGCCGAGCTCATGTCCGCGCACCTGGGCAGCGAGCACTACGAGGTCGTCCTCAAGGCGGGCGACATGGAACGGGCCCTCGGGCCCGTCACGGACATCCTCGAGGAACCCAGGGTCGGGCAGAGCTACCCCAACTACTACGCGGCCCGGCTGGCCAGCCGGTTCGTCAAGGTGGTGCTCACCGGCATCGGCAGCGACGAGCTGTTCGCGGGCTACCCCTGGCGCTACTACGTCGCCGCCCGTTCAGAGTCCTTCTCCACTTTCATGGACCAATACTTCGTGCTGTGGAACAGGTTGCTGCCGGGCGTGCCCGCCGATGTCGCGTTCGCGCCCATCTGGAACCAAGTCCGGGACTACTCGGCCAGGGACGTATTCACCGATGTGTTCCGGGGCCGCACGGCATCCCTTGACTCCCCGAGCGACTTCGTCAACCAGTGCCTGTACTTCGACGCCAAGGTGTTCCTTGGCGGCCTCCTGGTGGTCGAGGACAAGCTCAGCATGGCCCAGGCCCTCGAGAGCAGGGTGCCCTTCCTCGACAACGACCTGGTCGACTTCGCCCTGACCTGTCCCACGCACTACAAGCTGTCCGACCCGCTGCACCTGCCGCCCACGGATCACAACGCGTTGGCGAGTACCCGGATGAGTGCATACGACGCGCGCGCCGATGGGAAGCGGCTGCTGCGCCGCGTTATGGGCCGGTATCTGCCCCACGGCATCGAGACCTACCAGAAGCAGGGCTTCTCGGGACCGGACTCGAGTTGGTTCAAAGGCCCCAGCATGGAACTGGTTCGCAACCGCCTGCTCGACCCGACTGCGCCCGTGTACGCGATCCTGGACTACCGGGCCGTGAGCGCTCTCATCACCGAGCACCTCGCCGGCACGTCCAACCACCGGCTGCTGATCTGGTCCCTCCTCACCACCAACGAGGCCCTGTCATGAGGGTGGCAGTCGTCGGGGCAGGCGGCTTCCTCGGACGCGCGCTGTGCTCCCGTCTGGAGGTGCTCGGGCACTCGGTCGTGCGGCTCTCCTCGAAGTCAGGCGATTTCGAAGCAGGGTCCGGACTACTCACCACCCCGCGCCTGCCCGACGGCATCGACGCCGGCGTGTACCTGGCACAGTCGCCGCACGGACGGTCCGGCCCCGAGCGCGCGGATCACCTGTGGAACGTCAACGTGACGTCCGCCCTTCGCGCACACCGCCTCGTAGCAGCCGCGGGAGGGTATCGGTTCCTGTACGCCTCGACGGGGAGCGTGTACGCACCGGCGTTCGCGGCGCACCGCGAGAGCGACCCCGTGGACCGGTCCAGCGCCTACCCGCTGAGCAAGATCCACGCCGAGGAAGCCCTTGCCCTCGATGCCGGGGACGTCGACGTGTCGGTCCTGCGGCTCTTCGGCATATTCGGGGCCGGTCAGCACGCCCGCCTCTTCCCGCGGCTGTGCGAGGCTATCCGTGCCGAACGTCCGGTGGACCTGTTCCCTGCGGCTGCGGGCGCCCAGGACCGGGGGTTGCGGCTGTCGCTGTGCCACGTCGACGACGCGGTGGATGTCATCATCGCCCTGCTGCCGGTCCTCGGACTCCCCCGCGTGAACGTGGCCGCGCCGGCCCCCACCACCATGTACGACCTCGCCCGGGAGATCGGCCGGAATCTCGGGTGCCCGCCGCACTTCAGCTATGCACCGGAGCCACGCACCTGCGACCTGCTCGCCGACACCTCGTTGCTGGCGGGACTTCGGGTTCATGACTTCCCTCCGCTGGCCGACAGGATCGCAATGTCATGCACGGAGCTCCCGTGATGGACCGGGCCGCGTGGGATGACGTGATGGCCCGGACACAGCCCTTCCCCATGTACTTCACCTCGTGGTTCACGGACTTCGCCTGCGACGTCTCGGGTGGGGCGAGGATCGAAAGGTCGGTCGCCGAAGGGGGCGACCTGATGGCCACGATGGTCATGGCCAGCCGGGACGACGACCAGGTGGGCCGCGTCTTGAACAGTCTGCCGTGGTTCGGCAGCTACGGGGGGGTCGCGCTGGCACCGGGGGCCCCCGGGCAGGCCCGCACGGAGGTGCTGGACGGGGTGCGCCCGCTGATCGACGACCCGTCCGTCGGTTTCGCGGCCATCAACCTCGTTCCCAGCGAGATGGCGCACATCAGCGAGTACGCATCTGTGCTGTCGCCACGCAAGGTGGTGCCTCGGCGAACTCAAGTGACCGCGCTGCCGCCTGGCCCCGCAGGCCTCGAGGAGTCGCTCATGGACCGGTTCCACCCGAAGGCACGCAACGCCATCCGCAAGGGCCTCGGCCAGGGCTTTCGGGTCGACGTACAGGACACGGACGAGGCCTGGGCGACCCTGACCGCCCTTCATGCGGCGAGCATGGCTCGGGTCGGCGGCCGGGCGAAGTCCGCCGAAACGCTGCGCAGGCTGCGTGAGCACGTGCCGCCCGGCAACCGGCGCCTGGCCCTCGCCCACTCTCAGAGGGGCCCGGTGGCCGCATTGCTCACCACGAGGGTGGGACGCACCGTCGAGTACCTCGTGCCGGCGGTCGATGAGGAGTTCCGGGCCACGCAGGCCCTCAGTGCACTCATCTGGCACGAGATGCTCGAGGCGAGCGCCACCGGGGCGCGGTGGTGGAACTGGGGTGGCACCGGGTGGAGGCAGGAGAGCCTCCTGAGCTTCAAGGCCCGCCTCGGCGGGACGGTCGTGGACTACGCGACGCTGGTGTGGTGCACGGACCACGCCCTGCGGATCCTGCGGGACCTTGGCGGCACGCTGCCCATCGGCCTGCTGGACTACTACCTCTACCCCTTCTCCGAGCTCCACGAGGAAGTACCGGCATGAGCCCAGCGAGCGACGGGAACGAGGCAGATCGCGGGTTCGAAGCTACCTTCGACGCCGTCAACAGCGCGCTGGTGCGAGCGCCCCTGCCCGGCCCGGCGAGTGGGATCGATCCCGCGCCCATTCCGTTGATCTACGTGGTCGGCGTCCCCCGGGCGGGGACCACGCTCGCCAGCCAAGTACTCGCCCGCGCCCTCGACGTCGGCTACGTCAACAACCTCATCGCCCGGTTCTGGCTGAGGCCTTCGGTCGGCATCCGGCTCAGCCGGGTCCTTGGCACGTCGACTGATCGCGGACTGATCGACCTGGGGTCCACGTGGGGGGAGACCATGGGCGCGGCCGGCCCGCACGAGTTCGGCCACTTCTGGACTCACTGGCTGCGGCTGGCGGACGCGCCCACCCACCGGCTCGACGGCGACCACCTCGCCCGACTGGACGCCGCGGGCCTGCGCGGCGCCCTGGAGCAGGAGATCCTCGCCGAGTTCGCCGGGCCAGTCGTCCTGCGCAATCCGATCTGCGGGTTGCAGGCACGGTTCCTGGCCAGCGTGCACCCGGCCAGCCTGTTCGTGCACGTGACGCGGGATCCGCTCGACGTCTGCCTTTCGCTGCTGCGGGCGCGCCGGGACAAACTCGGATCCGAGGCGACGTGGTGGTCGGTTCGACCGGGCGGCATGGAGATCGTCCCCGACGACCCCGTCGACCAGGTCGTGCGACAGGTGACGGACACTCGATCCCAGTTGGACACCGAGCTGGACGGGCTCGGCCAGCGTTCGCTTGCGGTCGCGTACCAGGACCTGTGCGCCAGCCCGGAGATGCAGGTCCGGCTGGTGAGCGAACGGGTCCGGGAACTGTTCTCCGTCGACATCCCTCTGCTGTGGCACCCCACGGCCCTGATGCCGCAGGAGCATCGAGGCGACAACCCTGAGCTGACCGACAAGGTGGCCGCCCGGCTGTTCGAGGCACGGCCCACACCGATCGAGGAGCGCGCCTGATGGAGCTCACCCGCCCCTCGTTCGACGAGCGAGAGCTCGACCTGGTCAAGGAGTGCCTTGCCTCGGGATGGGTCACCCAAGGGCCGATGGTGCAGCGCTTCGAGGCGTTGATGGCAGCCGAGCACGCGGTCGACTTCGCCCTGGCCACCACGTCCTGCACCGCCGCGCTCCACCTTGCGGCCATGGCACTCGAGCTCGGGCCGGGTGACGAGGTGCTGGTCCCGGCGTTCACCTGGGTGACCAGTGCCCACTCGATTGCCTACGTCGGAGCGGATCCGGTATTCGTCGACATCGACCTCGACACCTACAACATCGACATCGCGGCCCTCGAAGGGGCGATCAGCGACCGGACCCGCGCAATCATGGCGGTCCACCTCTTCGGGCTCCCATGCGACATGGCCCCACTGCTCGCTATCGCGAAGAGGCATGGCCTGCTCGTCATCGAGGACGCCGCCTGCGCGGTCGGCTCGCGGTACCGAGGCCAGCCTGTCGGAGGCATAGGAGACGTCGGCTGCTTCTCCTTCCATCCGCGGAAGGTGATCACCACGGGGGAAGGCGGCATGGTCACAACCAGGAGCGAGTCGGTCGCCCGACGTGTTGCCTCGCTGCGAAACCATGGCGCCACGGGACTGCCGTCAGGAACCGGGCCCAACGACCCCTGGGCGATGAGCACGTTCGACAACCTCGGCTACAACCTCCGGATGTCAGACATCCAGGCCGCCATCGGAGTCGCCCAGATGGCCAAGCTGAACGGGCTCATCACTCATCGTCGCCGGCAGGCCGGGCTCTACGACGAGGCGCTGACCGGCTTCGACTGGCTGGTCACGCCGGGCGAGCCCGAGTATGCCCTGCACACGTATCAGTCGTACGTGGTCCGGCTGGCCGATGGTGATGTCACGGATCGCAACGCGATCATGATGTCGCTCGCCGACCGGGGCATCCAGACGCGGCCAGGCACCCACGCCGTCCCTGACCTTGGGTACTACAAGAGGCGAGCCCCATCCTCGGAAGGCAGGTGGCCCATGGCCCGGCAAGCCCAGGACATGACGATCACCCTTCCGCTCTTCCCGGCCATGACCGAAGGCGACGTGGGCAAGGTCGTGCAGGCACTCGTCAGCGCCCGGGATTCCTCCCGGCCCTGAGGCGTCAGGACGCCAGGCAGGCCCGGTGATACGCCTGCTCGGCCTCGGACAAGGGCTGCAGCAGCGGATTGCGGGCCACGACTCGATGTGGTGGTGATGTGCGATGCGATGCGGCCGCCATGAGGTTCAGCATCTTCGCGCCTGCCGTGCGTTCTCCGTGGTTCCGCAGCACCCACTCACGACAAGCCTTGCCTGCCTGGAGACGCGTCTCACGTGATCCCAGGAGCCGCTCCAGCGGACCCGCGATGCCTGCCTCCCCGGCGGTGTTCAGCACCGGGGCGACGTCCCCTCGATACAGCGGCGAGTACTGCTCGTCTCGCACGTGCATGACGACCGGCTTGCCGACCGACATGGCTTCGAGTGCCGCGGCCCCGTAGTAGCCGAAAGTGAGTTGGTCCACCACGACGTCGCTGGACCGGTAGTAGTCGATGAGCCGGACCTTGCCGACAGGCGGAAGCAGCAGCACCTGAGTCCCGAGTCCACGCGAAGTGACTCCCGCGGCAAAGTGGGCAACGTCGTTCCCCCACTGCAGGAAGACGAACCTGGCCTGCGGGAAGCGGAGGGCGACTTCGGCAAGGTCATCGAGGAACGGCTCACCGAAGCCCTTGACTGCCTCGTCGATGCGCGATGTCGTCAGGACGAACAGTTCCCCTCCAGTCCGCTGCACCCATTCGCGCCGACTCGCTCCCTCGCCGGGCGAATAGCGCTCGGTGTCCATGGGGTACGGAACGTGCACCGCGTTCTGGAAGCCCAGCCGGCGGCAGTGCCCGAGGGTGTGCGGGTTGGTTGCCAGGAGGTAATCGGCCTGCGAGAACGCCTTGCGCTGCAGGCGGCTTGCATCGTCAACGCGACCACATTCGAACTGCAGGTCCCCGCCGACTGAGAAGGCAACGTACGGCTGGCCGGACGCGTAGGAGGCGATCGGGGACCCTGCGGCACATGACACATCGAAGCCAGCCAGTTCGCGGGCCCACGCGTAGTACGGGTAGCAGGCCTCATAGTCCAGCAACTCCGCTAGGCGCCCGGGAAGCGGTTCAGCCGGCCTCCGAGCCCTCGCGATCCGCGTCCACCACGGTCGGTGGCGCGAGGCGATCAGGTCCGCCCCGTCCATGACGCACTCGCGCAAGGGAACCCTGGTAGGCGGGAACTCGAACGAATCGATGAACCGTTGCCCATCCAACGGCCACCGCCACTCACCGTCGAAGTCCTCCCAATGCGGGTCGTTGAGGGCCGTGCGTTCCTGCGGATGCGGGATGAGCGCGACGTCCCACCCGGCGGACTGTGCTATCGCCGCCCATCGGTACATGTTCTGGGCCATGTTCACCGTGAACGCCGCGGTCGGCAGGGTGGCCGAGGCATCCGCCAACTCTGCAGCCCACTCATGGACCTCTTCGCTGTACGCCCGGAACTCCGCAATGTGCTCGCTGCTCAGGAAGGGGTGCTCCCACGGGTGCGTGTCGACCGAAGCGGAGGCGAGGGGCCCCTGAGCGGCACTGCCGAGGTGCGGCGGATCGGGGAAGGTGCCACCGTCGCGCCGAGCGAACCAGGACAGGCAATCGGTGAGGGACCATGCGATGAATCCCGCGTCGATCGACTCGAGCAGCGCTCGGTGCATGAGCGGGGTGTCCGCGATGTTCTGGGGGTGCAGGTTGAGCACCAGGACCCCTGGGTTCCCTGATGCGACGACCTGCGCGGCCAGGTCGCGAATCCGGTCGGCCGCCTGCTCATCTGTGTACCCGCCCGCAAACAGCATCCCGTCGCCGAACACGGTCAGTACCGACCAGTGGTCCGTGATGCGCCCGTCGAGCAGCAACCGGGCTGGCAGCAAGGAGCCGGTAAGGGCGTTGCCGTCCAGCCCCGGCAGGTTCGCGCTGCCGCGGATGCCCGTCGCAATCCATGCGTCCGCGTGCGTCCAGTAGCCCTTGTTCAGGTACCCGTGATTGCGGACGAGGGTCGGTGGCGACCCGACGAGCGACGTGAACCATGCGGCCTGGCGGTCCAGGCAGTCGGCGTATGCATCCGGCGTTTCGATCGCGTCGGGGTGCAGCCCGAACTCGGTCCGGCCCTTGGCGGCGAGATCCGCCAGGGATGCCCGGTCGTGGCGGGTGGCCGGGTGCAGGAAGTAGGTGATCGGTAGGTCGGTGAGCGCGGACCGCTGAGCGGCGTACGTATCCAGGTACGCGTGATCGTCATCACCGGTGATCACCACGGCACCCACGGCACCACCGGGCAGTGTGGCGTGGAACGTCACCCCCGCCAGGTCCGCCAGCAGGCGTGCGAGCAGGAAGGCCCAGTCATCGGCCTGGCGCTCCCCCGGTGGATCCCCTGCCCGCTGTCGCTCGAAGAGGTAGTTGGGTCGTTCTATCGGCAGGTCCCACAGGGCGGCGCCATCGGCGGCCGGATCGGCCGAGGCATCCCCTTGCGCGTACTGCAGCAAGTCCTCGGTGATCGACGTCCCGATCAGCAAGACTCCTGACCTGTCCACCGGCAGCCAGGCCCAGCAGGGTTGGCCGTCTACTTCCAGGAGGGAGCGCCCCGCCGGGGGGAGGTCGTACGAATCGGCTCCGTGAAGCGCCTTGACCGACCCGGAGGCCAGCTCGCCTCGGTCCGATGCGGTGATGCGCTGGACTCCATCCCGACGCTGGACGAGACGGACCCCGAGCCCCTCGAGCGCTGCCGGTTCTGGCCGGATCGCCAGGCATAACCGACCTGCCGCGCAGGCCTGACGGACTGTCGTGGCCGATATGTGCGTGTCGTCGAGCACCACGACATTCGCGCGAAGCTCACCTGAGTCCACCCCGACCACCGAGAGCCGATGCCGCAAGTAGTCGTTCATGTGCTGCCCGGTCACGCGGACGCGCCCTTGCTCGCCGCGGCGATCACATTGACCCGGGCCTCGGCCGGGACCAGCCCGGACAGGGTCTCCTGCAACCGGATCGGGATCGGGCCATTGACAAGGAACCACCACGCGCCCCGGAAGCGTGCGGGCCAGAACCCATAGGCATAAGTCGTAGTGACGAAGAAGCCGGCCCGGGTGAGCAGGTCTGTCAGTTCATCGGATGTATAGAGGTTGCGCGACGCCGGGTCGAGCGGCGCGCCGGTGCGCCGGGTGACGGCGTTGTCCCGGTTCACCGTCCTGACCAGCAGCCGACCGCCCGGCACGAGCACCCGGGACATCTCCGCGAGCGCACGCTCCGGGTCGTCGAAGTACAGCAGTGCCCCGAGGCAGCAGATCCCGTCAAAGGTGCCAGCACCAAAGGGGAGGTCCTCGGCGCGGACCCCCGACCGGAAGTCGATTCCCGGCAACTCACTCAAGGTGCTCCAGAGGGGGAACTCGTATGGGTCGACCGCGGTCACGCGGGCACCCAACGCGTGCAGCAGGGGAACGTACCGACCCGGGCCGCAGCCCAACTCGAGCACCCGGTCACCAGGAACGCTGGAATACCACTCCGCGATCCGGCTGTAGTGGTCGCGAAAGGCCATGCTGCGCGCGTGGGCCGCCTTTCGCATGAAACCCAAGATCTCCCGCCGCTGGTGCCGGGCTATGGCCCGGGTCATCCCCGCCGCAAGCCTCGAGGTCATCCCGGCAGCCTCTCCGAGTGCACCCGCACGCCCTGACGCACCACGCCTGAGTCAAGTGCCTCGCTGGCAGTGCGGATCGTGAACGAGCACGCGTTCACCTTGCGTCCCAGGACGTGCGAGTACGGGTAGTTGTCCGGGTAGTTCCAGCCGTTGCCGATCGCGACGTTGACGAAGTACTCACCCGCCCCGAGCACGACGTCGTCGAGTGCGAACGACGTCCGAACCAGGCCGTCTACGTCGGTGAGGTTGGGGCCGCCCATGCCCGAGGAGTGGAAGAACATGTACGTCCCGTCCGCCCGGAACACGACGATCTGGACGTCGGCGAGCGTCTGACGTTCCAGGAAGTGGACATCGACGATGACGTCGAACGATTGCCCCTCCTGGACCACCGTGCATCGGCTACCCTCCGCCGCCACGAAGGCGTCGACGATCCTGGCGCCGCCCGACGCCTCGTCGGCAAGGGTCGCACTGACGGCGGATCGATCGACTCCGTGCAGGCTTGGCACGGCCCCCTCGAATGCATCGGCGCACACGCCGGCATCCGGGACCGCCGCGGGTGACAGTGGTCGCCACGAGGCCGCTCCCAGGTCGAGGTACTCCACGCCGAGGCGTTCAGCCGTGGCCTCCAGTTGCGCAACCACCACCCGGATCCGCGTCTCCGCTCCGGTCTTCGGGAGGTTGACGAGGAAGTGCCCGCCGGGTGATCGGCCGAAGGCCGGCGCGAGGACTCGGGTCGTCTGCCCATTCCGGGTCTGCACACCCGCCCACTCGCACCCGTGGATGTCCGCCTCGCCTGTGCTCGTCGGCCCCGTCGACGACCTTGCGAACAGGGGCACCTCCCGCGCCGGGCTCGTGCCCGGGAACTCCACGGTGAGCCGGCTGACGTAGTGCGTCTGCGTCACTCCCCCCTGGGTGTTCGCCGGAACGACACGCAGGCGAAGCACGCCGGGTGGATCCACATGCCGGGCCAGGACTGCCGCCCGGACGGCGGCGCCGGCCACCCGGTTTCCTTCCCGCAACCGCAGATCCTCCGCGTGCTTCAGGTCGGATTCGTAGGACGCCAGGACCGTCTCCATGCTGCCGTGCTCTCGCACCTCCCCGCCCTCCAGCCACAGCGCGGTGTCGCACAGCTGGCGCACCGCACTGGTGCTGTGGCTGACGAACAGCAGTGCCTTCCCCTGGTCGCACAACTGCCTCATCCGCAGTGCGGCCTTGGCGGCGAAGTACCCGTCGCCGCCGCCGAGGGCTTCATCGATGATGAGCACCTCGGGTGCCACGGTCGTGGCAATGGCGAACACGAGCCGGGCAGCCATGCCGGTGCTGTACGTCCGGACCGGCTGGGCCATGAATGGGCCGAGCTCGACGAAGTCCTCGATCTCATCGAGGAGCGCCGTGACCTCCTTGGGACGGCTTCCGCGAAGGAGGAGGTTGGCCTTGGCATTCTCTCGACCAGACTGCTCGTTGTTCCAGAAGGAGACCTGGCTCCACAGGGCGGAGATGGATCCGTCCACCTTCACCGACCCCGACGTCGGGGGCAGGTTCCCGCTGATCACGCGGAGCAGGGTGCTCTTGCCCGAGCCGTTAGGGCCGACGATGCCCAACCGCTCCCCGTACTTGACGGTGAAGCTCACGTCGCGAAGCGCCCAGAAGTCATCATGCGCCGATCGAAACAGGAGGAGTTCCTTCGCCAAGTCGATCCGGGACGCGAAGAGTGGATAGGCGAAGGACAGTCCTCGCACGGCCACGCAGTCATCCGTCACAAGGCACTCACGACCAAGGTGCTGCTCCGTCGGAGGATCCGGATGCCCAAGGGCACGCTGACCGCTGCGAACAGGGTGAAGACCAGCCAGGCCAGCGGCTGCGTGAATGCCCCGTACACGTAGACGTCCTGGTAGCACAGCACCATGTATGTCCACGGATTGAGGAGCATGACCCCCTTGAAGATCGCAGGGGCTGACTCGATGGTGTAGAAGACCGGCATCAGGAAGAGGACGGGCATCGCCAGGAGGGCGATCACTTGGGAGAGGTCGCGGACGAACACGCCAATCACCGACAGGGCGAGGGCCCACCCGGTCATGGCAAGGACTTGCAGACCCAGCAAGAGGGGAAGCGTGAACCACATGCGCCATGACTCTGGGTTGATCACGATGGCAGCAGCGAGCGTGATGACCGTGCCTGACCCCCAGGTGAACAGGGCGATCACGACGGTCCTGACCGGGAAGAGCTCAATCGGGAAGGACGCGTTGCGGACGAGGGATGGGTTGCCCGTGAGCGCCAGCGGGCTCGTGGTCAGGACGGACTGGAAGGTGAACCACGGGATGAGGCCGGCGAGAAGGTAGAGCGAGTACTGCGTTGTCGCGCCACCTGCCGTCTGGAAGCGGCTGGGAAACACCAGGGTGAAGATGGCGAGGTAGAACAACGCGAAGAAGGTCGGCTGGATGAGCGCCCACCAGGTGCCCATCAGCGTCCCGCTGTGCTTCTCCGCCAGCCAGAAGCGGGTCATCACGTAGAGCGTGCGTCGGTTGCGTGCAACCGAACCCAGGAACTGCCACGTGGGACGACGGGATGCCACGTCCATGGATACCCCGCCAATCCGCGACTCGGAACGCCCCGGCAAGGCTACAGCGCGGGGTCCCTGGGCGAGGGGCCGCCGGCGCCGGCCGGTCGCCTACTATCCGGGGCAGACACGTCGAGCAGGGACCAGTGCGGGGAGCTTGATGTCCGACTCGAAGGCCGTGAGCGAGTTCCGCCGCGCCCACGGGCGCGCACCGAGCCTGCTCATCACAGGCAACGTGGCCAACAACGCCTACTTGATCGCGTACCACTTGCGGAGCGTGGGCTGGGATGCCGACGTGCTGTGCGCCGACTACTACCACTCGATGGGATGCCCGGAGTGGGAGCACGCAGTCTTCGACGCATCCGCGATCGACGAGTTCGCACCGGACTGGAGCCAGGTGCATGCGGATGGCTACGTGCGGCCGCGGTGGTTCGCGCAGGGTCCCAGGGATCAGGCCGTGGAGTACCTGCAGGCCCGCAGGGCAGGGAAAGGCAGCGAGGCGAAGTGGGATCGACTCCGCAACCCGGCCCCGAGTGCGGCGGCCGACGCGCGCGCGGCGGGCCCCCGGAGCCGCGTCGACCGGGCATGGCACTTCGTGCGTACCTACAAGCAGACCCCTCAGCGGGTGGCCCTGGTTGGCCAGATCGCCTTGCAGAGGGTCCAGCACGCGCTGCCGGGCTTGGCCGCCCGCCCGTGGATATTCCACCGGCGAGCGGCCCGGTTGCGCGCCCTCATGTCGCGCTACGACGCTGTCGAGGCATGCGGTTCCGAGGTCGCGTGGGCGGGCATGACAGGGCGGCCGTTCGTGGCATTCGAGCACGGGACGATTCGCTGGGCAGCCCAGCGAGGTGACGTCATGCAGTCGTTGACCATGGACGGCTTCGCCAGGTGTGCGGCCGTGATGGTGACCAACGGTGATTCGATCCCGCTGGCGGAACGGCACCACTTCCCGGCGGTCACCGCCACGGTGCACCCCCTCGTCGAGGTCGATCCGGCGCTCGCCGGTCCTGCCGAGGCGGAAGCGGAAAACGTTCTCGCCGCGGCACGCATCAATGCCGGACCGCTCCTGCTGTGCCCGCTGCGGCACGACTGGGACGTGAAGGGCACGGACCTGTACCTCCGGGCATTGCCGGGGTTGCGCGAGAGAGTCGGTGACGACGTCACCCTGCTGCTCACCGCTTGGGGGAACGACATCCAGCGGAGCAAGGACCTCGTTGCCGACCTCGGGGCCGAGGACCTCGTCCGCTGGATCCCTCCACAGGGCAGGCAGGTACTGCTGTGCCTCATGACGTCCTCCCTGGTCGTCCTCGATCAGACTGCCCTGCCGCATTTCGGCAGCACGGCACCCCAGGCGTTGAGCCTCGGCGTCCCCGTGATGTCGTCGTACGATCCCGCCAGCACCGCGAGGATCTGCGCCGAGCCGGCGCCGATCCTGCCGGTCTTCACGCCGGGCGATGTCGTGGAAGGGGTCGTTCGCCTCCTCGACGACGGCTTCCGGCAGGCTCTGTCCATGTCCGCCGTCACGTGGTGTCGCCGCTTCCACTCGACCGAGCGAGTAGTGGCAGACCACGAGGGGGTCATGTCCGCGCTCATCGATCCCCCCGCCGCACAGGGTCCGCGCACAAGAACAGCGGAGGCCTCATGAACGACGACGAACTGCTGGCCTCGCGCTACGCCGAGATAGCCGCGTCCGGCGACCACACGTCGACGGCCTCCGACGTCCAGTTGCGCGAGCTCGAGATCGAGTACGCGCGCGGGTTCATCCGCGAAGGCGACCGGGTCCTGGATGTCGGCTGCGGCATGGGGTACGCCGCCATCGAGTACGCGCGGATCCCGGGCACTCGGGTGACCGGGCTGGACTACATCAGCGGCATGGTCGACCAGGCCAACTCGACGCTGGTCGACGTTCCCGAGGAGCTCGGCCGACGGCTCGAGTTCATCCACGGATCCGTCCTCGAGATCCCCTTCCGCGACGCATCGCTCGACGTGGTCACCAGCCACCGTTGCCTGATGGCCCTGCTCACGTGGGAGAGGCAACGCGAAGCACTTCGTGAGATCCACCGTGTCCTCAGGCCCGGCGGAGTGCTCGTGCTCCTCGAGGGCACCGTTGAGGGGCTCGACCGCCTGAACGCCCTGCGGACGGCGATGGGGTTGTCCGCCATCCCCGCGGACGGCCGGGACCGCCTGCTCACCCGCAAGTTCCGCGAGGAGGAGTTGCTCGACTTCACCGATTCGCTCTTCGCGCTGACCGAGAGGCGAGGATTCGGCACCTACTACTTCGTCGGACGCGTGGTCCACCCACTCCTGGTGGCTCCGGACCCGCCCCGGTACGACCACCCGATCAACGAGATCGCCCGCGCGCTCGAGCAGCACCTGCCGAACCTGGTCGACTGCGGCCACCTCCAGGCCTTCGTGCTGACGAAGGGGGTCGAATGATCTGCCTGACCTTCGACACCGACTGGATGCGCGCTGAGGATATGGAGGAGTTCCTCACGGCTTACCCCGACCTGCCTCGATCCACCTTCTTCATCCATGAGGCGTCAGCCGGCTGGAGACCCGAAGGCCACGAATGGGGGCCGCATCCGACGATCGACCTGCGGAAGCCTTCGGGCCTGCGGGCGTGGCAGGACCCCGAGGCCCCAGCACTCGGCATCCGGTCGCACTCATGCGTGACCAGCCACCTGCTTTCCATTGAGTGGGCCGGTGCGGGCTTCCTTTACCAGTCCAACGAGACCCACCTCTTCGGACCTGGTTCTATGCCGTTCCGGACTGCGTGGGGGATCTGGGAACTGCCTATCTCGTACATGGACAACATGGACATGTGGTTCGGCCGGAACTGGGCGGACGCGCCACGTGCTCCTTTCGCCGAGGACGTCATCGCCGCGGCCCTGGCCTGCGAGAGCGTCTACGTGTTCGATTTCCATCCTGTGCACATCGCGTTCAACTCCAGCAGCCCGGAGGACTACGTCCGCAAACGCGCCAGCCATGCGGGCGGCGCGTCTGCGTGGACACTGGGGGCGCCCGGTGGCGGCACCCGGTCATTCTTCGAGCGGCTGCTGGAGTCGATCCGCGATGCTGGAGCGCCGACCCAGTGCGCAAGCGAGGCGGTCCTGCGTGAGCAGGGCAACGGAAACGGGCTCGGATAGCTCGAGCCAACCCGCCGAGCTTGAGGTTGGCGCGGCTTTGCCGCCCTGGAACCCACGCCAACCTCAAGGTCGGCGGGTGTCAGCCCGGCTTGTGACCGGTGGCGTAGATCGACTCGAAGTCGCGTTCCGGCCGGTCGACCTCGGGATCCATGGCCCGCTCGCTCACGCCCTCGAACCCTGCCAGCCGCAGGACGTGCAGCAGGTTCTCCTGGTCGAACATGTACCGATGCTCGCCGGCCATATACGCCACGTAGTTGACGGCGTCGATCGACGTTGTTCGGTTGTACGCCGGCTTCCAGCCGAAGTACTCCTCGGGCAGCGTGCGATGCCCGAGGTACGCCTCGATGTACATGCGGGCGTTGGGCACCGCGATCGAGATGACGGCACCGGGCTTGAGCACTCGCAGGCATTCGGCCAGCAGGGCCTGGCCCTGGTCGAAGGTCAGGTGCTCGAACAAGTGGCTGGAGTAGACCCGGTCGACGGAACCGTCCGGGAAGGGGATGCCACCGCTGAGGTCCCAGAAGATGTCGGCCTCGTTCGATATGTCGACATTGAGCCAGCCGTTGCGCCCAGGCTCGTAGCCGCCACCGAGGTCGAGCAGGATCGGGCGGCCGCTCGCGAGCACCTCGCGCACCTTGCGCCGTGCACCGGGCCTGCGTACGAGGCGCCGGGAGGCCTCGTAGGCCTCCGTGCTGAACGGGATCCTCCTGCGGATCGCCGCCCGCGCCGTGCCCATCATGCCTGCCTGCCCCGCATGGACGCTCCTACCGGGAGAGGTACCAGCGCTGGATGCGCTTGAGGAGGTTACCCGCGTGACGCACCGCGATGCGCGGTTGCGCGAAAGTCCGCCCGGCCAGCTCGAAGGTCCCCCCCGAACGCCGCACCCTGGACAGCAGGAAGCCGCGGCGCCGCATCATGAGCCCGTAGGAGACGGCGCCCGGCCAGGACCCAGGCTCGCGCACGTCGAGGGCCGCGGCAAGCTGCTCGCGGGTGGACGCGCGGATGGCGCAGCCCAGCTCGTCATAGGCCGACGGCCCCATGACGATTACCGGCTTGTGCGCGTATGCCGCCTCGACTCCCGTCGTCGAGCCATAGGTGACGACGATGTCCGCCTGGCGCATGAGGGCGTACGAGTCCACGGTGGAGTACGGGTCCAGGTGCACGTCGGGCTGAGCCTGATCCACCGCATCCAGCCACTCGGCGAGGTCCTGGGCGGGCTTCATGCGCATGTGCGGGTGCGACCGGACCACCAGGGTGAAGCCGGGGCGGCTGCGGCACTCCTCGGCCAGGTACGCAAGCGCCTCGGGCTGGGTGCCAATGAACTGCCCCCAGTCCAGTTCCAGCTCGGCGATCTCGTCGCCGGAGGAACTGAAGTAGACCACCAGGCAGTCGGCCTCCGGCCGGTCGATGGTGGATCCCCGCTCCTGCGCCTCGGTGAACAGGGCGTTGTCGGGCGCGGAATGCTCGAGCCGCTCGCGGAACCAACTGCCGCCGACGACGTCACGCTCCTCGGGTGCCCACCCTTCATAGAGCGCGAGCATCCGGCGCTGGAGGTCCGACCAGTCGTGGGTGACCGAGTCGGTGAGATCGAAGTCGGTGTCCAGGCCACCCGTGTCGTAGTACAGGACGGGGACGCCGGCGACCTGCGCGGCCGCTGAGGCTGCCCGGTCGTGCAGGAACCGTCCGTTGTACACGCAGACGGCGGTGACGCCCCGCTGGGCGATGACGGCGCTCACCTGGTCGAACACCCAGGCATAGGAGCGGGCCGCGGCCTGGACCCATCGCCGGCTCCAGAAGAAGGTGTCCGTGATGGGCGTCTCGGTGTCCGGGTGCACCTGGAGGATCGCGCGGCCCATCGGGGTGCCGTGATACTGCAAGGCCCGGATCTGCGTGCGGTTCATCGGGGCGTCGATCCGGATGTCCTGCCCGGGATGCCAGCGCCGGATCGGCGGACGCGTGTCGGCAGCGGCCGGGATGCCCACTGCCAGAAGGGCAGAGCGGGCGATGTCATCGCAGGTCGGCGCTCCCGTCAGCCGGCCCAGCGCACGGCTGGCCGACCAGCCCGGGTCGCGCAGCGGGGTGTGCGGTCCCCAGAACGCGAGGGTGATTTCGGAGCCCTGCTCGTGCAGGCAGGCGGCGGTGTCGGCCAGGGCGGCCAACGCGAAGTCCCACTGCGTGAAGGACGGGAAGAGCACGTTGCGGCGCTGCTCGGGGGACAGTGCCGCCCGCAGGTACGCGTCGACCGAGGGGTTCTCGGCCCGCACCGGCACGGAGGTGGTTGACGCGGTCACAGTGCCGACAAGGCTACAGGCCCGCCTCGGGCCGCCCGGTCAGCCGAGCGTCGAGCGATAGACCTCGGCGGTACGGAGCGCGCAGGCCTGCCAGGTGAAATCACGTGCGCGGGACAGCCCGGCGAGCGACATCGAGTGCCGAAGGGCAGGGTCGTCGAGGACCCTGGCCATCTCCCGGGCGAGGTCGCTATCACTGCCGGGCTCGAAGTAGCCGGCCGCGTCGCCGCCCACTTCTGGCAACGAGGTTGCCCGGGCCAGCAAGGCCGGCGTGCCGCTGGCCATCGCCTCGAGCGCGGGCAGCCCGAACCCCTCGAAGCGCGAGGGCAGGACGAACAGTTCTGCGTGGGTGTAGGCCGACGCCATCTGACCGTCCGACAGGTAGCGCTGGGACACGCGGTCACGGATACCCAGATCGATCAGCCGCTGGACCTCGGCGGCGGTCAGGCCCACGCCGCCCACGCACAGCAGGTGGAGGTCGTCGTGGTCGCGCGACACCCGGGCGAATGCGCGGAACAGCACGTCCGCGTCCTTGTACTGGTCCCGGTTGCCGATGAACAGCACGTATCGCGCCGGCAGGAAGTCCAGCCGCGGAACGCCCGGGTGGAACCGCTCGTCGACACCGTGGTGGACGACCGACACCGGTGCCGCGATCTCGCCGTACACGCTCAGGAGGTCCTGCCGCGTCGCCTCGGACACGCAGATCACGTGGTCGGCCGTCTCGACGTAGCGACGCTTCATGGTCAGCAGGTCCAGTCGCCGCCGAGTGGTGGGCATCAGTTCGGGAATCATGTCGTGCACCGTGACGATGCGGCGGCCGCCGCCCAGCGAGGCCAGGCCATGCGGCAGGTAGAAGGTGTTGTGCACGATGTCGCTCGACCGCCGGACGCGCACGCGGGCGAAGTAGCGAGCCAGCGCGGTCCACTGGTTGCGGGCCTCGCGGGCACGCAGCGGGATGCTCAGTTCGTCATGGTCAAGCACGTAGCGATTCACGATGCGTGCGTCAAGCGGCTCGAGCTCGACGTCAGCGACCGAATGGATGACGAACTGCCTCGCCAGCTCGGCGAACATCCGCGAGATCCCGCCGTAGCGCTGGATGGCGAAGATCTGCTCGTCCATGGCCACCCGCACCCGTCGATCCTAGGGGCCGGTCGCGCAGAGGCCGGTCGACTACTGTTGCCGCACCCGGCCGGAGCGGAGCAAGCGTGACGACGCACTCAGTCGAGCGAGTGATCGTGGTGCCGCGCAACGGGTATGTGAACCGACTGCAGGCCTGGGCGAGCGCGGCGATCATGGCCGGCGACCTTGGTGTGCCGTGTCAGGTGGCGTGGCAGCCCCAGCCTGCCGGGCCGGCCGAAGCCGAGGTGCTGTTCGCGGGCGAGACGCTCGATCACTCGTTCGTGCGCATGGACAACGTCACGGCGGCGCTGGGCACCAGCCACGAGGACCTGCCCCGCTACCTCACCGTGCTGCCGGACCGCCACGTCGTTGCGCTGGCCGGGCACGACCGTGGAGAGCAGGTGTTCATGCCGCAGCTGCATGCGGCGCTGCAGCATGCGTCCGGGCCGACGACCCTCGTCATCATCGCCGGGGGCGCGTTCTGCCTGCCCGGGACGCGCGCTTTCGCCGACCGGCGACGGGACTTCTACCGCTCGATCGCGTGGAGTCCGCCGATCGACGAGCAGGTGAGCGCCGCACTGCTGGGCCGCGGGCGATACCTCGGCGCGCACATCCGGCAGACCGACCGGTCCCGCCAGGCGCCCACGCCGCGCGCCATCCGCGCGGGACTGGCCCGGCTGCGCGACCGGACCGGCATCACCAGCCTGTTCATCGCCGCCGACAACGAGGCGGCGCTGGCCAGATGGGCCGACGAGGCCGGCCGCCTCGGCCTGCGGGCCTGGACGGCGGAGCACGCTGACATCGACCGGGCGACCGACACCGGGGCCGTTGCCGCGATGACGGACTGGCGGCTCCTCGGGGGCAGCGAAGCGCTCGTCTACACCCGGGAGTCCTCGTTCGGCGCGGAGGCGACCGTGGCCGCCGGGGCCGTTGACGGCTCGGAGGCGCTGGCGGCGGGGCCGGTGACGCGGACGGGCCGAGCCCTGCTGCATGGCGCGTCATCCATCCACAGGCGGGCAACGGCCCGTCGACGTGAAGCATCGAGGCCTGTATAGGTTCCCGTATGCTGATTTGTATGCAGTCAACGAGCGTTCGCGTCGATGTCGTTACCCACAGGAGTCTCAAGACCATTGCCGAGACCCTCGATGTCTCGGTCGGTGAAGCGGTCCGCTTGGCGGTTCGCGGCTTGCGCCAGGAACTCATGGGCGCCGAGTTGACCGAGCCTCTGTCCGCCGAGGAAACGGCCTGGCTCGATGCTGAACTCGGGTGACGTCGTAGACGCCGACCTTGGAGTGCCTGCGGGACACGAGGCCGGCTTCCCGCGTCCCGTCGTGATCATCACGGCACAGCGCTTCCTCGACCGCTCACCCACCGTCGTGCATGCGGTTCCGTTGACAACGAATGTGCGGGCCATCGGTTCCGAGGTTCCCATCTCGCCAGAGGCCTCGGGCCTGGCGACGATGTCTTCCGCACAGTGCCAGCACCTTCGCAGCGTGAGCCCGTCGCGGCTGTCGTCACCGAGGGGAAACGTCGGTCCGGTCGACCTCGCACGGATCCGTGAGACAGTCGCCGTCCTCTTGGACCTTCCCTAGGCGACGTTTCACTCAGCGGTAGACCTCTCGACGCTGACCTACCCGCACGACGTGGACCAGCAACACTTCGTCCAGGACTTCGTAGACGATCCGGTAATCCCCCACCCGGACCCGGCACACCGAGTCCTCCCCCTGCATGGCCACACAGTTCGGCGGCCGAGGGTTGTCGGCCAACAGGTCGAGTGCCGCACGGATCAGTTGAGCCGGCTCCATGCCCGTACAACCTCGGCACGCGCATCCGCGGCGGTAAGGGTCAACCTCGTCTGGTGAGCCAGTTCCTGGCGCCAGGCGTCTTCGCTGGGCGCAGACGGGAGCGATGCTTCGCTTGGTTGCGAGGTGTAGGGCCCCAACCGTCGGAAGAGCATCGCTGCCTCGGCGTCCACCGCCCCACGCTGTGCCAGGGCCGCAAGGTCCCACAGGTCACGGGGGCTCCTGCGATCGAGCCATGCGGTGGTCTTCCACGCGACGAAACTCGGAAGCGTCGGAACAAGCAACGTGGCAGGCGGTACGCCGGCGAAACGCTGGTCAAGGACCCTGGCTTCGAAAGGCCAGGGTGCGTAGTGGTCCTCGGGAAGGAGCTGGATCTGGAGGGCTGCTCCGCTGGGGAATTGCACGAAGGCAGCCGCAGGAACCCGTGTGTCGGCCAAGGTCGGCGTGAACGTCGGGCGGCCGAACTCGCGAGCGAGATCGTTGGCGATGGCAGTCTCGACGGCGGCGGCGACATCCTGGCGTCGGCCAAGGGCGATGAGGTCGATGTCCTCGCTCAGTCTCCCTTCGGGAAGGAACGTCCGCGCCAGCGCCGTGCCGCCGTAGAACTTGACCCGGTCCGGGAGCCGAGTGCTTAGTACCGCGAGCACGTGCGAGATCAGGTAGTCGCGCTCCACTTGGTGGTCGTCGGCGCCGAACGACTCCTTGACCCTTCGCCTGTCCCCATCAGGCAGCATGACGTGCCAGCCTCAAGGCCCGTGCCAACGCGGAGCGCCCTCGTACATTCGCAGCGAGGCTGGCGAGGCGATCAAGGTCCGCCCGCTCCATGAGAGCTCGGACGGCATCAGCCCGCGGCGTCTCGCCGTCCACGAATGGGCGGGTGCTGAGATCCAGGATCGTCTGATGGATCGATGTAACAAGCGACGGCCCCAACTCCGTCGCCAAGTACTCCAGGTCCAGTCGCGCGGGGTCCCGCTTGGAGAACTCGACGAGTGCCGATCGGATGGACAGCTCGATGTCGCCATGCTGGGTAGGTCCAAGGACGTACCCCGTGGCGGTGGCCCGAGGCAACGCTCCATGCACCCTGGCCGCCGAGAGCCCCCAGATCGCCCCTCTTCCAGGGCCGAATACAGCGACCGCGAGGCCGGCGCTCAGCGTCTCCAGCGAGGGAACCCAGTCGCCCCGTCGCTTGTCGGTGGGCAGCGCGGCGTAGTAGCCGTGGGCGATCTTGACGATGACGCCAGAACGAGCCAGGCGCGCAAGTTCGGCTGCGGGCTGACTGTAGACGGCCGCCGCACTTCGGCCCGTGATCATCAACGTCGGCTGGATGAGGATCGCGTGGGGAACGCCAGTGGCTCGCGGGGAGGTATTCATGGATCAAGAGTACGTGATTTCTTGGGTGCAAGCCAAGAAAACTCATACTTTCCCCGTACATCGATAGACCTCTCTGCGATGGCCTATCCGCACGACGTGGACCAGCAGCACTTCGTCGAGGACTTCGTAGACGATCCGGTAGTCCCCCACCCGGACCCGGTACACCGAGTCCTCGCCCTGCATGGCAACGCAGTTCGGCGGCCGAGGGTTGTCGGCCAACAGGTCGAGCGCCGCGCGGATCCGCTGCTGCTCGCGGCGCTCGAGAGATGCAAGAGGGCGCTGGGCACGCCGGGCGAGCCTGACCTCGTACATCGCGGTCACGTCAGGCCGAGGTCGGCCTTGACCTGCTCCCACGGGATGTAGTCGTCCTCGTCACGCGCCAGCGCCAGCTCGGCACGGTCCAGCGCGTCCTCGGCGTCCTCCACCAGCCGCTCGAACACCACGGGATCAATGACCACGGCCACGGCTCGACCGCGCCTGGTCAGGTACACCGGCTGGCCCGTGCGCTGGGCACTGTCGATCACCTCGGCCAGGTGTTCCCGGGCCTCGCTCACCGCCATCTCCGTCATGTACGAACCGTACATGACGGCGAGGGTCCTGGCCGCCCCCCTACGGCGCGAAGCCGTCCTGGATCGACGGGCCACGTTGCCTGATGTCGCTGAACACCTGCGGCGTGCAGAGCGGGAACACGTCCCAGCACTGATCGCTGGGGATCGGCTGCAGCAGGACCAGCCCGGTCGGCGTGGTCGCGGTGCTGACGGGGACGTCGGGCGCTCCCGGCACCGGCGCGACCGCGTACGGGATCGACACGCCCAGCCGCCACACGCGCTCCTGCGTGATCGCCGTCGCGTCGAACCGAGCGACCGCCGTGAACGCCGTCACGGCGAGAATGGCGTAGGCCAGGGTCCAGCCGGCCAGCCGCGGCCACGGCGAAGTGCCGGGCTTGCGGTCCGCGCGGGCCAGTTGCCATAGCGACCAGCCGATCGGCACGGCTGCCGTGCAGAACAGCGGGCCCCAGATGAAGCGGAAGGACGGCGGCGTGAACAGCCACCAGAAGGCCACCGCGATGACGCTCGGCAGCATGGCCAGCGCGAGCCCACGTGCCCGGATCCCGCCTGGCGCCCGTCGGTGGGCCAGCACGACGAGCACGGCAGCCGCGATGGCGAGCACGCCGAACGCGTATACCTCCCAATTGCCGGGCAGCCGGCCGATCCATCCGGGGACCCAGGCCCAGCCCTGCGCGGCGGACCACAGCTCCGCCGGGTCCCGGGCCGCACCCAGGGTCGCAGCACGGGCATCCACCGGGTCGAGCGCCCGCCATGGCACGTCGAACGACACCACCGACAGGGGGAACTGCAGCCAGCCGCTCAGCACGTAGTCACGGGCCGAGATGGCCAGCGCAGCGAGGGCGGCCATGCCCGCCGAGACCATCACGGCGGCCGTCAGCCCCTCTTGGCGGGCGGTTCCGCGCCGCCGCACGGCGAGAGCCGTCACGACCACGACGGTGAGGATCGCGTAGATCGCCATCGTCGGCCGCAGCATGACCATCAGCGAGGCGAGGAGCACCGACACTGCCGCGTGGACGGCCCATCGGTGCCCGCCCGCCACCGCGTCGGCAACGTAGGCGGCCGCCGTGATCGACAGCACGAGGACCGCCGAATCCGACGATGGGCTGGTGACCCAATAGTCCGCGAGGGCCACCATGGGCAGCCACGCCGCAGTCACCCCGACCATGAGGATGTAGGCGCCGACGGTGAGCCGGGGCCGCCTCAGCCGGGCGACGAGGTCCAGGGCCACCAGCGCGAAGAGAAGGCCGTTGAGCAGGCGGTAGCCAATCCCGTCCCACGGACCGTTGCCCAGCAGTGCAGCCAACGGGAACTCCGCATTGGCGTAGCCGAGCGGGAAGTACAGGTTGGCCAGGCCGGGGATGGCCGCGTAGTCGCCCGCGTAATGGATGGCCCCCAGGTGGTACAGCCCTGAGTCGTAGTTGGTCACCCGACCCAGGGCGGCCGCGGCCAGGAAGGCCTGGGCCACTGCCAACGCGGCCAGGACCGCCAACCGCCAGCCCTTGAGGGCCTGCGATCGGACGGGGGACCTCCGGCGCGCCCGGATGCCCCACCCGATCCCGAGTGCCCCGATCAGCGCAATGAAGACGAGGACGACGAAGGCGGCCGCCCCGCTGCGCAGCGGCACGACGACGCTGAGGCCCACCGTGACGATCGCGAGCGCGACGAGGCCGGACCACACGGCCACCCGGAGGGTCGACGAGGTCCAGCGGCCCGACGTCATCGCGAGGGCTGGCACCAGCCCCACAGCCATGGCCGCGACGGCGCACGCTGCCCAGGTGGCCAGCACGAGCAGCATGCCGACGGCGATCTGACCAGGCATCACGCCAGGGTCGAGCGGAAGTACTCGATGGTCCGGGCCAGGCCGTCGGACAGCCCGATCGTCGGCTCCCAGCCCAGGGTCTCCTTGGCCCGCGTGATGTCGGGCTGGCGGCGCACCGGGTCATCCTGGGGCAGCGGACGGTGCTCGGTCGGCGAGGACGAGCCGGTCTGCGCGAGCACGAGGTCGGCCAGTTCAGCGATCGTGAACTCGCCCGGGTTGCCGAGGTTGATCGGGCCGGTGACCTCGTCACCCGAGCGCATGAGGGCGAGCAGGCCGTCGATGAGGTCGTCGACGTAGCAGAAGGAGCGGGTCTGCGAGCCCTCGCCGTAGATGGTGATGGGCTCGCCCGCCAGCGCGCTGACGACGAAATTGGAGACCACCCGTCCGTCGTGGGGATGCATGCGCGGGCCGTAGGTGTTGAACAGGCGGGCCACCTTGATCTTCAGCGCGTGCTGGCGGTGGTAGTCGAAGAAGAGCGTCTCGGCCGCCCGCTTGCCCTCGTCATAGCACGCGCGAGGGCCGATCGGGTTGACGTTGCCCCAGTAGTCCTCCGTCTGCGGGTGGACGAGCGGATCGCCGTACACCTCTGATGTCGATGTGAGCAGGATCCTGGCCCCCGTGCGCTTGGCCAGGCCAAGCATGTTGATCGAGCCGTGCACCGCCGTCTTGGTGGTCTGCACGGGGTCGCGCTGGTAATGGATCGGGCTGGCCGGGCAGGCGAGGTGGTAGATCTCGTCGACCTCGACGTAGAGCGGGAAGGTCACGTCATGGCGCATCACCTCGAAACGCGGGTTGGCCAGCAGGTGGGCGATGTTGTCCTTGGTCGACGAGTAGTAGTTGTCGACGCACAGGACGTCGTAGCCCTCGTCGAGGAGTCGTTCGCACAGGTGCGAGCCGATGAAGCCCGCACCGCCCGTGACGAGGGCCCTGCCCTTGGCGATGCTCACGCTTGCCTCCCTTTGCGCTGCCTAAGGTAGCGGTCTGCCTGCCCCGCCATGCCTCGCCACGTAGCTCGGAAGTGATGCCTCCGGGTCCAGGCGTCGGCCCGCGAGTCCAGCGCCACCGGAACGTCCGAGGTCGGGAGCCTGATCGGCTCGATGGGCTGCAGTTCGTCACGGTCCTCCACCGTGTGCGTGGCCAGCTCCCCGAAGCCGATGTTCTCGATCAGATTGACATTGCTCGTCGCCGTCAGCTGCCCCGACACCATCGTGGCGAGCACCAACTGGCCGTCCCAGGTGTCGACCTCCTTGCGGGCAAGCAGCTCGAAGGTCGATGCCCAGTAGAGCGATCCGGGGACCGAATGCCCCGCCCTGGCCCACAGCCGTCCCGGCGGGAGCTGATGTCGCCAGCCCGCGATGTCGAGGCGGTGCTGCGCCCAGGACCGGCGCCAGGTAGCCCACCCCCAGATGTGCGGCACCTGCGAGAACCGGTACGCGTTGTCCGGGTGCGTCTGGGCGCTGCGCGGCACGAAGTTGCACCCCGAGATGGCGAAGACGCGTGAGTCGTCCGCGTAGCGGTCGAGCAGCTCGGTGCAGAAGCCGAAGAACGACGGGTGCGGGATGATGTCGTCCTCGAGGATGATCCCTCGCTCGACCCGGCCGAAGAACCACGAGATCGCGGTGCTGACGCCCTGGCCGCAGCCGAGGTTGCTCGGCTGGAACAGGGTCTCGAGCTCGCAGTCCCAGTCGAAGGCGGCCGCGAGGTCGCGGCACGCCTGCACCCGGGCAGCCTCGTCCGCCCGGCCGTCCCGGGCACCGTCGACGGCGAGGAACACGCGGGCCGGCCGGACCTCCCGCAGCCGATCGATGAGGACCGCGAGGTGGTCCGGCCGGTTGAAGGCCATCACCAGCACGGGCTCATTCATCAATGCGTCGCTCCCGAAGGTCCTTGATCTCCTGGTCGAGCAGGGCGATCTCCTCGGCCAGGCGCCGGATCCTGGCCTCGTGCCGGCTCAGTTCGTAGCTCAATTGCACGGCCACGAGGATGAGCAGGACGACCGTGACGAAGAACAGCAGGTTGACCGGCTCGGCGACGCCGATGACCGACGAGACCCACACGAGGGCGGCTGGCACGAGGGCGAAGAAGAGCGCCGCCCCGGAGAAGAACAGCCACAGGACGGCGTACTTCTCCCTGAGCACGCCGCGTCGCAGCAGGCTGAAGACGAAGATGAACGTGAGGATCGCCGCGCCGGCACCGAGGATCTGTGCGGTCACGACGTATCCCCCCGGGGGACGTAGTCGCGCTTGAGGCTCGTCGCCACGATGGCCAGCGACGCCCGGCCGAGGTACAACGCCGACCAGATCGCGTTCTTGCTCGGCCTGCCGGTCTGCCGGAAGTACATCGTCACCGGGGTCTCCCGGACGACCAGCCCATGCCGGATCGCTATGGCAAGGGAGCCCACCGTGTCGCCGAGGTAGTCGGCCGGGTACTCCACCGCGAAGAGGTCGATGGCACGTGGCCCGGCCGACCGGAACCCTGACGTCGGGTCGGTGATGGTGCCCTTGTTCATGCGGCTCAGGCTGAGCGAGAGCAGCCTCATGGCCCACTTGCGCGGGCCGCCGACGAAGTACGTCGAGTGGGGGTGGAAGCGGGTCCCGACCACCACATCGGCCTCGTCGAGGCCGTCAATGATCCGGTCGAGGTCGACGGGGTCGTGCTGGCCGTCGGCGTCCACCTGCACGAGCGCGCCGTATCCCTCGCGCTTGGCATAGAGGAAGGCGGTGCGCATGGCGCCGCCGACGCCGACGTTGAACGGCAGCGAGACGACCTGCGCCCCAGCGGCGCGCGCCGTGACCGCGGTGCGGTCGGTGGAGCCGTCATTGACCACGAGGATGTCCGCCTCGGGGCGGTGCTCGCGCACCTTCGCGATGACTCCGGCGATGGATCCCTGCTCGTTCCAGGCCGGGATGGCCACGAGGGTCCGTCGGTCGCTCACGCTCGCAAGGCTAGTCCACGAGGTGGTCGACGACGGTCTGCGCGAATGTCGCCCATGTGGGCACGGATTCGGGTCGCAGGCCCTCGTGCATGCCGTCCAGCATCCCCGGGCGAGCGGCCTCCTCGAGCGCGTCGGCAAGGGTCTCCGGGGAACTGGCGTCGATCCGGAACGCGCCACCGCCAAGCATCAGCTCGGCCGCCGGCTGGATGCCGGCGAACAGGACGGGCGTGCCGAGGCGGATGGCCTCGAGCACGGGGATCCCGTATCCCTCGACGCCGACGGACAGCATGGCGCCCGCTGCGTGCACGAGGGCATGCACCTCGGCATCGGTGGCGTGCTGGACCCAGCGGATGCCCGGTTCTCGCGTGGCCGTCGCGATCTCGTCGTTGATAGCGGAGTCGGATGCCGAGGCGCCGCCCACGAAGACCAGTTCGGCATCGACCCCGCGGGCTCGGGCCAGCCGGAACGCGCGCAGGATCTCGATCGGGCGCTTGCGTGCCTCGAGGGTCCCCAGCCGCACAAAGACGGGTGACGCGTCGAAGCGGGACTGCTGGTCGATTCTGGGCTGCCGTATGGGGATGTGGTCGCCGCCAGGATGGGCCACGCAGATCGGCCGGGCCGGGTCGCGCCGCAACCGGCCGAGGATGCTGTCGCGCGCGTAGTCGCTGATGCAGACCACCGAGTCGGCCACCGCCAGGAGCCGGAAGTACTCGCTCACCCACGCCGCCGACCCCGGGGGGAATCGGTAGTTGGCGGGCTCGGTCATGGGCAGGGCGTCGTAACCGATCGCGGCCGTGGGCATGCATCGCGAGAACAGCGCGAACCGCTCGAGGACGCTGGGCAGGTAGGAGACCTCCGGCAGCAGCCATGCGTCGTGCAGGGCCAGCAGGTCGCCGGCCATGACGACAGGGGCCTCCTGCCGGTCCAGGGCGCTGGTCACCGCTGCCCGCAAGTCACCGTCTCCCCGCGGCTCGAAGGGCACCGACAGCACGTCGGCGGCCTGCACCGGGCTCAGCAGCGCGAAGCCCCGTCCACGAGGAACGACGAAGTCGGCTTGCACCCGTTCGCCCGGCCACTCCTTGGCTAGGTACTGGAGCACGCGCTGGATGCCCGATCCGTATGGATCGGTCGCGAACTGCTCGATGTCGATGCCCACGTGCATCAGCGCCCACCCCCCGGCCGATCGCCGGCGGCCTCGCCCAGCAGTTCGAGCAACAGCTCGGCATACCGTCGCGGCGACTTGCGCTGCAGGTACTCGCGCCTGGCCTGCTCGCGGACGTCCTGCGGCATCGGGCTGGCGAGGAGGGACTCGATGGCCTCGGCCACGCCGACCGGGCTGACCTCGTCAGGAAGGCGGTGGATGAAGCCCGGGGTGTCGACATCAGCCGCCAGCCCGGCGCTGGCCACGGCCGGCGTGCCGAAGGCGGCCAGGTCGCTGAGCGGGCCGCTCACGCCTAGGAGCGGAGAGACCCGCAACTGCACACCGGCGTCGACGGCCAGCAGGTAGTCGCGGAACCGCTCATCGTCGATGAAGCCGGTCACGTGCAGGCCCGCGATGCCGGCCTGCCGGGCTCTTTGCTCAAGGGCCTCCTGGGCGTGCTCGGGGGCCGAGCCGACGAGGTGGAGCTCTACCCGCCGACCCCATTGGGTCAGCCAGGCGGCTGCCTCGACGACCACGTCGGTCAGCTTGGTGCGGATGTCGACGAAGCCGAACGTGGCGAGGTGGATGGCATCGGGCGACATCCCCAGCCGGGTGCGCGCGGCCACTCGGTCGACATCCGTCACGACCTGCTGGCGGGGTGTGCGCTGGGTGGCGAACGGCAGGAGTCGTGGTCGCACTCCGGTCTCGGCCTCGATGCGGGCGGCAGCCGCGGGGGCGTGCAGCACGAGCATTCGGGCTCGGCGCGCCACCTCCCAGAAGCCGGCGTTCTGCAGCAGGCGCATGTCCTCGATCTGGTCGTCCAGTGGCGGGACCAGTGCCTTCCGGCCGCTGCCGCGCAGCATGACCTGCTCCAGGCCCCCTCGGCCCCGCAACGCGAGGTACAACTCCACGAGCCGGGTGTCGTGAGCGACGACGACGCATCCCGTACGTGCCGCGAGGTCGATGAACGGCACGTGGAAATGACTGTTGCCGACGACCGAGACGAGCACGTCATCGCGTCCCGAGAAGGCATCCTCCACGGGCGCGCTGCGCAGCCGAACCCCCGCGGGCGCGGACTCCTCGACCCGCGCCGACGACGTTGCGTAGACAGTGACGTCAGCGATCCGGGCCAGCTCGAGGGTCGTCGCAGTCGAGAAGTCGGCCACGCCTGTGTGCTGCGGCCACCACGGCGTCGCGATGCCGACCTTCATCGCCCGGCCACCCACGTGAACGGCAGTGGCCGGCGGCACGACGTCAGCGGACTTGGCATGCGCGGTCAGCGACCGGGCGATCACGTCCTCGAGGTCCGCATGCGCGTGCCGGCCGAGTGCTCGGGCCTGGCGTGCGGCCACCGACGAGCGGCCCGCCGTCCGGCGGAGCGCACGGGCCAGGGCGGACACGTCGCCGGGATCGCCGAGGAATGCACCGGAGCCGATGAGCTCGCGATGCGCAGGGATGTCGGAGGCGACGACCACCCCTCCCGCCACGACTGCCTCGATCACCGGAAGGGACAGTCCCTCGTCGAAGGACGCCACGACGACGGCCTGCGCCCCGCCGAGCAGGTCGGTCATCTCCGCGTCGGAGATCCGGCCCGCAGTGCGGGCCTCGCCGGGACGCATCGCCGCTGCGATGGACCAGTGATGCACGCGGACGTCCTGACCGGCCATGCCGACGACGACGACGTCGCGCTGAGCATCCGCCGCGGTCGCCGCACCGATGGCGGCGAGGGCGCCGAACGTGTTCTTGCGGGGCTCGTCTCCCGTCATCACGACGACGGGGCCGGATCCCGGTCGCCGGCCATCTGGCGCGGGCGCAACCGCTACGAGGCCGCGCGGCCACGCCACGCTCGCGACGACCGCGTCCGGCCCGTCGAGTGGGCGGCCCAGCCACTGGGCCAGGTCGGTGCGGGTGACGTGGGAGATGCAGGCGAACTCGTCATACATGCGCAGGGCATCGAGGCTGGCGGCGTACTCCGCCCGAGCGGCCGGGTGGCGAAGGTACAACGTCGGGTGCGCCATGGGAATGAAGTCGAAGACCACGGCGATCTTGTGGGCGGCGCTGTGCAGCATCGCCACGAGGGGCTCCGGGCTGCCCGTCATGGGGGACGGCTCGACGAGGACGCTGAACTGCGACACGGAGTGCTCCGGCACCTCGGTCACGGTCCGGCAGGATCCCGCCACCTCCGGATCCAGCGACTCGAGCCCGGCATCGACGAGCAGCACGACCCGGCCGTCGCCCATCGCCTCGCGAGTCGCCGCGACGGCGGCTCGGGCGAACCGCCCGATCCCTCGGTGGCCGAAGGCAGGATCCTGCAGCGATCGGGCGTCGACGAGGACGAGGCGGCCGCCGGCCCAGTGCGGACTCGGCGGGCGATCGGCCAGCGCGAGTCGGGTGCGCAGGGCCGCCATCGTGCGGCCCAGTTCGTCGCCATGGTTGTCCGTCCGGCGCTCGAGGAGCGCGTCGTCGTCGTAGGGTCCAGCGCCGAGCCAGTCCCGCGCAGCCACGGCCTCGACGGTCGTCATCGGGCCCAGGCCCAGGCCGCCGGCCGGAGGAGCCGGCAGGCCGGCCGGGTCGAGCCAGTCCACGGTGCCGTCGGGTGGATCGCCGAGGAACGCCGGGTCGGTGAGGTGACCCATGTTGACGCGGACGTGGCGCAGGTGACGACGGCGGACGAGGGCCGACGAGACGGGGCCGGGCAGCCGGGTGACGAGCGTCCGCGCGCGGAAGATTGCGCCCTTCGCCGTCCGGGCAAGTCGCGTCGAGATCCGGTAGGCCCGCGACCCCTGGATGCTGACAAGGGCTGTCCGCAGTTCCTCGATCTGCCTCTCGTACTCCTCCGGAGGGACCTGCGAACGCAGGTCGTTGAGGATCAGTTCGCGCTGCCAGGCCCGACGCTGGACGCCTCGCTGCGCGCCCGAGCGGAGCGCGGCGAGGTCGGCGACCACCCAGCCGTGCTGGCCGGCATCGACGGCGTTGAACGGCGTGGCCACGGCTCGGACCAGATCGGCGTGCTCCTCGGCCACGTACCAGCGATTGACGCCGTCGAACGCGGCCATGACATAGCCCCGGGCCAGCAGCCCCGGTTCCCAGGGCGCGTGGCTGGGCTCGGTCGTGCCCGGCAGGACGGCCTCGACGCACATGACCCATGGCCGGTGCCGGCGCAGGCCGGCCAGCACGCTGGCCTCGGCGCCCTCGACGTCGATGGACATGAAGTGGACATCCCCGACCTCGTGCTCGTCGAGGATTGCGTCAAGGGGGGCGGTGCGGACGACGGCTTCGTGCACCTCGAAGCCGCGAGTGCGCGCGGCCTGAGCCTCGTCGGCATCCAGCGTCCCCAGACCGGTGCCGGGCACCCGGTAGAAGACCAGCTCCCCGGCACCCTCTGCCGCGGCGGCCTCCACCACGACATCCCCGGGCCGCCGCACCCGAAGCTCCGCGGCAAGCTCGGGGTCCGCCTCGACGAGCAGGCCACGCCAGCCCAAGTCGTGCAGGCTTGCCGTTATCGACAGGTGCCGGTGCTCGTTGGCCCCGACATCGACGTAGGTGCGCCCATGACCGTCGTCGCCGAAGGCCCGCCACACGCGAATGTCCTCGCCGTTCTGCGCATACGAGACGCGGGGCGCGGTCACGCGATCGACCACATGAGGCCCGGGGCGGCCAGCAGGGCGATGTCATGCTCCACCATCCGTGCCGCGACGTCATCGAAGTCCACGGTGTGCCGCCAGCCGAGCTCGCGGTAGGCAGCCACGCTGTCCCCGACCAGCATGTTGGTGTCCTTCGCGCGCTTGCGGTCGCTCATGCTGCGCACGTGGCGGGACCAGTCCTCGATGCCAGCCGCCCGGAAGGCACGCGACAGGAAGAAGGACAGCCGGTGCGAGACCCCCGTGGCCAACACGTAGTCGTGCGGGACGTCGGCCCGCACCATCATTTGCATCCCGCGCACGTAGTCCGGGGCCCAGCCCCAGTCGCGAGCCACCTCGACGTCGCCGAGTTCCAGCTCGTCGGCAAGCCCCGCGGCGATCCGTGCCACGCCCATGCTGATGCGACGGGTCACGAAGCCTTCGCCGCGCAACGGGGACTCGTGGTTGTAGAGGATGCCGGACACCGCGAACAAACCATGGTCGGCGCGAGCCCGGTCGATGATGTCCATCGCGTCGGCCTTTGACTGCGCGTACGGGGTCACCGGGGCGCGCCTGCTGCGCTCGGTCTGCGGGATCATGTCGGTGCCCTCGAAGATCGAGGCGGACGAGGCCTGGAAGAGACGGGCCCCGCCGAGTTGCCGCGCGGCGTCGACCAGCACGGCCACCGCGTCGACGTTGATGCTCCGCACTTCCTCCTGGTGCTCCCACGACTCGCCGGGCGCGGTGAACCCGCCGAGGTTGTAGACCTCGTCGGGAGCGGCGTCGCGAACCAGGGATCGAAGGCCGGCGGCATCCGCGAGGTCGCACTCCGCGATCTCGATGCCGGGGGCGTAGCGCAGGAGCAGGTCCGTGTCGGAGCCGGGCTTGACCACGGCGACGACGTCCGCGCCCTCACGGGCGAGGAGCGTCGACAGGATGGTGCCATCCTGCCCGGCGGCTCCAGTGACGAGGGCGCGCACCGGATGGCCTAGAACTGACCCTCTTTGGCGCCTTCGAGCCTCGCGATGTCCGCGTCAACCATGACCTGCGCCAGTTGCGGGGGGAGGACCGTGGCTTCCCACCCGAGCACCGACTTCGCCTTGCCGGCATCGCCGATGAGCACGTCGACCTCGGTGGGCCGCAGGAACTTGGGGTCGAACTTCACGTACTCCTGCCAGTCCAGGCCAGCATGCTCGAACGCGAACGTGAGGAAGTCGCGGATGGTGTACGCGGTGCCGGTGGCGAGGACGAAGTCGGTCGGCTCGTCCGCCTGCAGCATGCGCCACATGCCGTCGGTGTACTCGGGGGCATAGCCCCAGTCGCGCACGGAATCCAGGTTCCCCATCCACAACTCGCTGGCCAGTCCCTTGACGATCTTGGCCACGGCCAACGTGATCTTGCGAGTCACGAACGTCTCGCCGCGACGGGGGGATTCGTGGTTGAACAGCTGGCCGTTGACGGCGAACAGGTCGTAGGCCTCTCGGTAGTTGCGGGTGATCCAGTAGGAGTACACCTTGGCGACGCCGTACGGGCTGCGCGGGTAAAAGGGCGTCTGCTCGTTCTGCGGCGGCGGGCTCGCGCCGAACATCTCGCTCGTGGCCGCCTGGTAGAAGCGGATCGACGTGTCGGTGGACCGGATTGCCTCGAGCAGATTGAGAGCCGAGACGCCGGACGCCTGGGCGGTGTAGGCGGGCTCGTCGAAGGACACCCGCACGTGCGACTGCGCCGCGAGGTTGTAGACCTCATGCGGACGGATCTCCACCATGAGCTGCTGCATGCGGGCGGCATCGGTGACGTCTCCGTAGTGCAGGTGGAGGTTCTTGCCCGGGATGTGCTCGTCGTGGTGCAGGTGGTCGATGCGGCTGCGGTTGAAGGTCGACGACCGCCGGACCAGGCCGTGCACCTCGTAGCCCTTGGCCAGCAGTTGCTGGGCCATGTAGGAACCGTCCTGGCCGGTCACCCCGGTGATGAAGGCGCGCTTTGCCTCGGTCAAGGTTCCTCCGACCCATGGATTACGTCGGCGACAGCCTACCGCCTGCCTAGACTCGGGCCGTGGGCCTCATCGTCGCGGTCATCCCCGCGTACCAACCCGATCACGATGCACTCCTAGGCCTCGTCGACGCGCTGCTGAGCCAGGGAGTCGTGCTCGTCGTGGTCGACGACGGCAGTCCGTGCACGGCCGACCAGACCCTCCGCGAGGCAGCGGCACGCGGGGCCGTCGTCGTGGCGCACGACGACAACCGCGGCATCGCGCGAAGCCTCAACGTCGGCCTGCACCGTGCCGTCGAGAGCCATGCTGAGTGGCTGCTCACTGTCGACCAGGACTCCACGATCGCGCCGGACTACGTGGCGAGCATCACCGCGGCGGCCGACGAGGCAGTCGCGGTGCTGGGGCCGCACTCGATCGGGGCTATGGCCGCCGGGCTGGTAGACGATGCGAGTGGCGCCCTCGCCTACCCGACGCGGCAGGTGTCGGGGCTCCCCGTCACCGAGGAGGTCATCCAGTCCGGGACGCTCTGGTCGGTCCCCGCGCTCGTCGCCGTCGGTGGTTTCGACGAGGTCCTCGGCATCGATGCCGTCGACGCAGCGGCCTGCGTGCGGCTGCGCGCGGCCGGGCGTCGGATCGTGCTGGTGCCGGAACTCGCCATCGGCCATCGGGTCGGGGAGGGCCGGCAGGTCCGCGTGCTGGGCCGCACGGTCCTCGCCACGGGTCACGCTCCCGAGCGCCGCACGACCATCGTGCGCAATCGGCTGGCCCTCGCCCCCGAGGAGTTCGCCCAATCACCGCGCCACGCGTTCCGGACCTTGCGACGCGTGGCCATGGGCACGCTGCTTGCCGTCACCGTCGAGGACGCTCGATGGGCCAAGGCCAAGGCGAGCGCTGCCGGGCTTCGGCGCCGCCGCACGCGGTAGCGTTCCCGGATGAAGGG